>JBFKII010000457.1:0-1532 GCA_041632295.1 Anaerolineales bacterium | reverse complement strand
TTATGGGCCGCTCGAAACGGACTGGGTTAGCGCTCCCAACAGACTGAATTCACCCTTTGCGCCGCTCCAGCCGTGCTGTGCCGGCGCAATCCTGATCGCCGGGCAGATCCGCCGGTCTGATTTTGGCTCCCCTGGTTGCAAATGCCGGCTGGGAGCGAACCGGTTTTTCCCCGCTGCGCGTCCGATCGCCCGCCGGGACCGGAAATCCGGCGCACGCTGGGGGTTTTTAACTGAATCATTCTCCAGGATTAGAGAGTTCATTCTCCAGAAGGAAGCCATCCCCGGGCGGAAATAGGATAATTCATTTGGAAACTTTCTCTTTAGCGATTTAAATTCTCCTATTTGGGTAGGAGGCAACCATGCGATATCCAAAATGGATTTTGGTAGGGGTGGGGATACTTCTCCTGACGACGGCGATCTATTTTGCCGCAGGCGGCAGCCATCTGGTTCGGAGCGCGCCCGCGCCCCAGGAAGATGCTGGTGAAGCCACGGCGCAGTCTTTCGCCCGCGGCGGCTGTGCCGCCTGCCATACGATCCCGGGCGTGCCCAATGCGGTTGGCCTGGTGGGCCCTGATCTCTCGGCGATCGGCGCCGAAGGGGAGGGCCGGGTCACGGGCCTGAGCGCCGAGGAGTATATCCGTCAGTCTATCCTCGACCCGGCGGCATTTATCGCCCCGGCCTGCCCGATCGGGGAATGCCCGACGGATGTCATGCCTCCAAACCTGTCTGAGCGTCTGGTGGGCGACGACCTCGACCGGATCGTCGGCTACCTTCTCACGCTTACGGGCGAAGGGGAGTTCTTGCCCCCGGCCTATGAGCTGGTCCCCATTGAGATCGTGCGCCCTCCCGAAGCTGGCGTGCGTGCTTTCGCCGATCCGCCCAGGTCCTACGAGGATGCCCAGGTCCTGCTGGGGAAATACCTGTTCTTCGATCCGCGCCTTTCCGGCGATGCGGGGATCAGCTGCGCCTCCTGCCACCAGCCTGACAACGCCTGGACGGACGGGCTGGCGCTCAGCGACGGGTATCCCACTACCCTGTATTTCCGCAATACGCCGACCGTGCTGAACACGGTCTACAACCAGGGATTTCTGTACTGGGATGGAAGAATGGATGCCACAGATATGCCCACCCTGGTGCGCGACCACCTGACCGAAGCGCATTTCATGAACACCGACGGTCGCCTGATGACCGAACGGGTCAAGCAGGTGCCCGAATACGTGCAGCTTTTTCAGGATGCCTACAGCGGCGGTCCGTCCTTTGGCAGGATCTTGAACGGGCTGACGGCCTACGTGCACTCGCTCAACTCCCCCGCCAGCCCCTACGATATCGGGGATCTATCGCCGGAGGCACAGGCCGGACAGGAGCTTTTCGAAGGCCGGGCCGGCTGCATCGCCTGCCACAGCGGGGAGACTTTTTCCGATGGCGCTTTCTACGCCCTGGGGGTGCCCGACAACCCGGATGTCTGGCAGGACCCGCTGCGGCATATCACGTTCCGGCGCTTCATGCGCTTGTTCGGAGTTTCTGAATACCGC
>JBFKII010000456.1:0-1716 GCA_041632295.1 Anaerolineales bacterium | reverse complement strand
CGCAAAGCGGACCTGCGCCCCGGCGTAGCGCGCGGCATTGGCGGTGGCCACAAATGTCAGCGCGGGGACGATCACTTCGTCTCCCGGCTGCACCCCGACCGCCAGGCAGGCCAGGTGCAGGGCGACGGTGCCGTTGGCCAGCGCCAGGGCGTGCGGGGCATCCAGCATCCCCGCAAAACGGTTTTCAAAGGCCTCAGTCACCGCCCCCATCGTCAGCCATTTTGAGCGCAGCACCTCCAACACGGCCTTTTCTTCCTCCGGGCCGTATTCCAGGTCTGCGAGCGGTACGCGCCAGACGGTCATGAATTCAGTATCGGGAAATGGGTATGCCGGGCAGGGGCGCTCAATCGCCCCCCAGGATCTGGGGCCGGATCGTCTCGAAGTCGATGACCGCCTGTTCGTAGTCGTCCGGGCGGCCAAGGTCTTGCCAGTAGCCGTCGAAGGGGTAGCAGACCACGCGCTCCTTCCTTTCGATCAGGGACAGCACCAGGTCGGGAAAATCGAGGTAGCGGTTGTAAGGGATGTAGGAGAGCACGCGCGGCTCAAAGACGTAGATCCCCATGCTAACCTGGAAATCGTAGCTGGGCTTTTCGTTATATCCGGTCAGCTCGTAGCGCCCGTTGAACTCCAGTACGCCCAGGTCGACGTTCACCCGCCGCGGGTGCATGGCGATCGTGGCTGCCGCCCCGGACTCGCGGTGGTAGGCGACCAGCGCGGCCAGGTCGAGGGTGGTCAGCACATCCCCGTTGGTGACCAGAAAGGTGTCTTCCAGGCCGTCGATCAGGGAGAGCGGCCCGGCGGTGCCGAGCGGCTGCTCCTCCAGACTGTAGCGGATCTCCAGCCCCAGTTGGGATCCATCGCCGAAGAAAGCGCGCAGCAGTTCCGCCAGGTGCCCGACCGTCAGGACCACTTCCGTGACCCCGGCGCGGTTCATCTGGCGCATCATGATCTCCAGGATGGGCATATCGCCGATCGGCATCAGCGGCTTGGGCAGCACGGTGGTGTACGGGCGCAGGCGGGCCCCTTTGCCGCCCGCCAGGACGACGGCTTTCATGGGGATATTCTAATCATAACGGCGTCGAGACGCCACATGTGGCGCCTCTACGAAAACCCCATCGCATCAAACGTAATATTCGCCCGGCCGGTAGTGGTCCAGATTGTTCGCCACCCAATCGATCGTGCGCTGCAGCCCTTCCCGCAGCCCGACCTGCGGCGACCATTCCAGCCGCTGTGCGGCCCAAGCGTTGTCGGCCAGCAGTCGCTGCACTTCGCTTTTTTCAGGCCGCAGGCGGGTGGGATCGACCTCGATGTGCGGGCGGCGGCCGAGCAGTTCAAAAATGGTTTCCGCCAGCTCCCGGATCGACACCTCGGATCCGGTGCCAAGGTTGAACGTCTCCCCGGCAACCTCCGGGGCGGCAGCAACCGCCAGAAATCCGGCGACCGTATCGGAAACGTAGGTCAGGTCGCGGCGGGCTTCCAGGTTTCCGAGCCGGACCCGATCCCCGCTCAGCGCCTGTGTGATGATGGTGGGAATGACCGCCCGCATGGACTGCCTGGGCCCGTAGGTGTTGAACGGGCGCAGGGTGACCACCGGCAGATCGTACGAGCGGAAAAAGCTCTCAGCGATTTTATCCGCGCCGATCTTGCTGGCCGAATACGGCGACTGGCCCTGCAGCGGGTGGTCCTCGCCGATCGGGACCTGCAGTGCGGTGCCGT
>JBFKII010000455.1:0-1733 GCA_041632295.1 Anaerolineales bacterium | reverse complement strand
GGTCGTATGTTCCAAAGCGGTTGTACCGCACGTCGGTATCTGGCCCCACCGCTGCCCGGATCGCCTCCAGGACGGTGGTGCCCGGGGTGATATTCCCGCGCCCGCCCTGCCACTCGATCGTCCAGCCTCCGGACTGCACCCCGACATCGTCCGCAAAATCGCCGGCGACAAAGACCAGCGGTAGGTCCTTGGCGGCTGGCAGGACGTCGTCCCGGTTTTGCAGGAGCACCAGCGATTTGGCCACAGCTTCGCGGGCCAGCTCGCGATGCGCTTGTGAGCCGGGGATTTCGCGCAGGTCGGGGTCGGAAAACGGCGCCTCGAACAGCCCGAGCATGAACTTTACCCGCAGGATGCGCCGCACGGCGTCGTCGATCCGATCCATCGGGACTTCCTCATTTTCCACCGCGGCGGTCAAAGCCATGATGAAAAGGTCGTATTGCGTCGGCACCATGTTCATATCGATGCCGGCGTTGATGGCGCGGACCACAGCGTTGTAATAATTGCTGTCCACTTCGTCAATTCCGGCCCAATCTGAGACCACGAAGCCTTCAAAGCCCAATTCGCCTTTCAGAACTTCGGTGATCAGATACTGGTGTTCGTGGAGCTTGGTGCCGTTCCAGCTGGAGAACGAAACCATCACGCTCTGCGCGCCATCCTCGATGGCCGCCAGGTAGGGGTACAGGTGGATGCTTCTCAGCCCGTCCTCATCGATCTGCGTATCCCCGCGGTCGATGCTGTAGTTCTGGGTCGTGGAGGTGCCCCAGACCACTCCCCCGTCCCCGACAAAATGCTTGGGAGTTGCCAGCACGGTAAGAGGATCGGCCAGGTTCTCCCCCTGCAAACCGCGCAGGTAGGCGCTGGCGAGCAGGGAAACCAGTTCCGGATCCTGGCTGTAGCTTTCATACGTGCGGCCCCAGCGAATATCCTGCGTGACCGCCAACACAGGGGCGAAGTTCCACCAGATCCCGGTGGCTGCCACTTCCTCAGCGGTCGCCTGCCCGATGCGGAACATCAGGTCGGGGTCAGCGGCGGCGCCCAGGCCGATGTTGTGAGGAAAAATCGTAGCCCCCTTGAGATTTCCGTGCCCGTGCACGGCGTCCACCCCGTACAGGAGCGGGATTGCCAGGCGGGTCTCCAAAGCTTTGCTCTGAAAACCGTCCACCATTTCCGCCCAATGCTCGGGGTCGTTTGTGGACGGCCTGCCCCCGCCGCCGGAGAGCACCGCCCCGATGAATTTATCGGTTACGGCCTGGGGGGTGATGCTGTTTTTTTCAACCAGGGTCATCTGGCCGATCTTCTCTTCGAGGGTCATGCGCCCCAGCAGATCATCGGCTCGGGCATCCGGGGATTGGGACGGGTCCAGATAAATCGCATCCGCCTCCGACCCGGTTTCCGCGGGCGAGGTGGCCTCCGCGCCCGGGTCTGTGCCGGTGGGAGAAGAGGGATTGGCTGCCCGGCAGCCCGCCGCAAACAGCAGCGCGCCGAGGAGGATCAGGGGAAGGATTTTTTTCGTATTCATAAGCTTACTGTGGTTCCTCACGTATTCAGGCCAAAGCCTTTGGCCCAGAGCGGGGGTTCCGCCGCGCGCTGCAGGGCCTGCAGTGGGATCTGTCCCGGGTTCCTGGGCCAATCCAGGGGCAGCCTGGCGCTGAAGGGGGCCTGCCCGGCGAGCAGGTCTGCCAGGCCCTGCCCTTCGGTCCCCGGCAGCCAGGCGGCGACAAAGGCATCCCAAT
>JBFKII010000454.1:0-1749 GCA_041632295.1 Anaerolineales bacterium | reverse complement strand
GCTCTGAAATCATGATCGGGTGTGGGCCGGAAGACGCGGAAAAAGGGGTGGTCCTCTACGATGTAAAAGATCCCGCCCGGCTTGAGAAAATGGGCGATGACCTCTCCCCAGCGGCGGATGTCGGGCAGGCCGTGGAGCACGCCATAGGAAGTGAACACGATATCATAGCTGCCGCTGTGGGCCGCAGGCAGGGAGTCGATATCCGAGCAGACAAAATCCGCGGGTATCTGTAGCTCCCAACTGAGTTCACGGGCTAGCTCTATGGCCTTGGGGGAGAAATCCACACCGGTGGCGACCGCGCCTCGGCGGGCCCAGGCCAGGGTGTCGAGCCCGAAATGGCACTGCAGGTGCAGCATGCGTTTCCCCGATACATCACCGAGTTCGTCCAGCTCGATCGAACGCAGCCGGTCTTTGCCCGCTTTGAACCCTTCCAGATCGTAAAACTCGGATTGCGCGTGTTCCTGGACCAGCTGGTCCCAACGTTTCCGGTTGGCTTGCAGGTATTTATTCATATCACCCTTGGGGTTGTGTTTGAAAGATGCTGGCGGCTAGATTTTTCGACAAAACAGCAGGCCCTTGCCCACGGGTACGACCATGGCGTCCACGCGTTCATCTTCCAGGGCCCGATCGAGTATGGGCTGCAAAGTTTCCCTGTGGTTGATGGCATTGTCCGCCAGCAGCAGCCCGCCCCGGACAAGTTTTGGGACCACGGCTTCGTAGCAGGAGGCGTAGATCTCTTTTTCGGCGTCCAGAAAACAAAATCCGACCTCCTCGACCGCCTGCATGTGTTCGAGCGCATCTCCTGCCACCAGGCGGATTTTGTCGCCGATCCCGGCGGTGCGGAAAGTCTCCTTTGCCAGGGCGATTTTACGGGGCAGGATTTCGAACGTCGTGATCGGGCGACCGACCAGCGAAAGCCAAAGGGTGGAATAGCCGGCGCTGGTCCCGATTTCGAGGACTGAGCCAGCCGGGGCTCCAGCCAGCAAGAGCGCTAAAAATCGGCCGGTCTCAGGCGGGATCTGGCGCAGACGGTCCAGCCGCGGGGTGCCGTCCTGGCGGTCGCGAGAGTCCAGGAGCTCCAGGTACTGCATGCGCTCCAGGATGGTTGGCGGGATAGAATGAAACACGATCGCTTTCGGCCTCCCGGGGTCTGTTTTTTCCCGGCTTCGGGACCTCAAGGATAACATTGATGCCCTGGGAATTGGGACGTTTGGACATTAGCGGGCGCTCGGATCCGCTCTGCGCCCCTTCAATCCCTTCAGCAGCTCCTGCTTCTCGTCCTTTTCGAAATATTTGAGGGCATTCTGGGCGCTTTCCCGGGTGAAGTGGTCGATGTTTTCCGAAACCAGCTTTTTGACAAAGCGGTGGTCGTGCCGGGAGATGTCTCGCAAGATCCAGCCGACGGCGGTTTTGGCGAACCTTTCCGGCCTGCGGATCAATACGCGGCAGGCTTCATCGATCCCTGGGTAATACTCGCGCCGGCCGGCGACGGGCACAAATGCGACCAGGGAAGCGCGCGCCTGCCACAAGTTGGGCGATGTATGCCAGTCCTGGATGGCGGCGGCACAAGTGTCGCCCTCCCGGTCGATCATCGGGCCGAGAACCTTGACACAAAACCAATCGCATACGTTCCAATCGTAAATCGCATTCTGGATAAACAGGTCCGCAAACGAGCTGGCCATTTGAACGCAGGAGAGCATCCCGGCAGGCAGCAATATTTCTTGAAGATAAAGGATTCCGGCAAGTTTT
>JBFKII010000453.1:0-1783 GCA_041632295.1 Anaerolineales bacterium | reverse complement strand
GGGTCGCTCTCCTGAGGTGCTGGAAAAAAGCTCCGTTTTCAAACCTCACCTGCCCCCGAATAGCGATGGCGGTGCTCACGCCGGATCACAAAGCGCGTTCCGTAATCGGTTTCAGAAAATGAGGCAATTTTGTTGTCCACCAGATCGGTTTCAAGTGCCGTGGACTGCATCTGCTCCCAGCTGAAATCGATTCCGCGCTCCCGCGCGAACTTCTTTTTAGGCATGAGCAGCCAGATGGCGCCGTCGGGCCGGATTGAATGGGCCATCGATGACAGCCGGTCTGCAAGGCTCTTCAGATCCGCCGGCCACCACAGGATCTGGTCGAAAACTCCCTTGACCGGAGCTTCCATCAAGGCGATTTCCGGCCCCACCAGCTCGGCCAGGGCGCGGGAAAGTTCCTGGGGAGCATCAACCAGGCGGATCCGCTGCCCGGTCTTGATAGCGTACTTTTTCAGGAGGTTTTCGGAGAGCACGGGCGTATTTTACCCCGGCAGCCTTGCGGGGCGAAGCCTGTATAATGTTGCCACCAGCGGCCACATCCACGCGGAGAACCCTCCATGGAAATCAAGCAAGGCTACCTGCTGGTCACCGATATCAGCGGCTATACCGAGTTCCTGGTACATTCGGAATTGGAGCATGCCAAGGAAATCCTGGACAGCCTGCTGCTGGCCGGCATCAACGCCATCCGCGCCCCGGTGCGGGTCCTGAACACGCGCGGCGATGCGATCCTGGCCTTCGTGGATGCCAGGGAGTTCCTCCAGCCCCAGACGCTGCTCGAATCCATCCAATCGATTTATTTTGACTTCCGCCGCCAATTGGCGTTCATGGCTCTGAACACCACCTGCGAATGCAGGGCATGCGCCAATATCGGCGCCCTGGACCTCAAAATCTTTTTGCACTTCGGGGAATATATCGAGCAGCAACTCGGTGAGGTTTCCGAGCTGCAGGGCGCCGACGTCATCCTGGTAAACCGGCTGATGAAAAACCGGATAAAGGTAGCCCTGGGCCTGGAAGGCTACGCCCTGATCACCATGGCGGCCGTGGAAGCCATGGAAGCGGCCGAACTGGTCGAGGGGATGGCCCGCCACGCCGAGACATATGAGCATTTCGGCCGGGTCCCGCTGGTCATCTGGGACCTGGCATCGGACTGGCACAAGGAGTGTGAAAAAACCCGGCTGAAAGTGGACCCCTCCTCCGCCTGGATCATCGAATCGCTGGAGACCGAGTCGCCTCCCTGGGTCGCCTGGGACGTGGCCACCGACCCGGTCCAAAAACGGATCTACTACGACATGATCAGCGTCGAACGGGTAGACGAAAAAGGCGGCCTGGCGGGGGAAGGTTCCCAATATCACTGCGTCCACGAGATGGGGGACGTCACTTTCACGATCGTCGAATGGCAGCCACCGAAGCATTTCATCAGCGAAGAGGTCGCCCTGGGTATCCCCGTCCGCTTTACGATGCAATTCGTTCCGAGCGGCTCCGGAACCACCATTCGGATTTTTTACCAGGAACCGCGCGAAGGGGATCCGGAAGAGCTGGAGCCGCTCTTCCGCCAGGCTGCCCGGGAGGCCCTGGACCGTCTGGGAGAGATCTTGAAAAAGCGGGAACCACCTTTTCAGGGGGAGGAAATCTCCGGATAAATTATTCCGCTTGCATGGCGGGGGTGGATCGACTATAATGCCCCACGCCTTCGGGGTGTGGCGCAGCCCGGTAGCGCGCTTCAATGGGGTTGAAGAGGTCCAGAGTTCAAATCTCTGCACCCCGACTGGCAGAAGGCCCTGCT
>JBFKII010000452.1:0-1833 GCA_041632295.1 Anaerolineales bacterium | reverse complement strand
AGGTCTGGATGTATTGGGCGTTGACGCCGTGCTCGGACTTGCGTTTGAAATATTTCACTTCAAACGGCGGGTAAAACGGCCAGAACGAGCAGTCCTGGTTCAAGTCTTGCGAGAGATCGTGGATCTTCATCGTTTCTCCTGATCAGTGAGGTTGTTACGCATTATTCAATCCATTTTCACAGATACTTCTCCGCGACCGCCACCAGGGCGTCCTCAAATATCTGCATCGGTGGCCGCACCAGCCCGGCCCCGACCTGGCCAACCCCGGCTTCCTTATGGGCGATCCCGGTGTTGACGCGCGGCACCAGTCCCAGTTCGATCACTTTGCGGATGTCGATACCCACCGGCGAGCCGCGGAAGTCGAGTGAGGGGATGGTGAAGGCGCTGTGTTCGGCGATGGTGATCTCGTACATCTCCAAAGTGGCGTTGAGGGCGTCCTGGGGGGTGCCGCTGATGAAGGTGACGATCGCCGGGGCGGCTGCCATAGCGAATGCGCCGATCCCGGCGGTCTCGGTGATGGTGCTGTCGCCGATATCCCCGCTTGCGTCCTCGCTGGTGAAGCCGGAGAAATAAAGGCCATCCGGCTGCTCGACCGGGGCGGTGAACCAGCGATCGCCCAGCCCGCTGACCCGGATGCCGAAATCGGTCCCATTTCGAGCCATGGTGGTCACCATGGTGCTGCCCTCGATGCCATGCGCTGCATCTGCCATGGCCTTGCAGGCCGCCATGACCGGGTTGAGCACGCTCAGGGCGTTGCTGCCTAGGAACTCCAGGATTTCGGCTTCATCGGCGCTGTTTTCCGCAACCCGGGCGATCAGCGGCGCCAGATGGCGGGTGAACAGCAGCGAGCCGGCCTTGTTGCGGTTGTGCCCTTCGTCTCCCATGTGCAGGGCCTCCGCTACCAGGGCGCGGATATCGATGCCCTCAGATTGGGCCAGGGCTTCCGCCAGCAGCGGCCCCATGGTCTCGTTCATCCAGCGTAGCTTTTCGAGCACTTCAGGCGCATAGGCGCCATAGCGCAGTACCTTGCCGTAGCCCTCGTTCAAGTTGGAATAGGCTTTGTTGCCGTGGGTGACATTCTCCAGTTCGTAAACCATCATCGAGGACGAAGTAACCCCAGCCATCGGCCCCACACATTGGTGGTGGTGGCAGGGGGCGAATTCCACCTCTCCCGCTTCGACCATCCCAAGCGCCTGTTTTTCATCATTTGCCAGGCCCTCAAGTAGCAGCGCGCCGATCACTGCCCCGCGCATCGGGCCAGACATGCGTTCCCACTCGATCGGCGGGCCGGCGTGCAGTAGCAGGTTTTCCCGCAGTCCCGGGATCACATCCCGCGCCCGGGCGACCCCCTTCAGGATCGGTCTGGCGGCCATCATTTTTTGGACCGCGGTCTGGTTGGCAGCCTCGAAATCCATTATGCCTCCTGTTCGCGAGGCGCCTGATTGGCGCCTGCCACCATTTTGACCGCCCAGCCGTGGCATTCGTGGAAAAGGCGGTCGCTTTCCCCGACCGGCAGCCAGCGCAGATCGAATTCAGCTCCGGCTTCGCAGCCGTCAGATTGCAAAACTCGAAAAAACGAGGCCACCAGGCGGTAGTGGATTCCCCGCGCCGAAAAATGCTGGACTGCACGGCCAGTGGGGCGGATATCGCGGATCGACCAGCCCAACTCTTCTTTCACCTCGCGCGCCAGCGCCCTTTCGGTGGTTTCTCCGGGTTTCACACCGCCCCCTGGAAGAAAATAAACCCCCGGCCTGGGCTCGACGGCCGCAAAATTTTCCCCGTCCAACACCAGCGCATAAGCCCCTCGCCGCTGTACCCAGTCCCGACTGGCTT
>JBFKII010000451.1:0-1904 GCA_041632295.1 Anaerolineales bacterium | reverse complement strand
CCCGGCGCCCGGCTGGTCCAGCTTTTGATCTATACCGGCATGGGCCTCCCTCCCGTGTTCGTCGGGCTGGTGGTTTATCTGCTGTTTTCCCGCAGCGGGCCGCTTGGCAGTCTGGACTGGCTTTTCACCCCCACTGCGATGATCGTCGCACAGAGCATTCTGGCTTTTCCGATCGCAGCCGGTCTGACGGTCGCAGCCGTGCGCAGTGTTTCCCCAGAATTGGTGCTGCAGGTCCGGTCGCTGGGTGCCACCCCCGGCCAGGAGCGCTGGACCATCCTGCGCCAGGCGCGCCGGGGGGTGCTGGCGGCGGTGCTGGCCGCTTTCGGCCGTATCGTGGCTGAGGTCGGGGCGGTCTTGCTGGTTGGAGGCAATATCGCTGGAAAAACCCGCGTGCTGAGCACCGCCATTGTCCTGGAAACACGCCAGGGAAATTTTGGCTTCGCGTTGGCGTTAGGGCTGGTCCTTTTAGGGCTGGCACTCATAGCAAACGCCCTCTTCCTGCGTCTGGAGGGAGTCCGTGTTTAGATTACGCGACCTGCAGCACCGCTATGGGCCGCGCACGGTGTTGAAAATCCCCGAAATGGATATCGCGCCGGATGAACTGCTCGCGCTGGTCGGCCCCAGTGGCGCTGGCAAGTCCACCCTGCTGCGCCTGCTCCATTTCCTGGAAAAGCCCTCAAAAGGGCAACTTATTTTCGAGCACAACAGGATTTCCCACCAGTTCCCTGTTCCAATCGCCGTGCGGCGCGAGATCGGCATGGTCTTTCAGCGGCCGGAACTTGTAGATGGCACCGTCTGGGACAATGTCGCTCTTGGGCTCCAGTATCGCGCCCGGTCATCGCCTGACCAGGTAGGCAAAGCCATTGAAGCGGTGGAGTTGGAGCACCTGGCCGGAGCCCATATCCGCTCTCTATCCGGCGGCGAACTACAGCGGGTGGCATTGGCGCGTGTCATGGCGATCGCCCCACGCCTGTATCTGCTGGACGAACCGACTGCCAACCTCGACCCGCGCAATGTCGGCCTGGTCGAAGAGATCATCCGGGACATTCGCCGGGAGGGGGCGGCGGTCGTGCTGGTGACGCACAATGTTTACCAGGCGCGCCGGCTGGCCGATCGGGTCGCACTGCTGATCTCGGGAGATCTGATCGAGGTCTCCCCGGTGCGGCAGTTTTTTGAAGACCCGCAGGATCCGCGCTCCGGCGCTTTTGTGCGGGGGGAGATGGTTTTCTGATTCCGTGGATCGGATTATCTGGGGGTTTATAATCAATGGGTCGGACCTAAAGGTCGCACAACATCCTTATCTTCGTTTATTTGTTTTATTGATGTTTTCTATTTATGTTCAGGCGATTATTTGCAAAAATAAACCTCCAGGAACCCGGATACCTGGTTCAAGAAAAATACAGATGGGCCAGCCGGCCGGGAAACACTGCAAAAGAGGCTGAAGAATTTGGATGATGGGGATAAAGAGCATCTAAAAACCTTCGGTCGGATTAGCCGATACACGGGAGAGGCGATGAGCAAACAAAGGCTGCCGGAATTCTATCAACGGCGCTGGGGCGTGGAGACCGTTGAGGAAGCCTGGCGAAAAAACCTGACCGAAGGGAACGTGCGCCTGCGAGCCCGAAGGCATCTGAATGGCATGCTGCCTTCCAATCCGCGCTGTGTGAATTGCCATCGCCCCTTCGCAGGGCCCGGGGGATTCCTGATGCGCTTGCGCTGGGGAAAAAGAATGGAGAAATCCGCCAAGAACCCACGTTTTTGCAACGGCTGTTATGCCTTCACCTCCCAATTCCCCGGCGGCGCCGAGATTGAATTGACCATGCTGTTTGTGGATGTGCGAGGTTCCACAACCATTGCTGAGAATATGAATGATACGGAATTCAGCGCGCTGATGAACCGTTTCT
>JBFKII010000450.1:0-1960 GCA_041632295.1 Anaerolineales bacterium | reverse complement strand
GGGGAGGTGGTCCGGGTCCTGATCCACATGGGTGCGACCGCCGGGGTGAAAGTCCATTCCGGGCAGACCGTTCGCACCTGGCTTTGGGATGGGAAACGTATCACCGGGCTGGTGACTGATCCGGGCGGCGAGATACAGGGGGACTATGTCGTTCTGGCGGCCGGCGCCTGGACCCCCGGCTTGCACCCGGAGCTGCGGGACCGGATGTGGCCGACGGCGCAGGATTTGTTCCATTTCCGGGTCCCGGAGCCCCGACGCTTCCAACCCCCGAACTTTTCTGTCTGGACCGGGGATATCGCCCGAACCGGATGGTACGGATTCCCTGCAAAAAACGACGGCACCTTGAAAATCGCCAACCATGGCGCCGGCCGCCGCATACAGCCTGGAGGGGAGGTAAAAGTGGCTCCGGAATCGCTGCCCCGTTTCCGGCGATTTTTACGGGAAGCGCTGCCGGAAATTGCCGGGGCGGATTGCATTTTCGCAAGAGTCTGTTTTTACGCCGACACTTTCGACGGTGATTTTTGGATCGATCACGATCCCGTAAGGCCGGGACTGCTGGTGGCGTCAGGGGGCAGTGGGCACGCTTTCAAATTCGCCCCATTGCTCGGCGAGATCGTCGCCGATGTGCTGGAGCGCAGGGAAAACCCGTTTGCTGGCCGTTTCGCCTGGCGGCAGTTAGGTCAGCAGAAAACAGAGGACGCTCGATACGAGGGTGCGCCGTCCGGGTCCTGATGCCGGCTGGTGCGCCCACAAAGGAGAATAGATGGGCACGGTAACTTTGAAATGGATTGAATCGCAATTAATGGTTGGGGTGGATTCATTCGGCCACCCGCTGGTGATGGGCAGCTGGCCTGCAAAAGAGCCTGAATGGGCAGGCTTGAAGCCCTCGGACCTGTTGCTGCTTTCAGCAGCGTCATGCTCCGCCTATGATGTCGTCATGATTCTGGTGAAACAGCGTGCCGGGCTGACCGGTTTGGAGGTCTCCTGCAGCGGGGAGCAGGACGATCAACCCCCTTATGCATTTCGCCGCATGCATCTGCATTACTTGGTGAAGGGAGATATCAGCGAGGCAAAGGTGGCCCGGGCGATCCGGTTGTCGGAGCAGAAATACTGCTCCGTGGTCAATACCTTGAAGCCGGTCGTTGAGATCACGAGTGATTATGAAATTGTTTCCGAAAATCAGGGGGAATCCGATCCGGTTTCGACCTGAGTGACGTCGGAGGGGAGCCAATAACGAACCGAGCTCTCAAAAACCCGTGCCCCGCCATGGGAAGGGTGCCGAACGTAATGGTACGGAATTCCCCCGCCTGACAGGCACTTTTGGGCGCTCCGCCCTACGGCCAGCACCTGGACCGGTTGCAGGCTTTCCACCAGCCAGTGGAGCAGGAAGCGGAAGTAGGCTTGCTCTTTGCTGCCAGGGCGGCGGATCGCGCCTGGTTGGCCATCCTTGTGCGGCAGCAGGGGGAAGCTGTTCCAGGCTAGCACCTGGTCCCCATACGGCGCCAGTACGCGCTGGAAGACCGTGGCGCTGGCCTCTTTGTACGCAGCCGGGCGGCGAGAGCTCCGTTCGCCGTTGATGCCGATTGTCCCGGCGGAAAGCTGGTGCTCCGAAGTGAATGGGATCCCACTGTAGCGCGCTCCGCGCGGGCCGGGCGCTTCTCCGACCAGCAAAAAACGGGGGTTCGGGCGGGAATTGAGATATCGCCGCAGGTTGCGCCTTCGGGCGGAAGGGCCGTTGGGAAGGTCTTGTTCCCTGTGACAGTGGCGATAGAAGTTTAGCACGCGCTCCGTGGAGGGATGGGTGAAAACCTGATTTTCAAGAAGTTTCCAAAACCCCTGCTGCCAGTTTTCCATTTCGTGGGACGTTATAATGGGTTCCGGCAGGAAATGCAACCGAGGATCGAAAGGCGAACGCCATGGCTCCGAAAAAACCGAGAACCGGAACGCCGCGCAACACCAG
>JBFKII010000449.1:0-1975 GCA_041632295.1 Anaerolineales bacterium | reverse complement strand
GGGAGTTCAAGTCGCCCTGGCTCACAACGTGCCTTCCGACTGGTGGCGGGTCCGGCTGGCGGATGGTGAAGTCGAACGCATCACCGAGATTTACGACCAGGGAATGTTCGGGACTTTCTCGCCGGAAGGAACGCGCATCGCATTCATCAGCGCGACTGGATTGTGGGTGATGGCTCCAGATGGCGGGGATCTGATTCAGGTGATCGATAGTTTGAATTTCTATGGCAATCTTGGATGGGTGGAATAAAGCTTTCTTGATTGGTTTCAAGACCTGGATACCAACCGCACCGGCAGATCGCTGCAGTGCATTTTGACTTCGAGGTCTTTCCAGGGGAAAGGCTGAGGTTTGGCTCCTTCCACGTGCCAGGCAAGAGTATAGCCGCCCTTTTCAAAAACCAGCTCGAAGCGATCGATGCGGGCGTCTCCAGGGTCTCTTTGTCCCGAATCGCTGTACACCCGGCCAGCCGCCCTGCCTTCCGCATCGGGATACAAATGCACCACCAGTTTGCCATCCTCCCCCAAAGGCAGGATCGTTCCGCCGCGCACGAAAATCGGGATGCGCTGGAGTGAGACCGGCATTTCCGATAAATGGGTGTCTTCCAGCGTGTAGTCCATCCAGAAATACGTCCAGCGACCTGACGGCAGGGTCATGCGCCGCACGCGGGCGCCGGGCTCCAGGATCGGGGCGACCAGCAAGTCGTCTCCTAACAAAAAGCAATCTTCCACATTCCAAAGCTCAGGATTTTCCGGCTCCAGCCAGAACAGAGGGCGGACCAGGGGCGCTCCGGTTTCCGCCGCCTCCCAGGCGAGAGTGTACAGGTAGGGCATTAACCGCTGCCGCAAGTGCAGGCTGGCCCGGACGATGCTGGTGTAAGGCGCCCCGAAAACCCAGGGCTCGCGCGCCAGTGTCCCTTTGGCGGCGTGGTTGCGGAAAAAAGGCATCAGGGCGGCCATCTGGAACCAGCGTGTGTACAGTTCCGCATCGGGATCGCCGCTGAAACCGCCGATATCAGCGCCGCTATAAGGGACCCCAGAGAGGCCTATGTTGAGTACCTGCGGGATAGTCATACGAAGCGCTTCCCAAGTGCTTTCCACGTCCGCAGTCCAATGCCAGGCGTAGCGCTGCACGCCAGCCCAACCCGAGCGGGACAGCAACCAGGGGCGCTTTTCTAGATCAGGCCGGCTCAGTGCTTCATGGCCCGACCGGTTCATCAGCAGGCCGTAGAGGTTGTGGCCTTCCAGGTGGTCCCCGCCGCGGCCTTCGAAATCGTGGCGCGCGTTGACCGGTAGTGTGGGCGAGCCCCAGGCAGCGAAGGCCTCCGGTTCGTTCAGGTCGTGCCAGATACCGTCCGCGCCCAGTTCCAGCAGCCGGTTGTACAACCCGGACCACCATGCTCGGGTTCCAAGGTCGCTGAAGTCGGGAAAAGCGCACCAGCCCGGCCAGCCGACGGCGTGGATCGGCTTGTTTTGCCGGGGCAGGCGCACGAACCGCCCCCGCTTTTTTCCCTCGGTGTAGACCTCATAATCCGGATCACGCTTGACCCCGGGGTCGAGGATCGGGATCCAATGAATACTCCGCTGGTGCAAATCGTCCACAAGATTTTTCATATTCGGAAACCGCTCCTGGTTCACGGTGAAAACCCGGAATCCGTCCATGTAATCGATATCCTGGTGGATTGCGTCCAGCGGCAGATCGTTTTCCTCGAAGCCGGCCACGACCGACCGAATTTGGGCCTCATTTTGGTATCCCCAGCGCGATTGGTGGAACCCCAGCGCCCAGTGTGGCGGCAATTCCGGGCGACCGGTCAAGTTGGAATAGGTTTCGAGAACCTTGCCGGGGCTGCCTGAAGTGAAATACGTGCGCAATGCGCCCCGGGTGAACGAAATTCCGGCCTCGCAATTTCTCTCAGGATTTTCTGGAGAAGGGAAGTCCGGCAGGGTGAAGGTCCCATCGTGGGAATTCTCGAAAAAAAGC
>JBFKII010000448.1:0-1992 GCA_041632295.1 Anaerolineales bacterium | reverse complement strand
GTCGAAAGCACGGGTGTGCTTGCCGACCTGGGCTATCCGATTCCCGCCGGGCTTCTATCGGAGGCTTATGGCAGGTCGTTTTTCCAATTTCTGATACGCTGGATCGGGGTGAGCGCCATCGGCGGAGACATCCTGACCGCTTTTATCGCGCTGACCGCCTGGCGGCGGGGTGAACGGTGGTCCTGGATCGCATTCTGGCTCTGGCCGATCGTCCTCTTCTCCTCGTATCTGCTTTACCAGCCGGGCCCGGTAAAAAACGCGCCATTGATGTTCACCGTGCTGCTGGTGGTCACCCTGGTGGCCAACACCTCCCGCTTTTTCGCAACATCCCGGTCCGCTGAAGCCCTGATCGCCAGCCCACAGAACTGACCGAAAGCGCACGATGTCGCTCACGCTGCAGGGCCTCGATCCAGACGACCGACTGTGCATCCTGAAAAACGGAGCGAGCCTGGTGATGGAGCGGACTTTTCCAACCAACCAGCGCTGGCGGGACAACGGCGGTTTCCACCTGCACCGGCACCAGGACGAGACCTTCAGGGTGCTCGAGGGCATTCTCTCGGTCCGGATCAGGGAGGAACTGCGCACGTTTGTTGCCGGGGAGAATTTCGAAATCCCAAAAATGTCCCCCCATGCGATCTGCAACCAGGGCAGCCGGCCGGCCCGAATCCGCTGGGAAGTGCGGCCGCCCATGCGCACTGCGGAATATCTGGGGGCGGTTTATGCCCTGCGGCGCCGGGGAAGATCGAGGGGGTGGATCGAGCGGGCGGCGGTCGACTGGGCGTACCGGGAAATCGTCACCCCGCTCTCCCCCCTGTCCTGGGCGCAACCGGTTCTGCTCGCAGCCCTGGCCACAGCCGCCTACATTCTGGGCTACCGGGTGTCTCCGCCTGCCTGAACCGGTGCCTTTGGTTTCACAACGGTAAGCCAGACCGACACGCCGTCCGGCTGGACGGTTTTTTCAACCACATCCACCACGGCCCGAAGCAATTTTTCCTGGTCGACCTCATCCCGCAACTGGACCGCCAATAAAGCCAGGGTCCGTTCCGCATCGTATTTCCGGCGGTAAAATGCGCGGTCGATCCAACGCTGGATCCGCCCCCGCAGCGGCTGGAACAGCGCAGCGATCGCCAGCGTGGAGAGCACGATCGCCAGTTCCGAACCCTGCCCACTCTGGGAGACAAACACCGCCTGCAGTCCCACGACGGACCCGAAATAAATGGCCGCCAGCGCGCCGCTCAGCGCACTGTAGACCAGCGTGCGCCGGATAATGACTTCGATATCCCACAACCGGTAGCGCAGGATGGCCACCGCCAGGGAGATCGGTAAAGCCAGAGGTAGGAATAGGAACAGCAAGCCTACCGCCGCTGTTTCGCTCGAAGAGAGCCCGCCCAGGAGCGACCATAAAACCACCGGCCCCAGCAGGCCCACCATGCTGCCAAGCACCACCCAGCGCACCTGCAGCCGGGCGAGTGGATCCCGAACGGTGGCCAGCGAATGGAGCAGGCTGGCGGCACACAAGAGCAAGACCGGCAACACCTCCAGGAAAGCAAACGAGGTGCCCGGCAGATCAACTCCCCTAATGGAAAGCGCCACAAAAAGCACACTGACCAGGATTCCCTGGCCGTATATCAGGGCAGGCAGCAGGCGCGGGAAGCGGGCGATCGGCTTCTTGCGCACCGGGAAGACCAGGAACAGGTGCAGCATGGCCGGCAAAACCAGGTACATCCAGGATAGATTGCCCAGGACGATGCGCGGCCAGTAATTGGCCACATGGAAAAGATCCACCACCCCCGGCTGGACCACACCCCAGGTGATCAGGTTGTCCAGGAAGAAACCGGCCGCGTACAGGAAAAGCAATTGGGCGGCTGTTTCTCTCGGCCGCAGCCAGAACACCGCCAGGCCGATCAAAAAAACCAGGGGGAAGCTCAACAGGATCGGGTCGCTCAGCAGGACGGCCGGCCGGTAGGTCGCAAACAGCGACTGCATCTCAAG
>JBFKII010000447.1:0-2005 GCA_041632295.1 Anaerolineales bacterium | reverse complement strand
GGGTCAGGGAGCGGCCGTCCGTTTCCAGGCGCCAGATCTGTGCGCTGGCCGCGTCCCCGCGCAGGAAATAGACCGGCACGGGCAGCGACGGATCGGGAGTTGAGGTGGGCGGCAGCGGCGTCTCGGTGGGCAGAGGTACAACTGTCGGCTCGGCCGTGGCGGTTGGCGGCAGTGGCGTTTCGGTGGGCGCAGGGACGGGCGTGGGTTCGGCCGTGGCGGTCGGCAGCGTGCCAACGGCCGGCAGGGCCCCCGGGCCGAAGGTGTACCACAGCCAGATCCCCGCCGGGATGGCGATCACCAGCAGCAACAGGATCAGGATGGCTGGCCAGTAGTTTCGTCGCCGGCGGCGGCGGGAGGTGTAGCGCGGTCTTGCCGGGGCCTCCGTGCCCTCGCCAGCAGGCTCGCGGAAGGCATTCACTGTCGAGCGCAGGCTTTCCGCCTGTGCTTCCTCAGGCTCCAGCTCGCTTTCGGGCGGTTCGGCAGGTCGGGCCGGCCGGGCCGCCGCCCTCGGGGCCGGCTTTTCAACCGGCACGGGTTCTTCTTCCGCCCCCGGCGAATCGTCCGCATCCTGGCCGCCGGTCACCCGGTTCTGCAGCTTGGCCAGGGCCGCCAGGGCGACCCCGCTCTGGGGGTTGATCTTGAGGTACTGCTCGAGGACCTGGATGCGTTGGGGCACTTCGGGAAAGGTCTCCGCCAGCCAGATCCAGGCCGATTCGCGCTCGGGCGATTCCTGGACCAGGGACAGCAAAATCTGGCGGGCTTCTTCAGCCCGGCCGGTGTCCAACATGCGGATGGCGGTCGAAAGGGGGTCTTCTGCCATAAATGGATTGTAGATGCTAATGGCTGGGATGGCAAATCCAATCCCGCCAATTCAGGCGCTGCGGGAGCGATTCAGGCCGGGTAATTACGGTTTTTGCAGTCTAACCGGGGCCGGCACGTTCGATCGCGATGCGCAGCAGCACGCGCTGCTCCTTGACCATCGCCTGGCGGTATTCCTGCCAGTCGGGATGCTCGCCCACGACCCGCTGGTAGTAATCGACCAGCAGGTCCACCACGCCAGGCCCCTCGGCGATCTCCGCCCGCCCATCGATCTGGATCCAGGGACCGAAATAGTGATCCATGAATACGCACAGGGACACGGCTGGGTCCCGCCGCAGGTTGCGCACCTTGGCGGTGGGTGCGCGCGTGCTGACGATGGCCCGACCGGCCTCATCCAGGCCGACCAGCACCGGGGAAAGCTGCGGTCGGCCGTCCTTGCGGTTTGTCACCATCACGGCGCGATGATGCTTTTCGATGAAACGACGGGCTTTTTCGATATCCATATCAGGTCCTGAGGAAAGTGTGTTTTGAGATTGTACTCTCTTACCGAAAGACTTTTCATTTCGGGCGAACCTCAACTCTACACCTCTGCTCGCGATCCATATCAGCGAAAGCCACGGATCACATTCCTGAACATCCTTTGCCCCGCTGATGACCAACCGAAGCAGTTCCTTACGACTGTTGGCGAAAAACCTGCTTTTTTCCCCACCATCCAGCGGCATTTTTCCTTCCAGTCGCCGGACGCCCCTTCATCGTATATTCGTATTTTCCCCTCCATTTCCGGTTCCACTTGCCGGCTTTTCCAGAACCGTCAATCGTATGCGACGACCTGATTCCATTCTTTTATTGGGGCTTTTCCGGTTGCTCAATGAATGTCACATCCTGGTCATAACTTTCACATGATGTAAGTACAACGATTGAAAAGAACTTCTTATATAATATAAGTATGGAGTTGGGAGGGAAATAAAAAAAAGGAGGTGGATGTAAGTCATTTTTCGACTCAGTAAAGTTTCATTCTACAAAAACATTGGAGGATGTCCGTACTATGAAACTCAAACTTACACGAATAGCGTTTTTTGTATTCCTGGTGTTTGTTCTCGCAGCCTGTGCTGGAGAAGTAGGCCCAGAAGGTCCACCAGGGCCAGCCGGACCAGAAGGCCCGGCAGGTCCGGCGGGGCCAGCCGGG
>JBFKII010000446.1:0-2090 GCA_041632295.1 Anaerolineales bacterium | reverse complement strand
CCAGCTCCTTTGGGATGGCGCGGCGCAGCAGAAAAAAGTGCTTCCCCGGGCCGCCGCCCAGATCGATCACCCGAAAAGGACTCCCCACCTGGTGGAGCCGCAAGACCACGGACAGCAAATTGACCTCAATGGACGTCAGCTCCAGTGGCTGTTCCCCTGCTGGTGTGTCCAGGTTCCGCAGGACCGAGTCAACCCGAACTGCAACCAGGTCATCATCAAAATAGCCCCGGCTACCCGCAGCGCGCTGGGCTGCGTCAAAGGACTCAAACGAACGCTTGCGCCATAGCCTGCCAAACAGGAACCTGGAAAAAAACTTGCGCAGCATTGGATTCATTCAGACTCTCGAAACCAAACCCTCAATTGGAAATGAGCGGAAGATAGAGTGTAGCATCCAGCGTAACCCCTGCCTGCTGGAAAAGATAGGCCGATCCGGCGTTGCAGGAAGGATTGATCGGGCAGGCATCGTCATCGAAAGGCGCGCCGACGACGGCAGTAATTCCAAACAGTGCCGCGGCGCTGCCGAAGCCGTCTCCGGCAAAAGCATCGGAAGCGGAGAGCTTTTGCAGCTGGCCCCAGGAGGAGAGACCGCCTTGATCCCGGTAAAACGCATAAACAGCGCCGCCTTCCGGCGTTCCCGGCGCACCGGCAAGCAGGGTGTCGCCTTCGATGGCGACAGCATCGCCAAAGTTGGCACCGCTTCCCGGATCGGCAGCCAGAAGCTGGCCGACCAGCCCCCAGCTTCCCGGCGTTCCCTGGTTGCGTCCATACAGGTAGACCGCACCCTGGTCCTCCAGCGAGCCGAAATGGCCGGGCGCCCCCACGGCCAGCAAATCCTGGTCGATGTCGACGTCCGAGCCAAAATGCCCACCGTTGAGGCCATCGTCCGGAAATAGCCGGGCGGTGACCCCCCAATTGCCCGAGCCCCCCTGATCCCGCTCGAAAACCAGCGCGCATCCGCTGCGCAGGCCGCCTTTATCGCAGGTCAGGGCTCCAACGGCCAGAGTATCCGCGGAGATTGCCACACTGCTGCCAAAACGGTCGTTCAGCGCGCCGAGGGTATCTGAAATAATTTTTGTCTGGCCCCACATTCCGGATCCTCCCTGGTTGCGCTCAAAAATGTAAGCCGCCCCCTGGTTGGCGCTGCTGCCGTAATCTTTCAACTGCGCGCCAATCACGACCGTGTCCGTATCGATCCCGACTGCGATGCCGAAGTAATCGCCAAGCGCTGCGTTCGAAGCGTTCAACTTCCGGACCTGCCCCCAGTTGGCTGGACCCCCCTCATCCCGCTCGAACAGGTAGGCCGCCCCCGAGTCGCAGTCAACATTGCCAGTGCAGGCATCGTCCGCCTCCATCGCGCCGATCACGATCGTATCTCCGTGGATGGCCACATCACGGCCGAAATGATCGTAAGCGCCCGGGTCGGACGGCAGCAACCGCCTTACCAGGCCCCAATTCCCGGGACCGCCCTGGTCCCGTCTGAACACGTATGCGGCGCCGCTGTGCGTGGCACCCAGGCTGTAATGGTATTCGCCCACCACGACGGTGTCACCATGCGCGGCCACGGACACCCCAAAATTATTACCAGCCACGGCACCACTTGCCGCCACCTTTTTGACTTCCGTAAACAGACTCGGACCGGCTCCGGGCTGATGCCAGACGTCCGCGTATGCCGCCCGGGCTCCGTCAGGGCGGACCGATCCGAGCAGCGTAAAGGCGACGGCAACCGCCACGAAAGATAGCGTCAGCATGATGGTTTTTCGAGTCCCGTCGGCCATCTGATATCTGTGCAATGCACGTTTCAGTTTGTCCCAGCGGATCAAGAGCGCGCCGGATCTGCGAGGCCCGCCCGGCTGCAAGTTGTGCAGGCACCCGCCTCGCGATCAGACAAAACCCTCATCGAAGAATCCCTGCAGCCTGGATACCACCCGGTTGAGCATCAGGTTTTTGAAACGCCGCAGTTGCCACCGCCAGCCGGGTCGGATGCCGAAAACCTCCAGGTCCCCTTCGAAAGGGAACAAAGGATTGGCCGGGTCTCCCTGCCGGTACCCGCGGGTGTGCCGCTCGTAAAAGCGCTTTAACTCGGCGATATT
>JBFKII010000445.1:0-2136 GCA_041632295.1 Anaerolineales bacterium | reverse complement strand
GGAAACCGTTATCTTGAAAAGCCCAAACCTGCCGGCGGTCCCCAAGGCGGAGCATGAACATGTCTGGCAGGGTTTTTACGCCGATTGGGCCGGCTGCAAATTCCTGGACAGCCTGAAAGGTGGGCATGGCCCGCGTTTTTTCGCGGGCAGCCGGGAAAAGCAATTCATCCTCGTGCAGGATTTCGGCGGCATGACCAATATGGTCGGCCCGCTGCTGGAGGGGGCCGGCCACGAGGCGGAGGCTGCCCTGACCCGCTACATGTCCCGCCTGGGACGCATGCATGCCGAGACGGCGGGAAAACAAGCACATTTTGAGGCCCTGGCGCGGGAGATCTCTGCTGGGTTGCCCCTGCTCCGGACGACCATCTTGCAACAAGCCGGGGAGGTGGTCCAGGGGGTGGAAGCGAACGCCTCTCGCTACGGCCTGGCCGTGGGCGATTCTCTCCGGCGGGAAATGCAGGCCGTTGTGGACTCGGCCCTCCACCCGGGGCCTTTCCTGGCGTACATTCACAACGACCCCTGCCCGGACAACCTGTACGACGACGGCCAGGAGATACGGCTGATCGATTTTGAAGTCAGCGGGTTCGGCCACGCGTTGGTGGACGCGGTGTACCCGCGCATGTCCTTTCCCTCCTGCTGGTGCGCCAACCGCGTCCCTGCCGACCTGGTTTCACGGCTGGAAACATGCTACCGGGAGGAACTCGTCCGGGGGGTCCCCGAAGCGGCAGATGACAGGATATTTGGAGAGGCGGTCGCGGCGGCCTGCGCGTTCTGGTTGCTGATCGACTTGGGCGCCCGCCTGAACCGGGCTGAGAAATATCCGGACGGAATATGGGGGCTGGCAACCCTGTTTACCCGGATTGGGGCACACCTGGAAGCGTTTGCACGCACGGCGCAGGATTTCGATTGCTTTCCGGAGATGGGGGAATTTTCAATGCGATTCGGGGAAACACTCGGCCAGGCCTGGCCGGAACACGAACATCTGCCGGAGTATCCGGCCTTCCGGGAGGATTGAACAGCAAGCCGAAGATCGTCGGGAATATCGGAACGACAATGAGGCCGACATGGTATTTGTCCCCCGGTGCCACTTCACGCTGTCTAAATCGATCGATCGGGCTGGCTTTGTTGCCTGGCCGGTGGCAATCTGGCGGATCCGGTCTAGCAGGCGTGAGAACAGGACCGGAACGATCAATTGTCGGTCCGCTGCGCCTCCGAATCCACCCAATGAGAGAGCAGGCCGCGATAGTGGGCGATAAAGTGGTCGTGCTCGTGAGACGGAAACGTTGACCGGATGGTCCCCGTCAGGATATCGTCAAACTCCGTGCTCCTGGCAAGTTCCCACATCGTTTCGTCCAGGTGGGAGAGGTGTTTGCGCTTGAAATCCTCAAAGCGCTCGCGCTCAAAATACTGGTCCGCCAGCGCCTCGTAGGCGGTCAGCTTTTCCTCGTAGCTGCGCTCGGAATCGGCGATATCGAAATACCGGTCGATGTTCATGTTGATGCGCATCTTGCGTCCGGTGACGACGCAAAACGTGCTCCAGGCCAGCAGTGCTTTGAGCGCCCAGGGGAAGTAGTAATGCAGGCTGGTGACGGCGATATCCGGGCAGGCGTTGGCGAAGTCGATCGGGTAGAGCACATCGTCTTTCAGGATCGCCTCGCACGAATTGAAGTCCCAACGGAAGAAAGCGTTGATCGTCTTCGTAATGCTGCGTGCCTCGCGCCCTTTTTCCGGGCTCAAGAAGTTGTGGTCGATCACGTAGCGGGCGTGCATTGGTTGGTCCGGATCGTAGTTCAACGTGATGACCTGGGGACCGATCGCCAGCGAGCGTGTGAACACTTCAAAGTCTGCGATTCCGGACTGCAGGTGCATCAGCATCTGTCCCGAGCTGTCGTAGGCCGCGTTCAGTTGGCTTTCGTCGCGGATGCTGCTGACCCCGCGCCAGCCGCCGCCATCGAAGGGTTTCATATACAGCGGGTAGCCGATCTGGCTGGCGATCGCCGACAGGTCGAAGAAATCGTGGTAGCGGCTGGCGGTGACGCGAAACTTCTCAGTGTCCGGGCCGGCTTTGGGGGGGATCAGCCAGGTTTCAGGGATGTGCAGCCCCAGGCGGATCATGGCACAGTACGCCGAGTGTTT
>JBFKII010000444.1:0-2142 GCA_041632295.1 Anaerolineales bacterium | reverse complement strand
GTCACGCGGCGCCCCGCCGCCTGGATGGCGCGGGCGGCCATCAGGCCGGCGATCCCGGCCCCAACCACGACACAGGTTTTGCCTATTTCTGCCATTTTGCCTCACTCACTTCAGGTCCAGCTGGTCGATCGCCGTGCGAACCACCCGGGCGCTGGCCCGCAACTGCTCCTCCTCTTCAGGGGACACCGGCAGCGGGTGCCGCCGCAAAACACCTTCCCCGCTCAACAGGAACGGCAGCGAAACGGTCACATCCCGCACCCCTGCCACCTCGTCCACCGGCGTGCAGACTGTCAGGATCGCCCGCTGGTCGCCCAGGATCACGGCGATGATGCGCGTCAGGGCGCTACCGATGCCGTAATAGGTCGCCCCTTTGCCCTCGATGATGCGGTAAGCGGCGTTGCGCACGCCCTGTTCGATCGCCTCCATCTCACGCTTTCCGAGCGACACGTGCGCCTGGCGGGAGAAGACCTCCAGCGGCGCGCCGCCCACGGTGGCCAGGGACCAGGTCAGCACCTCCGAGTCGCCGTGCTCGCCGACGACGTAGGCGTGTACGTGCTGCGGGTCGACGTGCAGATGCTGCCCCAGCAGCGCCCGGAATCGGGCCGTGTCCAGCGTGGTGCCCGATCCCAGCACCCGGCTCGAAGGGAACCCGTATTCGGCCGCAATATGGGCAGCCGCATGTGTGAGGACATCGACCGGGTTGGTAGCCACCACAAGCACCGCCCCCGGCGCGCGGCGGCACACCTGCGGGATGATGCCCCGAAACACAGCCACGTTCCGCTCGAGCAGCTCCAGCCGGGTCTCGCCCGGTTTCTGCCCGACGCCCGCAGAGATCACCACCACTTTGCTGCCGGCGATGTCGTCGTAGCCCCCGGCCGAAACCAGCAAAGGGCTGGCAAAAGGCACGGCATGCAGGATGTCATCCGCTTCCGCCTGTGCCCGGGTCCGATCCAGATCCACCAGCACGATCTCGCGGCCCACTCCGCGCATCACCAGTGCATAAGCCGCCGTCGCGCCGACAAAGCCGCTGCCGATTATCGAAATTTTCATATTCACACTCCCTGGTTCCTACGGCTGGTCTAAACCGCCTCCTGCCAGCCCTTATATCACATTTCCGTCCCCCCGCCTCCCGCCTTTTCTTTCCCCGGATTCATCAGGCTCGGGCATTGAGAGAGCATCCTGTTTTACAATTTAGCGGGACGAGGTATTTTTTTCCGACCTGCCGTCCAGGCGGACGAACCGGCCCATGGAAAAAGGAGAACAACCGATGGCCAGAAAATCGCAATCCAAATGGGGCCGGCTGCGGCGGGAGGCCGCGCGCGCCCGCAAGGAGCATGCAGTCCCCGGCGTGCTGGTGGGGGTGCTGCATAAAGGCCGCGCCCGGATCGCCGGCTACGGGGTCACCAACCACGAGCACCCGCTCAAGGTGACCAAATCCACCCTCTTCCAGATCGGCTCGATCACCAAGACCTACACCGGCACCCTGGCCATGATGCTGGCGGAGGATGGGCAGTTGGACCTGGACGCGCCCATCCGGACGTATCTGCCCGGATTCCGTGTACAGGATGCGGAGGCCTCTGAAAAAGCGACCATCCAGCACCTGCTGACCCACACCAGCGGCTGGTTTGGCGATTTTTTCCTGGACACCGGCCCAGGGGACGACGCGGCTGAAAAATACGTCGCCGGCATGCCGGAACTGGTGCAGGTCGCTCCTCTTGGAAAACATTTCTCCTACAACAACGCCGGATTCTCCCTGCTGGGGCGCGTCATCGAAGCGGTGACTGAAAAGCCATTCCACAACGCTCTGCGCGAGATGGTCCTGGAACCGCTGGGCCTGCATCATACTTTCCTCCACCCCGGCGAGGTGATCACCCACCGCTTTGCCAGCGGTCATTTCGGCCGCCGGGTGGCGCGCCCCTGGCCGCTGCCGCGCGCCGCCCATCCCGCCGGCGGGATCATTTGTAGCATGTCGGACCTGTTGGCGTACGCCAGCTTCCACCTGGGTGACGGGAGCGGGCCGGATGGCGGGCGGCTGCTGGCAGCCGAATCGCTGGCCCGGATGCAGGCCCCTGCGGTGCCGGTCTGGAACCAGGAGCACCGCGGGCTTTCCTGGGCGATCGACGACAGCCACGGCACCCGCCT
>JBFKII010000443.1:0-2302 GCA_041632295.1 Anaerolineales bacterium | reverse complement strand
TTGCAGCGATTATGGCCGGCGATCTGCTCGATTTCTTTCGAGAGGCAACCGTTATCCCGGATGACATCGCCGGGCTCCTGCGCGGGGCCGGCGCTCGGGCCGGTTTTCTGCCGCATATTCGAATAGCGCCGGCTGTCACATCGCTTTTAATCTCGGCGAACCTAGTTTTCCTCTCCAGCCTGTTGCTGTTGGGTCTCGCCGCCCAGGTCCAGCGCTTCCGCAAGGGGGATCGGGTCCACCGCCAGCAGGTCAAATGGGTGCTCTATGCCGTGGCATTGTGGGTGCTCACCATCGGGTTGCAATTTTTACTGGATATTCCTGGCTTGGAGCAGGTTTTTCAAGCCCTGTTTTTATTCGGGACCGCATCGGTCCCGGTTGCCATCACGATCGCCATCCTGCGATACGGGCTCTTTGACATCGACATCATCATCCGGCGCACGCTGCAGTACGCCATCCTGACCGGCACCCTGGCGCTGGTCTATTTCGGCGCGGTGGTCCTGCTGCAGTCGCTCTTTGACAGCCTGACCGGCCAGGCCGACTCACCGCTCGTGACCGTCATCTCGACCCTGGCAATCGCTGGCGTGTTTAACCCGTTGCGCACCCACATCCAGGATTTCATCGACCGGCGATTTTATCGACGTAAATTTGATTCCGAGCAGGCCCTGGCTCGCTTTTCGGCTGCAGCCCGGGACGAGGTCGACCTGGAAAATATAAGCGGTGCGCTGCTCGGAGTTGTAAATGAGACTCTGCAGCCGGAAGGGGCCAGTTTATGGCTCAGACCAGTTCGAAACCTTCTGACCCGAAGGCGTAAGAAAGGTTGAAGGGTGATATTGCCATCTGAAATCTTATCTACCTGTAAACATGCTGAGGGAATCCTTGTACTGCTCAAGGTAGCCTGCACGTCCAAAAAATGAAAAGGTCTATTGGACACCACATTTTGAACCTATCCGTAAAAACTGTAGTTTAGGGGCTTGTCCCCATAATATCGCTCACAAGGGGCAGTGCTACGAATTTTGGAATAGACTGTTAGATGAATTTGTTTTGCGATCTGAGATCATGATGGCGAATACCCTGCCTTCAACCAACCCCGAAACCCGCTGGACGCCCGGCGCCCGGTTGGTGCTGGGCGCCGCGCTGGTGTTCATCGCTCTGAACCTCGCTCAGGTGGCGTACCGCTTCACCATCCCCAGCATCGGCTGGGCCGGTCCCGATCCCGACGAAGAAGACCTCGTGGCGATCGTTTTCAAGCTGGAGGTCAACGCCGTCGGCGCGCCGTCCAAACTCCAGCCCGGCGATGTCGTGATGGCTATCGGCGAAGTTCCGGCGGGTGCGATCCTCGATAATTTCCCCGCCAGCCTGAACGTGCCGGAAAATTGGGATATCGGTGAGACCATTGCGCTGACCGTCGAGCGGGACGGCCGGACGCTGGTGGTGGATGCGCCCGTGGTCCACTGGACGCCGGCGGCCTGGGTAAAAACGGAACTGACCGACTTCCAATCCCTTTGGGGATGGCTGACCTCCCTGCTTCTTTTTAGCGTGAGCCTCTTTACGTTCCTCAAGCGGCCCGGAAGCCTGTCAGCCCGTTTCCTGTTCGCCGTCGGGCTGGCCAGCCTGTCCAGCACGCTCAGCTATTCCGTCCCTGACCCGCTGGCGTTTTATCTGGATGTTTTTGCGGGATACGCCAAGGTGATTTTCGGCAACATTATCTTTGCCTACCTCTTGGGTCCCTCTTTTTTGGGCTTTGCGCTCACCTTTCCGAAGCCCAAGGATTTCATCCGGCGGCAGCCGCGCTGGCTGCTGGTGCCGTACCTGGTGGGCTCGACCACGATCGTGCTCCTGCTCACCGCTCCCGACCTGGCCGTGATCGGTTTTCTATTTACGTTTGTCATGCTGCTGCTCGGGGTCGCCGGACTGGTCCACGCCGGGATCACCCAGCGCGATGCGGTCAGCCGCGCCCAGCTGCGCTGGGCGGTGGGTGGGGTGGCCGCCGGGGTGGCGGTGTTCTTGCTGAATTTTGCCACATTCCAGCCGGCATACCGCGAGGTCATCCAGACGATCGCCAACCTGGGCTTTCCGATCGTGGGGCTGTCGTTGGCTGTCGCCATCCTGCGCTACCGCCTCTTCGACATCGACGTCATCATCCGGCGCACGCTGCAGTACGCCCTCCTGACAGGTCTCCTGGCGCTGGTCTATTTTGGTGGGGTGATCGTGCTGGAGCGCGTCCTCGGCCCGCTGACCGGCTCGTCGAACACCCCGCTCGTGACCGTCATCACCACGCTCGCGATCGCCGCTCTCTTCAACC
>JBFKII010000442.1:0-2376 GCA_041632295.1 Anaerolineales bacterium | reverse complement strand
TAGACCTGAACGTAATCGGGGCTGTCCTGATACTCCCAGCCCCAGACGTTGTTCAGGATCTCGGCGTAGTTCAGCACCCGCCCCTGGTGCTTGATCAGGTATTCCAGCAGCCGGTATTCAGTGCGGGTCAGATCGACGCTCTGCCCGCCGACCTCCAGCTTGTGCTTTTCGAAATCGATCCGCAGGTGCTCATCGTGGAAACCCTGCGGCATCTGGACCATGTGCCAGTCCCCCGCCCGGCGCAGCAGCGCCCGCACGCGCGCCAGCAGGTGATCGATATTGAAAGGCTTGCCTAAAAAATCGTCCGCCCCGCTGTCCAGGCCGCGGATGACGTTCTTTTCATCCGAAAGCGAGGTCAGCATCAAGATAGGCACGTTGGAGAGCAGCCGGATCTGCCGGCAGGTCTCCCAGCCGTCCATCTCCGGCATCATGATGTCCAGGATCACGAGGTCCGGCTTGTGATCGTAGAGTTTCGCCAGCCCTTTCTTGCCACTGAACGCACTGAGCACCCGGGCGTGCCGGTTTTCCAGCGCATTGCGGACGATGTCGTGGATCAGATGGTCGTCATCGACCAGAAGAATCTTCTTTCCCGCGATATCCATGAACTTTGCCGTTTGCAAGCAAAGGGAGGCGGACTTCAAACAGGCTGCCCACATCGACTTCGCTTTCCACCCGAATTTCTCCTGCCATGGCGTCCAGCAGGCTTTTGACAATATACAGGCCCAGCCCCGTGCCGGAAACGGAGGATTGCTGCGCATCCGGCGTGCGGTAATACAGCTGGAACAGCCGGGCCCGGTCGTGTTCCGACATCCCCATGCCGGTGTCCTTGACCCGGAAAAACCCCCAACCCCCCTCCTGGTGGGCGGTCACCCAGATTTCTCCGCCACCCTGGGTGTATTTGATGGCGTTACTGAACAGGTTGTAAAACACCTGGCGGACTTTTTCCGGATCCGCCAACACCCAGATCGGGTCGTCCGGGATATCCAAGTGCAGGGTCAGCTCCTGGCGGGTGGCCATGCTGACCATCAAGACACTGTTCTCTCGCAGCTGCTCGGCCAGGTCCATTTCGATTATGCGCACCTTGAGCTCGCCGTGTTCAAGCTGGTCCAGGTCGAGCATATCGCCGATCAGGTGGTTCATGTGGTGGGTTTGCTCCAGGATGATCGATAAAAACCGGTCGACATCGATAATTTCGTGGTCCTCGAGCTTCATTTTGACCAGCTGGGTGTACGCCAGGATGGCCGACAGTGGACTGCGCAGGTCGTGTGCGGCCATCGAAAGAAACAGGGATTTCAGTCGGCTGAGCTGTTCGAGCTGCTTGTTGGCGAAGGCCAGCCGGCGCTGCGTGAGGCGCAGCTGGTTGCGGTCCTGCACCAGCGGCAGTTGAAACTCGGACGCTTTCCGGTTCTCCTGGATGATAAACAGCAGTCCATCCTGCGGGCTGCCGGGATCGATCGGGAACAGGCCGAGGTTGAAATAATTCTGTCCTTTGTCGGAACGCTGCCAGTGGATATTTTCGATCTGGATATCCGGAAGTTCGCCATTGAGGACCTGGTCGATCGAATCCTCCAGGCCGCTCAGCTCCCAGAAAACCTCCAGGAGATTTTTACCGGCCGCGGCCGCCACCGATCGCGGAAATAACTCGGGGAGGTTGGGGGAGGTGGCCAGGATTTTAAGCCGCGCTGATACCAGCAGGTAAGCGATCTGATCCTTTCCAGCGATGATTTCAGCGACGCGCCGGGTGATGGACGGCGCATCAACATTTATTCCGTTTTCGGCCATCGTTTCGATGCGAGCTGTTTGGCGAGCGACAAGAAGACGTCCTCCACATTGGAACCGGTTTTGGCGCTGGTGACAAAATAATCGCACTCCAGGTCTGCGGAAAGCCCATCCAGGGATTCGTCCGTAACTTCTCGGGCGTCCGACAGGTCGCTCTTATTCCCAACGATGACGATTTCGGCCTTGGGGTTGATCGTGCGCAGCTGGCCGGCGTATTTTTTGATGTAAGGCAGGGTTTCCAAGCGACTCAGGTCGCAGACAAGGATCGCCCCGGCCGCACCGCGCAGGTAATTGGTGTGGTGGCGCAGGTAGTTATCCCCGCCCGCCAGGTCCCACAGGATCAGGTTGAACTCGTAATTTTCGTGCCGGATGGTTTTACGCGAAATCCACACCCCGATGGTGCTCAGGTACTTTTCGTCAAAAACCCCCTCAACGTATCGCCGGATGAGACTGGTCTTCCCGACCGCAAAATCGCCAAGCGAACAGATCTTGAGCTGAATATTGGTCATTCCAGGGTCAATTATACGGTATGCGGCCCGTTGTGGTTGCAAGAAAGGCAACGAATTCAGGCCTTTGGGCGGGCCGGCGCCGGCCCGC
>JBFKII010000441.1:0-2386 GCA_041632295.1 Anaerolineales bacterium | reverse complement strand
AGGCGCTTGCCGTTTCGGTACTTGCCGCCCTTTTGGCCGGTGTCTACCCGGCGCTGAAGTTGGCACGGATGCCGGCGGCGGAAGTGCTGCGCGGAGATTAGCCATGAAGCGAAACGCAATCATCTTCCTGGTCACAGCGGCGCTCCTTACGGGCTTTCTGCTGTTCCGTGGCGGTTCGGGCGACTCCCTGCCATCTGCGCGCCTCGAAATGCCGCCGGTCGATCTGGAGGGCTTCGCCAGGGCGGAGGGGCCGGCGCCGATTTCATTCCCCGACGATTTCGGCCCACACCCAGACTACCTGACCGAATGGTGGTACTACACCGGCAATCTTGATGCGCCGGATGGCCGCCATTTCGGCTACCAGCTGACCTTTTTCCGCAGAGCGTTGGTCCCGCCGCAGCAGCGGCCCGGCGACCGCGCATCTGACTGGGCCACCGATCAGCTTTACCTGGCCCACTTCACGGTGACGGATGTCTCCGGTAACTCATTTCAGTTCGAGGAGCGCTATACCCGCGGGGCTGCCGGCCTGTCTGGGGCAACCGCCCGGCCCTACCGTGTCTGGCTGGAGGACTGGTCGGTAGAGAGCAGCGGGCCGAACCTATATCGCCTGACCGCAGCACAGGATGGCTTACGGTTGGATCTCATCCTTGAGGACCTGAAAGGTCCGATCCTGCAGGGCCAGGACGGGTACAGCCCGAAAGGGCCCCAGCCCGGCAACGCCTCCTACTACATCAGCCAGACTCGCCTGGCCGCCAGCGGCACGCTGACCATCCGCGGAACCGCCATCCCCGTGGAAGGGCTATCCTGGATGGACCACGAATACAGCACCAGCGCCCTGGGGCCAGACCAGGTCGGCTGGGACTGGTTTTCGGTCCAGCTGAACGATCAAACCGAATTGATGCTTTTCCAACTGCGGAAAGAGAACGGTGAAATCGACCCCTTCTCTAGCGGCACAGTCGTATACCCGGATGGAAGCACCCGCAGCCTATCAATGGATGACTTTGAAATCATTGTGCTGGACCAATGGTCCAGCCCGCATTCGGGCGCGGAGTATCCCGGCCGCTGGCGGATCGAAATCCCATCCGAGGGGATCAGTCTGGACCTCGAACCGTTCATTCCCGACCAGGAACTGCGTGTGTTTTTCACTTACTGGGAAGGGGCGGTGCGGATCAGCGGCAGCAACGACGGTGCCCCGGTGACCGGGGCTGGATACGTTGAAATGACTGGCTATGCGCACAGCATGCAGGGAGAATTCTGAGCTTCAGCGGCCCTTCGTTGACAAAAGGTAGACCCCATAGTAAGATTTTTCGGCCTATGGCGAGGTAGCTCAATCGGCAGAGCAGCAGACTCATAAGCTGTTGGTTGTGGGTTCAAGTCCCACTCTCGCCACTCTCCCCCAGCAGGAACCGGACCGCGGTCAGCGCCGCGCCCGGATGCCCAGGAACAAAGGGATCTCCTTGTTGGCCAGGTTCTCCGCTTTCGCCCGCGCTCCGCGGGCTTTTTTATAGGTCGGAATCTCCTCCAGGCGATCGACACGAAAACCATATTCCGCCAGCCCGTTTACGTACACATGCAGCGGCCGGTGAAAACTCCTGCTCACCCCAACCTGGCCGGGAAACGGCTTCAGTGGGACCGGTAATGGGGTAAGGTAGCGGTCAACCCGCCGGTAGCGCAGCTTTCGCCCTTCGTCCCAGCCCCATCCACTCTGGCGCGGCACGCGAAAGGCCGGATGCGTCATAAACAGCACAAGACGGCTCTCCCGCTTCAGAGCCCAGGATACGTTTTCAAACACCTCTTTCAATGGATCCATATCCTGGACACTGAGCAAAAAGACAGCGGCATCGAAACACTCCTTGTCCACCCCCTTTATTTCCTTCAGCCTGCGGGAGTCCCCGACATAAAATTGGCCGGTTTTACCATGCCGCTGCCTGGCCATGCGGATCAGCCTCGGACTGGCGTCCACACCCGTATATTTTGCCCCGCTCGCCTCAACATGCGGCGCAAGCACCCCCTGGCCAGCGCCCACGTCCAGAATTTCCTCACCCGGCGCGGCCTCTAATAACCGCAAAGTGCCAGGAATAGCCAGCTTCTGATGGTGGTGGCTGCCCCCCTCCCCCACCCAACCGTCATACCAGGTAGCCAACGGGTCCCAGCTGGTGTTGCGCGGCGTTCCGGTTCTCGGTTTTTTCGGAGCCATGGCGTTCGCCTTTCGATCCTCGGTTGCATTTCCTGCCGGAACCCATTATAACGTCCCACGAAATGGAAAACTGGCAGCAGGGGTTTTGGAATCTTCTTGAAAATCAGGTTTTCACCCATCCCTCCACGGAGCGCGTGCTAAACTTCTATCGCCACAGTCACGGGGAACAAGACCTTCCCAACGGCCCTT
>JBFKII010000440.1:0-2456 GCA_041632295.1 Anaerolineales bacterium | reverse complement strand
GTCCAGGTCGGAATCTGGGCCCGGGAGGCTTTTCGGATGCCCATGAAGGACGGGTAGCGCGGTTCGCCGATATCTTTGGTGACGCTGATCACCGCCGGCAAGCGGGCGGAAAGAACCTGGCGGCCCTCTTCGATCGCCCGTTCCGTGCGGACCGTCCCGTCTTCCACCTGCACCGATGCGGCCAGCGAAAGGCATGGCCACCCCAGCACCCGGGCGACCTGGGCCGCCATCACCCCGCCGTCATCGTCGACCGCCTGCCGGCCAAAGACCAGCAGGTCCACCGCACCGATCTTGGACACGGCGCCGGCCAGAACGCGGGCGATAGCCTGGCTGTCGGCACCCGAAAGCGCAGGGTCGGAGACGAGCACCGCTTCCCCGCAGCCCATGGCCAGGGCCTGCTTGAGCGCTTCGTTGGGGCCTTCCTGGCCCACGGTCAGGGCTGTGACCTCGCCGCCCAGCTGCAGGGCTAGCTCAACTGCGTACTCATCCCAGGGATTGAGGACAAGGGGAGCTTCACCCCAGGTCACTTCCCCACCGGCAGCCACGATCTTGGCGGCCGTGTCAGGGACCTGTTTTACACACACGACGATCTTCAAGATTTCCTCCATGTTTCGTTTCTATCGCGGTAATTCAGCGATTGCCTGGATCCTCAGGCAGGCTCGTTCCAAAAGGCCTCGTCATAAGCTGGAAGCTCGCAGCGCAGCTCACCGTCCTCCCGGTATCCGAGCGAATATCCGGCCTGCATCAGCTGGTGGATCTCGCTGGTTCCCTCGTAAATGATCGCCCCGCGGGCGTTGCGCAGGTAGCGCTCGACATCGTACTCGTCGCTGTAGCCGTAGGCGCCGTGCACCTGGATCGCCTGGTTGGCGGCCTCAAAGGACGCATCCGTGGCATACCATTTGGCCAGGGAAGTCTCCTTGGTGTTGCGCTGCCCCTGGTTTTTGAGCCAACCGGCCTTCAGGTAAAGCAGGCGCGAGATCTCATAATCCCGGGTCATGTGGGCAATTTTCTGCTGGACGAGTTGGAACCGGCCGATCTGCCGGCCGAAGGCCTCGCGCGAATGGCAGTAGCGCACGCTGGCGTCCAGGCTGGCACGGATCAGGCCGGTCGCCCCGGCCGCGACGGTATAGCGGCCGTTGTCCAGGCAGGACATGGCGATTTTGAAGCCTTCCCCAGGCTCGCCCAGCATGTTTTCGGCCGATACGCGCACATCCGTCATCGAAATCCAGCCGGTCGAACCCGCCCGGACCCCGAGTTTGCCGTGAATATCCCCGGTTTTGATCCCCGGAGAGTCGAGCTCGACCAGGAATGCCGAAAGACCCTGGGAGGGCTTATCGGCGTCCGGATGTGTGCGGGCGACGATCAAGGCGTTATGCGCCTTGGTCGCCAGGGAGATCCACATTTTTTCCCCGTTCAAGATGTAAGAGTCCCCATCCTGGCGGGCGGTAGAATCCATGTTGGCCACGTCGGAGCCCACCCCAGGCTCGGTCAGCCCGAAACAGCCATATTTCTCGCCGGCAGCCTGCGGTTTTAGGAACTTCTCCTTTTGGGCTTCGGTGCCCCACTGCAAGATGGCCATCGAATTGAGGCCCATGTGGACCGACATGATCACCCGCAGCGTGCTGTCCATGGCTTCCAGCTCTTCGCACACCAGACCCAGGCTGATGTAATCCAGGCCCTGGCCGCCGTAGCGTGCGGGGATATTGATGCCCAGGATGCCGAGTTCGGCCATGCGAGGCAGGACGAAAGGGATCATTTCCTGCTTGCGGTCGTACTCCTTGATCACCGGGCCGACTTCTTTCTGTACAAAATCGCGCACCATTTGCTGCACCATGCGGTGCTCTTCGCTCAGCGAAAATTCCATCGCCTGTTCTCCTGCATAAAAATAGAATAGCCGCGGACGCGGCTGCTGGGGCCAGGCAAGTCCGGTTTCTCAGCCTGGCGCAAGATGTGATTAATTTCACGTATTATAACGCGTCCGTTTGGGAAGTGTCCATCCGGGAAGTGGCTTCCCGCTTCCCCGCGCCGGTTTTTTGGCGGCTTTTCTTCCGTAAGCGAGCGATCAGACCCTCCGGCGTATAATCCCAGCATGTCCGACCGCAGGCGACCGCTGCTGTGGCTCCTGGTGCTGCTGCCCTTGCTGGCGGCCGTGTTCCTGGGGCTGAGCCCCAGGCCGGCTGGCCTGGACCGTGCCCTTCAGGGCGCCCATCTCTCGCTATCCTCCGGCGCAGCAGAAGGGGCGGCCCGGAACCTGGCGCGTGTGGCTGCATACCTGCCCTGGCGCCTCACGATCTGGGAGCAGGCCGGCCTGTCCGCTCTGGAGGCGGGCGACGCAGCCGCAGCGGCGGATTTCCTGCAGTCCGCCGCAGACGCCGGACACATCAGCCCCGCCGGCTTGCTGGCCCTGGGAGACGCCGGGTGGGCCCTGGGAGATCTTGCGGCGGCAACGCGCGGCT
>JBFKII010000439.1:0-2495 GCA_041632295.1 Anaerolineales bacterium | reverse complement strand
CACTTTCCCGAAACCTGTCATGCTCGAGGCCGCAGGGCGGCCGAAGCATCTCGGTATTGTTGGATCTGGGAGGGGGTAGATGCTTCGCTCACTTCATTCGCTCGAGCATGACAAAACCGGAAGGCTGCCTCCATCTGCTCACTTTCCCGAAACCTGTCATGCTCGAGGCCGCAGGGCGGCCGAAGCATCTCGGTGTTTTTGGATCTGGAAAGGGTAGATCCTCTGCGCCTCCACGACCTTTGTTCATATCTGGCTCGAAATCGCTCCTGTCCTTAATCTGCCATTCAGGAAAAGACCGTACATTCTGTCCAAAATGGAACCATTTTCTCCATACTTCGTTTCTCATTGGATTGGCAAATCCATCCGAAAGAGGACAACCTGATGAAGAAAATCACCCTTTTTTCACTGTTCCTTGCTGCTTTCCTCCTGCTCACCGCCTGCAATCCGGCGGCTGAGGTTGATCCGACTGCAGCGCCGACCCAAATCCCGACCGATCCGACCGCAAAACCGCCCTCCAGTGCTGGAGAGACCCTGGACGCCCTCCAACCAGGCGACATCCTGGTCCAATACGATTATTTGCCAGGTTTCACCCGTCCGGAAGTACACAATCCTTTTGGGCGAGTGCCATTCTTTACGCTGTATGTGGATGGGACCGCCATCTATGTCCAGGAAGGCGCCACGTATGAAAGCGAAGTCGTCATGCTGGCCCAGCTGAGCAGGGAAGAGACCCTGGCACTCTACCAGCAGGTGCTCGATGCCGGGTTCGAGAGCCTGGTCAGCGATACGTCCGAATCCCAGTGCGAACCGGTAGAGGGGAGCGAGGAGATGCTCTGCGTATCGGTCGTCGACGCCTCGACCACCATCTTCCGCGCCCAGGTCCCGGGCTCCGGGCTGCGCGAGATCCAGATCTATGCCGATTTCGCCAACGAACCGCAGGCTTTTGAGCGCATCCAGTCCTTGCTGGGACGCTATACCCATGCCGGAGCCACTTCGTACCGGCCGGAAAACGCCACCATCTTTATCAGCCCGTTGCAAGAGGCGGTTGGTGTGGAAATTCTGGAATGGCCGCTGGACCCGGCGATACTGACCGGGATGGGAATCGGATTCGGCCACATGACCGCCATGGCGCTCTCCGGGGATGATCTAACGAACTACCTCGCCGCAGTGCCGCGCAACACCGGGGATGCCTTTTTCTCCCTGGATGGACGGGACTACAACGTTTTCCTGGTCCCCTGGATGCCCGGGGCGGACCACCACGCTGCGATCGCCGAGGCGTTTCCGCCTGTCGAGGGAGGGGATGAGTCTCAGGCCATCTGTGCGGTTCTGGAGCCGCCTGCCCTGGGACCCTACAGGCTGGCATACCTGAGCGAGGGCGATGTGTGGGTTTGGACCGAGTTTGGTGAAGTGATCTCTTTGACGGGTACAGGTGACGCCACACAGGTGCGCATCACACCCGACGGGAGCACCGTGGTGTATGCCCGGGCGATAGCCGGGGGCGGGGCGGAGCTGTGGGCCGCGGATGGAGATGGGGCCAATCCGCGCCTGCTGGCAGGCGGGCCGGAGATGAGCGGCCGGATCGAGATCCACGACTTCTCTGCCGACAACACCCTGGTAGCCTTCACCCACATGCTTGATGAAAAAGCCGGCGAGCTGTGGTCCGCCCGGACCGACGGCGCGGGGGCGCTGCGGCTGGTCGACCAGGAAACGCTGATGGCCATCGTGGCCGAACCGCTGGCCGATTTTGCCGTCCCCACCGGGGTGACCTGGTTCCCTGGGGAGTCCCGGCTGGCCTTCGACGCCGCACCGCGCTTTGAAAATGACGGCATCTACATCTACGTGCAGCGACAGAATTGGGTCGTGGACGCGCTCAGCGGCCAGCAGGGGGAGCTTTTTTCGGCGGGCGAGGGCGGCAGCCTGTCCTTCTCGCCGGACGGCCGAAGCGCGGCCATCACCACACCGGACAGCCTGCGCTTAATGAACGTGGAGGAAAACCGGCCCTTTGCGGCCGATTTCCCCTACTTTGCGGTCGGGATGGGCGAGTTCTACGCCTTTCCCCCCATGCGCTGGACCCACGACTCCCACGGGCTATTGGTCGCACAGCCGCAGTCCGAAGAGATGATGGTCCAGGACGCCCCGATCAAGATCTGGTATGTTCCGGTAGATGGATCCCCGGCCGTTGAGTTGGTGGAAGTTTCCGGCTGGTTTACCAGCCTGCAGTTCAGCCTGGGCATGTCGATCGATTTCGATCCTTCCACATCCTGGGTCGGCCTGTGGCGCGGGATTTCGGTGGGCTCGAACGAGCGCGAGCTGCTCCTATATTCCCTGGATGGAAAGCATCGTCTGGCGTACGCCAGCGGTGACCTGCTGGACTTTCTGGGTTGGTCGCCCGATGGGCGCCACTTTGCCTACGTCGTAGGGTCCGGCCAGGAATCCTATGTTGGAGACGTCTGCGGTGGCCCAAGGGAGTTGGGCCGGGGTTTTTATCCCGGTAATCT
>JBFKII010000438.1:0-2500 GCA_041632295.1 Anaerolineales bacterium | reverse complement strand
TATTTGATGGAACACGCCCAGCAGGGTTTCAACGAAGCGGTGAACGCCGCTCCACTGGCGGACCCGGCGATCCCGATCGTGGGCAATGTCAGCGCCGCGCCTATGAAACGCGCCGCCGAAATCGAAGCCGACCTCAAAGCTCAGCTGACCTCCAGCGTACGCTGGACGGAGAGCGTGGCCTTTATGCTGGCGCAGGGTGTGGATACATTTATCGAATTCGGCCCGGGGGATGTGCTAACCGGATTGATCAAACGGATCGACCGCAGCACCCGCCGGTTCCAACTCGGCAGCCCCCAGGACCTGGACGCACTCTCCAGCTGAATCCCGCCCCAGCCGACGGCAGCACAGCTTTCCCCTCTAGAAACCGGCGCACACCTGCCCCAATGAACAGGGCAGCGGATGGCGCGGTATAATTCCAAAGACCTCCACGGAACAGCCGATGACCGATCCCGCCGATCTTTCCCTTCAAAATCGTGTCGCCCTGGTGACCGGTGCTTCGCGCGGCATCGGACGCGCGATCGCACTGGCTCTGGCCCGCGCCGGGGCCACGGTGGCCGTCAATTATCTGCGCGCTTCGGACCAGACCGGCGCGGTGGTGGAGGAGATCGAGAAGGGGGGCGGAAAAGGGCTGGCCTTCCAGGCCGATGTGTCAGATTTCGCCGCCGCCCAGGAGCTGGTCAAGGACGTCATCAGCCAGTTGGGAGGGCTCGACATCCTGGTCAATAACGCCGGCATCATCCGGGACGGCCTGATCATGATGATGAAAGAGGAAGACTGGGATTTGGTCCTGACCACCAACTTGAAAAGCACGTTCAACTGTTCGAAGGCCGCCGTCCGGCACATGATGCGCAAGCGGTATGGCCGCATCATCAACATCACCTCGATCGCTGGGCAGATGGGCAACCCCGGACAGACCAATTATTCCGCCTCCAAGGCCGGCCAGATTGGTTTCACGAAATCCTTGGCGCGCGAGGTGGCCAGCCGGAATATCACGGTCAATGCCATCGCTCCCGGTTTCGTGGAAACCGACATTTTGGAGCACACACCGCAAGAGGCGATCGATTACATCCTCAACCAGACGCCGATGGGCCGGATGGCAGCCCCCGAAGAGATCGCCTATGTCGCAGCCTTTTTGGCTTCCGAACAGGCCGGATACATCACCGGCCAGGTGATCGGCGTGGATGGCGGCATGGCAATGATGTGAAGCCGCACACCAGCAGCCCGAACCAACCAGCAGCCAGACTGAAAACGGAATCTTAACAATGCCAGACTCGACGCGACCTCCCGGCAAAACAACGATTGATCCCGGCGTTTTGCTCACAATAGCCCGATTGACCGCCCTTTCTGTTGAGGGGGTCAGCCATATGGGAGAGGTGCCGGCCAATGTGCGGGGACTGTTCCGGCGCGGCCAGGAGCACGGCGTGCACATCCAGGTGGAGGACATGCTCGTGGATGTGGATGTTTACGTGGTCCTGGAAGATGGTGTCAATATCCTGGAGACCAGCCGCTCAATACAAAACGAAATCGCCAGGGCCATTTCTGAGATGGTGGGCATGGAAGTCGGCCGGATCGATATCCACATCGATGATATCGATTTTTCCGACAGCACCGACTAAACGGGCAGCGGCATGAAAATCGGCCTGAAGGCATGAAACCACGAACCAAGGCACGCGCCACGGCGCTCCAGGTCCTGTACGAGGTCGATATCGTGGATCACCTACCCGGCATCGCCCTGCAACACAGGCTGGAAGAAAAGCCCCTGAGTGACAAACTGGCCGAATTTGCGCAACAGATCGTCGCCGGCGTGTATCCGCTGCGGGAGGAGCTGGACGCGTTCATCGCCGAGCATGCATCGGAGTGGCCGGTGGACCAGATCGCCATTATCGATCGCAACATCCTGCGGATCTCCCTATGGGAAATCGCCGTGTATCAAAACACCCCGGTCAAAGTGGCCATCAACGAAGCGATCGAGTTGGCCAAATCGTTTGGATCCGACAGCGCCCCGCGGTTTGTCAACGGGGTTTTGGGTGCCCTGGCCTCCCGCCAGCGCGAGCTCCAAGAAGCATTCAAAGCCGTCCTCGAAGATACGTACCATTCTGACCCCTGACCGCCATGGATTTCCTCGGTATCGGCCCGGCCGAACTGGTCATGATCGTCGTCCTGCTGCTGCTCTTTTTAGGGCCGTCGGACGTGGTCGAGCTGTTTCGCAAATTCGGGCGCCTGATCCGCCGCCTGCGGGCCTCCCCCACCTGGAACGTGATCAATTCCACCGCCCAGACTTTGCGAAAACTGCCAAATACGCTGGCCGAGGAAGCCGGCATGGAAGAGATCCGCAAGGACCTGCAGCGTAATGCGGAGACCTCGCGCTCGATCGGCAGGCGCCCGGAATCCGGGGGGGAAGACGCGCAGCAGCCAATGCCAGACGTGGATCTTTCCTCCTGGGTGACCCCACCTCCAGGCCCCAGCGTGGTCCCGCCGCCCGCTGGCTACCGAACGCGCC
>JBFKII010000437.1:0-2530 GCA_041632295.1 Anaerolineales bacterium | reverse complement strand
TGGCTGCAGGCATTTCGCCAGCGCGACCTGTCCGGGCTGGCACTGGCAGAAGATTTTGTCCATACCAGCCCCTACGGTGAGATTCAAGGACGGCAGGCTTACCTCGACCTGGTCCGTCAATATGAAGAGGCTTTCTTCCGTTCAACCCTCCAGGTCCAGGACCTGTTCGGGTCCGGCGAGAAATACGCCGTCCGTTACCTGGTGGATGGAAACCCGGCCTGCGATTGCATTTACATCCAGGAAGGCCGGATATGGAAGATCTTCTCGTATTATCACCTTGGGGAAAAACCGGCTTTTAAAGTGGGAACGCCCGGCAGTTAGCGTGGTTCACGCTGCAGCTCTTGACAGCCCCGAAACACCGGCCGAAGTCGATGCCACCTTGCACCCCCTTCCATGCGCAGGTCTCGCTGAGTCCTGATCCCCCATCACTGCAAACCAACATTCAGGGCCGGGCTTCGTGAAGGCCCACAATGCCCCGGCGCCGGCCGGCACAGTTATCCTGGACATACACGTAATTAAGGTTGCCGTCCTCTTGCATTTGGACCTGATAGATTCCGAGGATGCCTACGCAGCCATTGCCAAAATCTTCGCTGGCCCAGGTGATTTTCATATGCAGCTGGGAATCCTCGACCCAGTACTCCCCGGATATATCGGGGGACTCATCGACCTCATCGATATAAAAATCGCCCTTGTACGTACCGTCCGGCAGGAAGTGAAAGTAGAAACCCAGGTTTTGGGTCGCGTGCCAATACCCTTCGAGGTCTTTGGGCGAAGAGACCAGCGGCAGCACCGGCGTGGGGGTGCGCGGCCGCCGGGTGGGGGTCGGGGGCACGGGGGTCGCTTCGGGTGTCACCGGCGCGCGCTGGCAGGCGCTCAGCAACAGCCCCAGGGTTAGAAACAGGGCGAAAACAGGAACGGGCAGGCCGGGTTGGCGCTGTCTCGTCCGCTGCCCGCCGGCTTGGTGGTTGCGGCTATTACTCACTGAAAGCTCCTTTTCTCCCGGTTGTTGAAGCACGCTGCTGAAAGTCTAGCGGACTGCCGTCCCGAGATCGTCCCCCGGCCGGACCGGTCGCGGCCCCGGAGGGCGCATTTTGACTATGTTGTACAATGGAGCATGGCATCCTGGCGGATGGTTCTGCTTGGAGCGCCGCAATTCGAGTTGGGTGGGCAGCCGCGATCGATTCGCCGCCGGAAAGGCCTCGCATTGGCCGCCTATCTGGGGGTTACCGGGCTGCCCCACAGCCGGGAGGCATTGGCAACGCTCCTTTGGCCGGAGACGGAAAACCCTCGCGCCCTGGGCAATCTGCGGCGCGAGCTATCCCGCTTGCGGCGCGATCTGGGGGAAGGGCTGCTTTCCGTCGACCGCAGCCAGGTGTACCTCCACCCCACAGCGGACATCCAGATTGACGTACACCAATTCCGGGCAGCGCTGCAGCACGGGCGCAGGCACAGGCACCTCCCCATGCATTCCTGCGAACGGTGCCTGCAAGCGCTGCGTATGGCCGTAAGGCTTTACCAGGGCGATTTTATGGCCGGTTTCAGCCTGCAGGACAGCCCCACTTTCGATAACTGGCAACTGTTCGAAAGGGAAAATCTGCAACAAGACTTGGGCTGGGCGCTCCAAAATCTGGTTGATTGGGCAAGTTTGCAACACCGGTTTGATGAGGGTTTATCTTTCGCCAGGCGCTTGCTGGCCCTGAATGACCTGCACGAACCGGCACATCGCAGGATGATGCGCTTGCTGGCCTGGTCGGGCAGCCGGCACGAAGCCCTGCAGCAGTTTGAAAAACTCAGCCAGCACTTTTCCGCTCAACTCGGCATCGCTCCGGATGAAAAATCAGCCGCGCTGTACACCGATATCAGACGTGGGGATCTGGCGCTGCCCTCCAAACCCATTGAATCCGCCGACCCCTCCCCTGGCGATCCGCCCTTCAAGGGTTTGCTGCCTTTCGAAAGAGAAGATACGGGGCTTTTTTACGGCCGGGAAGTCGAAACCAGCCGGCTGATCGCCAGGCTGCACGAGTACTCTTTTCTGGCGGTGGTCGGTGCTTCCGGAAGCGGCAAGTCATCCCTGGTACGGGCGGGCCTGATCCCGGCCCTGCAAAGCGGTAAACCGTTGGCAGATGGCAGCCTGCCACCCGCAGGCAGCCAGCGCTGGCTGATCCGTTTGCTGACCCCGACCGCCTACCCCCTCCATGCGATCCACCGCAGCATCGCGGATGGCTGGCCGGACGCCGATGGTGCTCCCCCTTCCGTGGAGGCGTTCCGCACAGATCCGGCAGCCCTGCAGCGCGCCATCCGGCACGTGGTGGATGGATTGGGGTTAGAACGGCTGCTCCTGGTCGTCGATCAATTTGAGGAGCTGTTCACCCTTTGCCGCGACGAGCAGGAGCAGCGAGCGTTCATCCGCAGCCTCCTATCGGCGGCCGCATCAGAGGGCGGCAGTAGCGCAGCGGTCGTGATCACCCTGCGGGCTGATTTTTACGCCCACTGCGCACAGTTCGACGACCTGCGCGCAGCCCTGGAAACC
>JBFKII010000436.1:0-2545 GCA_041632295.1 Anaerolineales bacterium | reverse complement strand
TGGCGCAGCAGCCAGATTTGAGCGCCCAGGGCGGCCGACAGCGCGGGGACGGCGATATCCGCCTGGGCGACCCACAGATTGCCGTCGTAACCGGCGTCCGGCAGCTGCCAGCCGCCGCCTGCCGGCAGCAGAAGGACCTTATTTTCCCGAGGGTGCCGCAGAACGGCATAAATGCGGGTGTGCCAATTCGATTTTGCCATGCTGGGCTTACCTCTCCCGAAGGCTGCCGATCAATCGCTCTCTCTTTGAAACCCATGAAGGGTGAAAAGTTTCTCGGAAGGGACGTTTCCGCCGGTGATCACCGCCCGAACTTTCTGGTGCCCGGCCTGCGCCAGGCTCGCCAGGCAGGCCCCCAGCAGGGTGCGGGCCAGCCCGCGGCGCTTGTTTCCACCGGCCGTCAGGATGTAGGCGATCAGCGGCACCTCCTGCCAAAGGCTGGCCAGGCAGGCGGAGACGATCCTGCCATCCTCTTCTACCAGCCGGGAATTGGCCAGAAGTGGGATGCCGGACCCGCCTGAAAAATAGGTCTCAATTTCCTGGCGAGCGTCGTCGATCGTCTCCCCATCGTCGTCGAGCGTGCCGTGATAGGCGTTCAGCATCAACTCGGCCAGCATCTCCCGGTCGACAGCAAGCGGGCTGCGGAAGTGCTTGATGGACCCCGGTTTGGCAGCGGGCACAAACCGATCCAGAGAAAGAAAGTAAGCGTGACGTTTCATATTTCCGGGTTCCTCAGGATCCCGACGACCGGCAGTTCGGGGGGCGGGTCGTCGAACGGGTAGATTTCAATCTGCATCCCCAGCTTGCGCATGACGGCCTGGGATGCCAGGTTGTCCTTGCCGGTGGAGGCGATCACCTTTTTGAGCCGCAGGCGTTCGAACAGCTGGCGGATCAGCCCGGCCGCTGCCTCCGTGGCATAGCCGCGATTGCGGTGCTCCTTTCGGATGTTCCAAAACAGCCCGACCTCTGCATCGGAAAAGGACGGACGCCGGCCCCCAAAAACCGGCAGGCGCTCGAACTCGGCCGTGTACGGCACCACGCCGACCGAGCCGATCAACTCGCCGCTTTTCAGGCATACTGCCCGATCCCCGTAGGGCGGCTGGCCCAGACGCTCCAGCATCCGGTGGTTCAGGGAAATCCACTGCAGCCATTCGCTTTTTTCGTGTGCGGGTGCTTCCGGGGGAAAGAGGAAATCGACCGCACCGGCGTCTTCCAGGGTGAACGGCCGCACAACCAGCCGCTCGGTTTCAAAAATGGGTATCGGTCGCATGTCTCATCCTTTATGGTCTGGTTTTCGGGCGTGGAGGACCATCACCTCCGGATCGCCGTCGAAAGGCCTGGGTGTCTCCCGCCAGCCGTCGTAGATCCTAATGTCCTGGAATCCCGCCTGGGCCAGCATCATCTCAATCTCGAACTTTCCGTACAGGCGCTCGTGGCTGGCGAAAATCTCTTCGCGCACCACCTGCCCGTCCCGCACCAGCCGGTAGCGTCGCTCCGCTGACAGGAGCTGGTTGGCGCGGTCGACCTGCAGGGTTTTCATGTGCTGGAATACCATGCCCCCCTCCGGATGGGGGTGGTGGAACATTGCCCACCATTTTCCGTCGGGCCGGTTCCAGAACCAACCGCCCGGCCCGTACTCCCAGAACAGGTTGAAGACCAGCTCGCCGCCGGGTTCGAGGTGGTCGTAAATGCGGGCCAGTGCCTGAAAGGCATGCTCCCGCCGCACCAGCAGGCAGAAGGTGCCGCAGGGGATAAAGACCGTCTTGTACCGGCGCGGCAGGTCCAGCTCGTGCATCGACTGCCGGTATAGCTGTGGGGACAGGCCTGCGGAGCGCCCTTTTTCCCGGCACAGATCGAGCATATCCTTGGAGGGGTCCACCCCATCCACATCCAGGCCCTCAGACAGGTAGCGCAGCAGCAAGCGCCCGGTGCCGCAGCCGATATCGAGCGCCGGTCCGCTTCCGGCCTGGATCGCCTTTTTCAGATAGGCGTAGTCCTGCTGCGGTTCGCCCCCGCCGCTCGGGTCCCAGATCTGGGCAGCCAGCCCGGTCCAGCTCATGTAATCCCCGCCTTTCGCCGCGCCCCTCCCGGAGGCCGGCGCCAGGCGGGCGGCGATGGACGCAAAATCCGCCTCCGCTTCCTGCCGCGCCTCCGGACCGGCGGCTGCGCCGGCCAGTCTGGCCGGGTAGATGTGGGCGATCTCCGGCGGCTGGGCGGACATGTCGAGCGCCACCAGGTCCCCAGGGCCGGCGCGCCGGCCGCGCTCGATCAGCGTCCCGGCGTGCCCGGCCTCCAGGCTTTCCGCACCGTCGAGCAGCCGGACCTGGGGGCGCCGGTCCGGTTCTTCCAGGACGGTCGCCAATTTGAGCAGGGCGCTCATCGCCGGCTCCGCCAGAATTTCACATCGGCCTCATCGTCCGGATCCAGCAGGGCGGGGTGGATGTACGGCCCGCGCTGCAGCCCGCGCTCGGCCCACAGCCGCTGCGCCAGCCTGGCCGGATCGGACGGCACGCCCTGGCGCTGGAAGTACTCGCAGACGCGGGTCACG
>JBFKII010000435.1:0-2595 GCA_041632295.1 Anaerolineales bacterium | reverse complement strand
TTCCACGTTGAAGCCGATCACGATGGCGTTGGAGGCCGCTGCCAGGGTGACGTCATTTTCACCGATGTTTCCGGTGCCGGAATGCAGGATGTTGACCGACAGGTCCCCAACCGAGAGGTCCTCCAACGAAGACATGACCGGTTCGAGCGATCCCTGTACGTCCGCCTTGACGATCAGGCGCAGTTCTGGGATTTCTCCCGATTGGAACTGCTCGAACAGCTTTTCAAGTGTTACGGCCGCGCTTTGCGTCTCGGTTTGCGAGCGCCTGCGCTCTTCCCGGTCGGCAGCCAGGATGCGGGCTTCTTTTTCAGAGGGGACCACCTGGAATAACTCTCCGGCTTCCGGAACCTCGTTCAGCCCCATGATCGAGACCGGCGTGGAGGGGCCGGCCTCCTCAATGTTGTTGCCCTTGAAATCGAACATGGCCTTGATGCGCCCGTGGGATGTCCCTGCCAGCACTGTATCTCCGACCGCCAGCGTGCCGTTCTGGATCAGCAGGGTGGTCATGATGCCCCGGTAGCGGTCGCGCTCGGCCTCGATCACGCTGCCGATCACGCGGCCTTTCGGGTTGGCGTGGATGTCGGTCTCGTTGGCCACCAGCAGGATGGCTTCCAGCAGGTCCTCCAGGCCGGTGTGCTCCTTGGCGGACACCGGGACCACGATCGTTTCCCCTTCCCACTCGTCGGGAGTCAGGCCAGCGTCAGCCAGCTGCTGCTTGACGCGTTCCGGGTTGGCGTTGGCGCGGTCGATCTTGTTGAGCGCCACGATGATCGGGACCTGCGCGGCCTGCGCGTGGGCAAGGGCCTCTCGGGTCTGCGGCATGACCCCGTCATCGGCGGCGATCACCAGCACGACGATATCCGCGCCCTGTGCCCCGCGGGCGCGCATCGCCGTGAAAGCGGCGTGGCCCGGGGTGTCCAGGAAAGTGATCAGCTGGTTGTTGTGTGTGACCTGGTAAGCGCCGATGTGCTGGGTGATGCCCCCCGCTTCCCCTTCGGCGACGCTCGTGTCCCGGATGGCGTCCAGGAGCGTGGTCTTGCCGTGGTCGACGTGCCCGAGGATCGTGATGACCGGCGGGCGACTGACCAGGTCGGCCTCGTTTTCGTCCTCGATCAGACGCTTCCAGAGCGGCACTTCCCCGGTCTGGGCCGCCTCCGACAACTCCATTTTTTCGAGCTGCACTTCATAGCCCAACTCGGCGGCCACGATCGCCGCGGTGTCGAAGTCAACCAGCTGGTTGATGTTGGCCATCACGCCGTTCGACATCAGGGTCTTGATAACTTCGATCGGGCTGGCTTTGAGCGCCTGCGCCAGATCTCGAACGGTTATGCTTCCCGGTATCTCGATTACGGAGTCTTTAACTTTATCCGTCATGTGCGAACTCCTTTTTACACAGCGCGCCTGCGCCGAAACTAAAAATTAAATTCCGGGTCCCTCATCCCCCGATCAGAGACCCCTTCCGGCGGTTATGGGGAGGGCTCACCTTCCGGCACATCGGCAGCGAAATGCTGGAGCCGTTCCCGGTCCGCCTGGCTGAGGGTGGCTTTTAGCGCGCCCGCCAGTCGATCCTTCAAGCCGGCTTCCCAGCAGCTGCGCTGGTTGTGAAGGTATGCTCCCCTGCCGGGCAATTTGCCGGTCGGGTCGACAAAAATCCCATCCGGTGTGCGTACCACCCTGATCAGCGTCCGCTTGGCCAGCACTTTGCGGCAGCCAACGCAGGTCCGCTGAGGGATGTGTTTTTTACGCGTTTTCTTTTTTTTCGCCACGACAAGGCCGCCTTTCTACCACCGCTGGCGTTTTCAGCCCCTGCGGTAATCGCCCGGCGGGTTGGGGTTAATCCCAGTTGTCCTCGTCCAGCGATTCCATCCACTCGTCCTTGCCGCCGCGCTTGCGCTTGCGTTTGACGATGGTGATGTCCAGGTCGGGATCGTATTCGACCTCGACAAAGCGTTTCCGGCGTTTCTTCTTTTTCTTCCCGCTGGAATCGAATTCTTCCTGCCCTTCTTCTTCCTCTTCGATCACCCCGAAGTCCTCGGGCGTGAAAGTGAAGAGGTCATCGAAGGATTTCTCGTCGTCGGTCTCGACCTCGCCGGATTCGGCCAGCTCGGTTTTCAGGTCCGGCGCTTCATCCACCCCCTCGGCGGGGGTTTCGGCCGTTTCTTCAACCGCCTCGACCTCGAGGGCCTCGACGGCGGCCGGCTCTTCCACGGCTTCTTCCGGCACCTCTTCGACGGCCTGCAGTTCGTCCGCAGGCGCTTCCTCGACCGCATCCGTTTCCGCCTCTGCATCTGCTTCCGCTTCCGCAACGGCGGGCTCAGCGGGCTCGGGCGGGTTGGCCAGGAACATTGCGACGGCTTCCTCGATCTCCTCCATCGCCTTCGGTCCGATGCCGTTCAGGGCCAGGATCTCATCCGGGTCCAGCTCCAACTGGTACAGCAGGTCTCCGACCGTAGAATAGCCCTCGCCGCCGAGCAGAATGCTGCGGCGCAGGGTGATCTCCAGCTCTTCGAGCGGGGTTTCGAAAGCGACCGCCGGGATGCGGGCGCGCACCTCCGCCCGGTGCTCGAGTTCCGCCTGCTTGTCCGCTTCCCGCTG
>JBFKII010000434.1:0-2603 GCA_041632295.1 Anaerolineales bacterium | reverse complement strand
TGGTGGAGGCGGTGGGGGAGGTGGAAATGAACAACGCGGGGGTGAAAACGGCGACGAAGAAAACGGGGGGAACGGGGGCGACGATGATCTGCCCGAACTCAGCCGGGTCGTACGGGCGGCCGATTACATCGCCGAAGACCAGACACTTCAGCGCAGCGACCTGGAGGTCGTTCCCTTCCTCAAGGACATGGTGGAAGACGACATGGTCACAAACCCCGACGACGTGGTCGGGTCCGTCGCCCTGGAAGATATCGCCGACGGGGAGATCTTGCGAGAACGGATGCTCGGGACGAAGGAAGATCCCCCGCCTTAATGCCAGGACCGCTCGTAAACCGTGGTTTGTTTTTTGAGTTCGTTGTATTCCGCCACGATCTGGCGGAAATCGCCCAGGCTCAGGTCCTTGCGGCCCATCTTGACCCGGATCAGGTAGGCGAACTGGACGGCCTGCACCACGTTCATCGAGTAGCGGATGTCGGGGTCGCCCTGCCAGCCCTCGAAGATCAGCCACTGGTGGTCGACGTTGACCACGGTGGCGCGCGCCGGCCCGGGGAAACCGTCCACTTCGATCGGCGTCTCCGGCACCACCTCGACCTGGATGAAGTTGTCCAGCTGCAGGTATGACTTGTCCTCCGGCAGGTGGTCGTAATCCGCCTGGTAAAGCCCGCGCAGGAAGGGGATGAACAGCACCCGGATAATCCGGTACACGGCGCTCAGATCGAAGCGCTCTCCCCGGGATACTTCCGCCAGGTTGCGGATGTTTTTCGAGTACAGGTCCAGTACGAAATTCGGGCGCACGTCGAGATCCCAGCCCACGCTGACCTCGGCATCGCCATCCCGGATCGGGATCGCCAGCTTCAGCCCCAGATCGACGATGTGCATGTAAATCAGTTCATCCAGCTCAGCGATCTTGGGGTAGGTATCCAGCATCGCCCGGATCTGGGCGATGGCCTGCCGCAGGGCGGCGATCACCTGCTCCCCTTCGACGCTGACCTCCACAGGCCCGGCGGTCAGCTGCGGCACCACCGGGATGAACCGGTTCACGTACCTGCGGTTGAACACCGAAAAAGCCCGGGCAAAAGGTTTCAGCAAACTGCTCTCCACGGGGCACCTCCTGTAAATACACGATCCCATCCGTCCGATTCAGGTCTCGATCACCCCCAGGATCCAAACCCGATTCCTGCGCTTGAATTGTAATATGGATATCAGCCGGGCCGGGTTGAATCTTGCGCCGAACAGGCGGGCAGCAACGGGCCAGGGCAGATCGGCCAGGCGGATCCTGCGGGCGCCCAGGCCCTTCAGATACCGAAACAGCCCCGGCCGGAAAGTGAAAAATATGTAGCGATGGCCTGCCTGATGGAATGCGTGCTCCAAAAGCGCGCGGCCGTAGGAACCGGTGCGCAGTTCCGGCCGCACCAGCCACCCCGCCAGCTCCCAGTATTCGGCGGCCAAGTGGATCCGGAAAATAAAACCGGCCGGCCGGCCGTGCAGGAAACCGACCAAGATCTCCCCCCGGCGCAGCCGTGACCGGATTTCCCGTTCCCCGCGCCGGGACAGGTGCGGCTCGGAGCGGATCGCCTCGCAGACCCATTCCGCCAGAGAGTCAAGCTCGCCCGCTTCAAAAAAGCGGCGCACGGTCAGCTCCCCATCCGCCATAAGGACAACCCGACATTCAAAGCCAGCAAAGCCAGCATCAGGGCATAGTTGGCGGCGCTTTTACGGACCCGCAGGTTCGAAACCATCAAAAACGAAAGGGCCACCGCCAGCGGCAGGAACAGCCAGGCGAGCCCTGGCGCGGCCAGCTCTTCGGCCCAGAAAAAGAACAGGATGGTGAAATAGACGTGGACCACCGTCAGGCCCACCAGCTCGTTTCCGCCCGCACCGCTCACCCGCTGCATGTCCCCCAGTTGGGCCAGGCGGATCAGGCCAAACAGGACGATCAGGGCAGCACCGGTCCCGATCCACAACCGGCCGCCATCCGCAGCCAGAAAATAGAGCACAGAGGGAAAAAACAGGTAGTTGACCACATCCGAAAACGCATCCAGCCGGGCCCCAAAACCGGACCCGCCCCCCATGCGGCGGGCGACGATCCCATCGATCACATCCAACAATATCGCCAACGAATTGACCACCAGGGCGGTGAACGAATCCCCGGACAACAGCAAGAGGACGGCTGCCCACCCGCCCAAAACGGCCAGGGATGTCAGGTAGTCCGCGGCCGCGAAGCGTGGCACACGGATGGGAAAGAGGCGCTTCATCGCTTCAGCACGGTGATTTTTTGCGCCTGCGGGTCCAGCCGCAGCCGGTCCCCGGTGCGGATCAGGTCTACCGCCCGGTCGACCTCCACAAAACAGGGGATGCGCAGTTCGCGGGCGATGATTGAGGCATGGGACAGACTGTTGCCCTTTTCGGTGACCACACCTTTCAGCAGCGGGAACAGCACCGTCCAACCCGGATCGGTTTTGCGGGTGACGAGGATTTTTCCGCGCAGATCCGCTTCGAGGTCAAACTCTTCGAGGACGAGCGCCTGCGCTTCCACCGCGGGGGTGTAGGAGGTGACCTTGCCGGCGAACTCGAACGCCTCCTGGGTCCCGCCTCCTGCATCC
>JBFKII010000433.1:0-2620 GCA_041632295.1 Anaerolineales bacterium | reverse complement strand
GTGGTGAACTCCGCCGCTGAGCACGCGCTTGCCGATGATGGGCTGGAGGACGGTTCCGCCGGTCTTCTCGGCGACCCAGGGATACGGGTCGGCAGACCGGGTCTCCAGGACTTCGTCAGCCCCCAGCCGGATGGCCGCCTGAGATTGAAAGGGGTAGCGGGCCAGGACCAGGATGCGGGCGAGCGATCCCAGGGCGCGCAGCGCGGCCAGCGTGGTCAGACCGATGGTGCCTGCACCCACGATCAGCACCGTATGCCTGTCATCCGGCCAACCGCTCAGGGCGGCGTGGATGCCGACTGCGAATGGCTCGATCAGCAGGGCGTTCTCGTCGCTGACGGAATCCGGGACCCGGTAGAGTTGGGAGGGGTGGGCGACGAACGATGCGCTCCAACTGCCGCCGGTGTCCCGGCAGGCGCCCGTCAACTGCCCTGCCGCGATGTCTCCCTGCGTGATACGCAGGCATTGGTTGATCTCCCCCCGGGTGCAGTACTCGCAGAATTCGGTGAAGCCGCGCGGGCCGCACCACAGCAGCGGGTCGATCGTCACACGCTCGCCCACCCGCCAGCCAGAGCCGGTCTGTTCCCCGACGGCTGCGATCGTCCCCACGGTCTCATGGCCGAGTGTAAATGGAAAGGATGAAAACGGGGTGTAGTACGGACTGGTGTGGAGCTGGATGGTGCCCGTGTCGGTGCCGCAGATGCCGCCGAAGCGGGTTCGGATGCGCAGCCATTCGGGGGTCGGCAGGGGTGGTTCGGGTACATCCGCAGCGTACGTGCAAGACAGCCCGCTCCACAGGATGGGCGGGAACAGCCGGCCGAGGGCCAGTCCGAGGGCGTATCGAGGGATTGCGGCGTCGAAGAGAATGGCTTTCATGAAGGCGATTTGATGGATCGCCGCGATTATACGGGAAAAGGAGAGTGTAAAACACCCCCTCCCTGGAATCGAGAAAACGGGAAAAGAACCCGGCGCCAGGCCCGCCGAGATTGTGCGGCAACCGCACGTGCCGATCTGCCTTGTTTTTCCTCCCGGGCATGGGTATGCTAGCCGGAAAACAGTGCGCCAGAAGAAAGGAGCGTCTAATGGAAGAGAAAATCGGTTTCATCGGGCTGGGGATCATGGGGCGGGGCATGGCTCGCAACCTGCTCACAGCCGGCCACGAAGTGACGGTCTGGAACCGGACGCCGTCCCGGATGGACGACCTGGTCGCGGCCGGGGCGCGGCCCGCCGGCAGTCCGGCAGAGGTAGCCCGAGCCAGCGGAATCGTCTTGGTTTGCGTCAGCGATACCCCGGATGTGCGGGAGGTTCTGCTGGGACCCGGAGGCGTCCTGGAGGGGGCCTCGGCCGGTGACCTGGTGATCGATCACAGCACGATCAGCCCGCTGGCCACGGTTGAAATGGCTCAGAAACTTCAGGACAAAGGGGTGCACATGCTGGATGCCCCGGTCAGCGGCGGCAGCGAAGGCGCGGCCAAAGGGACGCTCAGCATTATGGTTGGCGGGGAGGCTTCCCAGTTCGACCGGGCGCGGCCTTACCTGGAGGCATTCGGCAAGTCGATCACGCATGTCGGGCCGCAGGGCGCCGGCCAGAAGGTCAAACTCGTCAACCAGATCCTGGTAGTGGTGACCGAACTGGCGGTCTGCGAGGGGCTGCTGTTCGCTCAGGCGGGCGGCCTGGACCTGGAGCGCACCCTCGAGGCGGTGAAAGGCGGTGCGGCGGGCAGCTGGATGCTGTCCAATCGCGGCCCCCAGATGATCGCCCGCGACTGGCGCCCGGGATTCACCATCGATTTGCAGCAGAAAGACTTGCGACTGGTGCTGGAGGCGGCCGACCAGATGGGTATACCGCTGATGGCGACCAGTATGGTCTTCCACCTGTACCGCAGCCTGCAGGCGCGTGGACTGGGGGCGGAGGGGAACCACGCCCTGGTCAAGGCGCTGGAGGGGATGGCCGGGTTGGCGCTGGGAGAAGGGAAGACGGGGCTTTCCGGGAATTGAAAACCCCGCACTGTCCAGGATGCGGGGTCTTCAAGAGGGGAGGAGTTTGTTGCTTGCGCAACATGGTTGGGGTATATCTACCTTCCGCCCCTACTGTAGCAAATTACCGGACCGTTGTATATAAGATGATAGGACGACGGAAAAACGGGTTAGGCCGAATCTCCTAGTGACAGGCAGTAGCCCTGTCCGGGCTGGTTTTCGATCCGGCTGCCGGGGTAAGCGGTGCGGATCTTGCGGCGCAGCCGGGAGACCAGTTGTGCCAGGCTGCTGTCTCGGATGCCTTGTTCGTAGATCGCGTCCTCCGGCCAGACGGCACGGATCAGGTCGTCTTTTTCGCACAGCTGCCCGGCGTGCTCCTGCAGGTAGGCGAACAATTTATTCTCCTTTGCTGACAACCGCAAGCGGGGAGGCGTGTCCGGCGGGCGGATGAGCGGCAGCGCATCGAGCCCCGATTGGCGGATCAGGGCGGGGGAGGGTCGGTCCTGCCAGAACTCGTCCAGGCGCTGGCGCACGGCTGGGTGGCGGCGCAGGGCTTCGATATGCAGCGGGCATCCGGCTGCGTGGGCCTGGCAGACCGCCCGCAGCAGGGAAGGATAGCCGCCCGAAAGCTTGCGCATAGCCATTGC
>JBFKII010000432.1:0-2633 GCA_041632295.1 Anaerolineales bacterium | reverse complement strand
CGGCTTTGGCGCGCGCCGCCCCCAGGGCCAGGGACGCGGCGGCCAGAAAAGGCAGCGCAAGCAGCAGAGCCGGGGAAAAGGCGCGCCGGGAAAGCCGGGCCCAGCCCAGCAGCCGAAGTGCATGGGGTTTCAGACCGCGGGGAAAGCGCCTGGATACGTCGCCCGTCCTGAGCCCAAGGCGGTAGGCGGGAAGCGTCAAAAGGATCGCGGCCGCCGCTGCCAGCAGCCAGACCAGCGCCGGCCAGGGGCTATTCGGAGCGAGGGCGACCCCCAGAAGGTACGCAACCGAAAGATAAAACAGCGGCACGCCGCCATTCTAGCAGATCGGCCCGGACCGGATCTGGAAAGTATCTCCCCCCACCTTTACGCAACCAAGGAAACGGGTACAATTCGCCAGAATTTTGACCGGTCCGGGAGCTTGCGTCGGACCTTCTGGAGAACCATATGGCGAAACTGAACAAAATCAAGGGCGTGATCGGCATCCTGACCGGCGGCGGGGACGTGCCGGGGCTGAATCCCGCTATCCGGGCGGTCACCATCCGGGCACTGCGGGAGGGCTACAAAGTCTATGGGCTGCGGCGCGGCTGGCGGGGGCCGATCAACATTATTCCGCAGAAAAAAGTCGACAACTCCCAGTACGTGCAGGAGCTGACGGAGGACATCGTCAACCGCGCCGGCCGAACCGGGGGTACGTTCCTGCACACCTCCCGCACCAATCCGGGGCGGGTAAAAAAAGTAGACGTCCCCGATCATCTCAAGGATAAATACACGGACAATGTCAACGACCTGACCGAGGATGTGCTCAAGCAGCTGGATTTCGTCGGCATTGAGACCCTGATCCCGATTGGCGGCGACGACACGCTCAGCTATGCCGTGCGGCTGTACAAAGAGGGCGTCAAGGTGGTCGGCATCCCCAAGACGATGGACAACGACGTGCCCGGCACCGACTACTGCATCGGCTTCAGCACCTGCGTGACGCGCACCATCGAGATGACTAACTCCCTGCGCACCAGCGCCGGCTCCCACGAGCGCTTCCTGGTGCTGGAGGTCTTTGGGCGCTACGCCGGTTTCACCGCCTTGCTGCCGACCATGGCCGGTGCTGCCCACCGCTGCGTCATCCCGGAGCACAAATTCGACATGGACCGGCTGGCGGAGCTGATGGTCTACGACCGCAACCGCAACCCGAGCCATTACTCCATCGTGCTGGTTTCCGAGGGGGCGATGTTTGAAGGCGGCGAGATGGTCTTCGCCAACGCCACCACCGATGCATACGGGCACAAGAAGCTGGGCGGCATCGGCGACCTGGTCTCCGAGGAGCTGCAAACCCGCTCTGCAAAGTTCAACAGCGGACGCACGATCAAGATCGTCAACCAGAAGCTGGGCTACCTGACTCGCTCGGGCAATCCGGACGCCATCGACTCGATCGTCCCGATGGCCTACGGCAACCTGGCGCTGGACCTGCTGCTGGACGGCATCCACGGCCGGCTGGTGGTGCTGAAAAACGGGCGCTACGATAACATGCCGATCGATGTGGTGACCAGCACGAAAAAGGTCGTCAGCGTCAAGGAGCACTACAACACCGATCGTCTGCGCCCGGTCTTCAGCAGCTTCGAAATGAAGCCGCTCTTCATCATGACCAGCGAATGGGGTTGATAGACTCAGCGGGTATTTGAATCAAAAAATCGGCCAAAAGCGGCCGATTTTTCATTTCCGGTGGAATTATCTTAGCGCCGGCGCAGGCCGGGGAGGATCATCGGTGTGCGCGCCCGGTACCGGCGGTAGTCATCGCCAAAATGGGCCTCCAGCTTGCGCTCCTCGAACAGGGCGCCGACAATGAAATACAGGGTGGCTCCGGCGTAGAAGGCGGCCAGGTTCCAGGTCATCGTGGGGGTCATCCAGAAAAACAGGATGCTGAAGAAATAAAGCGGGTGGCGCACCAGGCGGTAAAACCCGCTGACGACCAGGTCCGAGTCTTGCTTTTCCCTCGAAGCCAGCTGGCGCAGGCCGAGAAAATCCAGCGCCCCGGTCTGGATCACGGCAGCGGCCACCAGCAGGGCGGAGAGACCCTGGCCGGCCAGAAACAACCAGCGCCAGGGGGCGGGGAGGGCGTACAGCGGGCGGTCCGGCAGCAAGACCGGCAGGGCCATCACGGGCAGCAGGGTGACCACGCCGACAAGGTTGTAGAACAGCCGGTAGTAGCGATCGAAAAAACCCTCCCCCAGGGCGCGGCGCACCGCATTCTTGAAAAAAAGGGACGCCAGGAAAGAATGCAGCAGCCCGTAAGCCGCCATTGCTGCAAGGATCAGGAGGACGCTATTCATCAGTTCAAGGGGATTTCGTCCGGGTAGGCCCCGTTGTGGGTGCCGCAGCCGTTTTCGGGGCTCATTTTTTCACTTCCACCATCTTGAAAGGGCTGGCCGGGGAGCGGCGCTCCTTCTCGGCCTGGTCGATGCGCAGCGCCAGCTGGCGGGCCAGCAATGCCACCGCAAAAACAAACATGCGCCTGGGCTTGCGGGATTCTCCCGGCACCATCAGCCTGTTGGGCAGGTCGAGCGCCAGGCACCAGGCTCCCAGGGGGTCGTCGCGAAAGGAAAGCTCCTCCATTTCTCGGATGAAGAAATGGGCGATCTTGT
>JBFKII010000431.1:0-2636 GCA_041632295.1 Anaerolineales bacterium | reverse complement strand
GGCCTCTGGGGTGCTGTGGATGGTGAACCCGCTGGCGGTGCTGTTCAACCTGGTGCCGCTGTACCTGTTCTACCAGACCTTGAAGGTGCCGGCGCTGGAGCGCCAGGTGGCGGAGCTGGAAGCGCAGGTTTACGGCGCGGCCGCAGCGGGGGACTGAAGGGGCATTCAATGAAGATGACAACGAAACCTGAGGAAAATGGAATGAAGAAATTATTCAAACGCTTTTCGATATTGTTTGCCCTGGCGCTGCTGTTGGGGGCCTTTGGGCTGGGTGCGGCCCCGGCGTTTCAGGCGGCGCAGCTGCAGCCGGCGCTGGCTGAGATGGCGGCGTCATCGCCCGGCGAGACGGTGCGGGTGATGGTGGCGGCGCGCGGCGAGCGGGCGGAACTGGCGGCCCAGGTGGAAAGCCTGGGCGGCGAGGTGGTCAAAGACCTGCACATCATCAACGCTCTGGCGGCGGAGATGCCGGCCGGCGCGGCGGTTGAGTTGGCACGCGATGCCAGCGTCGCCTGGCTGTCACTGGACGGGCCGGTGGTCAGCACCGGCAAACCCGGCGGAAAAGGCGGCGGTTCCACCACAACGACCACGGTCCATGTTCGCGATGAATTCTCCACACCCGCGTACAACCACAACGACGGCACCATCAACTGGCTTTCCCCCTGGCGGGAGTTTGACGATGACGGCTTGCCCTCCTCCGGGCAAATCCGAGTGGACGGCAGCCAGCGGCTGCTTCTGGATAATACCGACGGCGGGCTTCCGGAGAGCGTCACCCGCTCGCTGGACCTGAGCGGGGCATCCAACGCGGTCCTGACCTTTAATTATGACGCCTCGGGCGGGAGCTTATCCGATGATTACAGCCTGGGTATGGATACATTTACTGTGGAGGCCTCATCGGATGGGGTCAATTTCTCTACGATCGCCCAGATTCCTGTATTCGGCAGTGTCAGCGGCTCACAGTCGTACACCCTGGATAACCATATCACGCTGACAGACAAGACCGCCATCCGCTTCCGCCTCTTGCTGGGCTTTTCGGCCCCGGGGCAGTTCGTCGCTGTGGACAACGTGCAGGTCCAATTTAACCTCACCGTCCCCGGCCTGCCGCCCAATTTCTATCTGGACACGCTGGGTGTGCGCGACGTGTGGGCGAAGGGCTACACAGGAGCGGGGATCGGCGTGGCGGTGATCGACAGCGGGGTCAGCCAGGACCGCGATTTCAACAGCCTGACGCGCATATCCTTCAACACCAACTCCAGCACGGTCAACGATGTCTTCGGGCACGGCACCCACGTAGCCGGGATCATCGCCGGGGACGGGGTGGACTCGGGCGGGCAGTACAAAGGCGTGGCGCCGGACGTGGACCTGATCAGCCTGAAGATCAGCGATGAGAACGGCATGGCCTACGAGTCGGACACCGTCGATGCCCTGCAGTGGGTGCTGGACAACAAGGACGCCTACAACATCCGGGTGGTCAACCTGTCGATCCAGTCGGCGGTGGAGGTCTCATATCACAACAGTCCGCTGGCGGCCGCGACGGAGATCCTGTGGTTCAACGGCTTGGTGGTGGTGGCGGCGACCGGCAACTGGGACGGCGGGCCGGTCTACCCGCTCAACGCCCCACCGGGGAACGACCCGTTTGTGATCACGGTCGGGGCCACGGACGAGAAGGGGACCGCGCGGGCCAACGACGACAGCTGGCTGACTTCGTCCGTGTTTGGCGCCACGCAGGACGGCTTCACCAAGCCCGAGATCTGGGCGCCGGGCAAGGACATTTACAGCGTGCTGTCCAACCACTCCAATTGGGCCAGCCAGTACCCGGATCGGGTGGTGACGGTGGGCGGATCGCCGCAGTACTTCCGCATCAGCGGGACTTCGATGGCGACGCCGATGGTGTCGGGTGCGGTGGCGCTGCTCTTGCAGGCCGAGCCCAATCTGACACCGGACCAGGTCAAGTACCGGGTGACGAGCGCCACCAACTGGGTCAGCGGCATGCCCTATTTGAGCGTGGAAAAGATGCTGACCACCTCGACCACCGAGAGCGCCAACACCGGCATCCGGGCCAGCCAGCTGCTGTGGACGGGGGATGACCCGGTCACCTGGAACAGTGTGAACTGGAACTCGGTCAACTGGAACAGCGTGAACTGGAACAGCGTGAACTGGAACAGTGTGAACTGGAACTCCGTCAACTGGAATTCGCTGGATTGGACGGAGTGAGCCCAAAATAATTAATTATCCATGTTTGAGCGTGTTTTTCGACCCTTTCAAAAAGCCGGCCGGGGCTCCCAAATCCCGGCCGGCCGAAGGAGGCGGCCGTCGCAATGGATTTCTGGAAGCAGCCTGCGCAACGGGTTGATTAGGAGAAAAGTACTATCCCCTTCTTCCCATCATCGTGTAACGCGATCCGGAAATCATCGTTTTAGAGATTGTAGAAAAAGGCAAACCTGTCGAAAGGCAGCGACGCAAAGTCACGGGCCTAACGCGAACGAAAAACGCTATGGCCGCCGGACCGCCTGCTGAGCGTCTTTATCAACAGAATATCATCCAGTAAAACGGCAAACCTCTCGAAAGGCAGGGACGCAAAGTTACGGGTCTAAGCGGTTCCCCTGGAGTACCAGAAACCGTATGACAGCCGGGCTGCC
>JBFKII010000430.1:0-2662 GCA_041632295.1 Anaerolineales bacterium | reverse complement strand
GCGGTGCAGGCCCAGACGGCTTCGGCCGGAATGGCAAATTCGATCATCGTCTGGCTGCTGGACTCGCCGGCCGCGATGCGGGTGCCTTCCTGGTTCAGGAAATAGCGCTTATTGATCTCCAGGGCTGCCGGCGAGAGCACTTTGCCGGTGTTGTACGCCGGGCAGACCTCCTGGCAGCGGTAGCACATGATGCATGCGTAGGCGTCGATCAGCTGTTCGTAACCCAGGTCTTCCAGGTGTGTGACCCCGAACTCCTCCAAGCTTTCGTCCTCAAAATTGACGAACGAAAGGGCGCCCATCGAAGGCCGCTCTGGGTTGAGCAGGAAATTGATCGGGGCGAAGATCAGGTGGATGTGCTTCGAGTACGGCAGGTAGGGCACGAAAGCCAGGATCACGCCCAGCGCCACCCAGAACCCTGCATGCTGGCCTACCACTCTGGCGCTCTCCCCCCAACCCGCCCACAGGCCGCTGACCGCGTTTGCGAAAGGCTGCCAGGCCTCCGGTCCCTCCAGGCTTATGGTAAAGGAGGCCCCCAGGAAGCGGAAGCCGACGTGGATCAGGATGAAAACCCCAACGATGGCCGAATCACGTCGGATTCCCATTCGGGCTTTCGGGTGCAGCAGAGTGGTGTCGCGGGCGGTCAGGGTTTCAGGTTTGAGGATCAGGCGGCGGAGCAGCAGCGCCAGCATTCCCAGAAGGGCGGCCACGCTGAGCAGGTCAGCGCCCAGGCGGTACAGATCGCCCAACACCCCCTCCCCCAGGAACTTGCCTGCAAAATACCCTTCATAAATATCCCCGAAGTTGACCAGTATGTAATACATAAAAGCCCAGGCAACCAGGGCATGAAAAAGTGTCGGCAGCGGACGCAGGCGCCAGGTTGGAGAAAGGGCGATGGTCTTGCCCAGGACCGAGACCAGGCGCTTCCCGGCCAGCCCCCAGTCCGGCCGGCCTTTCCCCCGGGCGACGATCTGGATAATTCGGCGGGCGGCCAGCAGGCCGGCGTATGCCGTTGCCAGGAGGGCCAGGGCAAACAATATTTTCTCGACAGTGGTCAGCATGGGGAGCTCCGGGCAGCAGGAGATTGGAATTTTTCAAAGTATAGCACAGGGAAAAGTTGGGGGCTGGAGAGATGCCAGCCCGCAATCCGACTTCAGGAACGCCGCATCTGCCGTGCAAACACGGCAGCACAGAGAGTCCAGGGGGAAAGAAAAAACCCGCCGGAGCGGGTTGGGAATTGTGTTGTTTTGGCTTTTCCCCCAAACCGGGATGCGCTCAAGCGCCGCCGGCGGTGTACAGGGAGGGATCGGTGGGAGTCAGGCCGGACGGGTCGTGGACAAAGACCCAATCGCCGACTTCCGCCCAGTCAAAGAGCCAGCGGGCGTCCCCCGGGGACATGTTGACGCAGCCGTGTGAGCGGGGATAACCGTAGCCTGTGTGCCAGTACGCGCCGTGGAAGGCGCGCGCTTCGTCGAAGTACATCGCCCAGGGAACGTCTTCAAGATAGTAATAATCCGAGCGGTCGATCTCAAAGCTGCCGCGCATCGGCGTGGTCTCCAGTTTTTCCCGGATCTGGAACAGGCCCGGGCGGGTCCAGAACGGGTCGATGCCGCTTGAGATGACCGTGGCAAAAGCAAGCCGGTTCCCCTGGTAGACCGACACGGTCTGCTCGTACAGGTTGACATCCACCCAGCGGTCCCCATCCACGCCCGGGGGCGGCCCGTCCATCGGGCGCACAAGGCCAATAAAGCGTTTCTCGATCCACTCGCCCGGCTGGACCATCAGCCACTCAACCCCGTCGACCATCTCGATATCGTACACCTGGTGCACTTCAAGCCGGTTGAGCCAGCGCCCGGTCTGATCGAGGACGGCGTAACCTGGGGAGCGCTTGGTCTCCACCGGGGTCAGGATCCAGCCGAAGGGGTTGCCAGGAGTCCTGTTGAAGGCCAGCCCCTGAAAATAGGGCGCGCCGATGCGATGGACGTCCAGCGCGTTCATCCAGACCCCAGGGTCGATCATATAGACCCGCATTTCCTTATAGACTTCGGTATGGATGTAGGAGATGTAGCTGAAATTGCCTTCCATCCGGTAAATCGGGTTGATCGCTTTGGCCGCGTCCTCGATACTGCCGTATACCGGGGCGTTCGGGGTGACGACCTGCCCGTACAGGTAAGGCAAGTAGGAAAGCTCAGGCTCGGGCTGGCGGGCCTGCAGCGGCTCGTAGGGCAGGTGGATTCCGTTGGCTTCCATTTTCTGGATGTACGCACCGGGCCCGAGCTGCAGGCAATCCCCTTGGACGCGCGGCGCGCAGAGCACCGCACCGGAAGCGGGCTCGCTCCTGGCAGATTCCTCTGCTGCAGCGGGTTCGCTTCCCAAAAACGCCAGAAGTGCGATTAACAGGACCAGAATGCTTTTTCGAACCATATTGACCGATTATAACGAAATCAAACCTTTCCAGAGCATTTATTAATCTTCCCTTCAGGGGAAGCCAGGTTGTTGATATCCGGACGCAGTCTGGCGTAAATCCTTACTTTGTTTCTTACAAACGGACCCGGCGCAGAAAAACCAGCGCCAGCAGGTTCAATAGAACGCTAACCAGCAGGACGGCCCCGACGCCGTAATCAAAAAGCGGCAGGGCGATCAGATCGGCCCCGGCCCGCCCGAG
>JBFKII010000429.1:0-2715 GCA_041632295.1 Anaerolineales bacterium | reverse complement strand
CCGGCCAGGATCACATTCAGTAATGCATTTTCTATTGCCCCCAGGCCGCGCACCACGCCCTCCAATCCGGACGCGACAGCCCCCAGCGCCAAAAAAAGCAAAACCATCCACACCACGGGTTTGAAGCCCACTTTACGCCGGAAAAGAGACCAGCCGAAATCCCAGATTCGGCTCGACCGGAAGCCGGCGTTTTCCGAATTCACGTACGATGCCATGTCAGGTGGGCGGGCTTTGAAACCGGGATGGCTTTATTGGCAGCCGCGGAATGCCAGACCCATTGACCCTGTTTTCCCGGGCGGGCCGCGGGCTGTGCAAAGAAATCTGAATGAAATACCTTGTGAGGGATGCCCCGCTTCTGCAATACCGCCAGCACACCGGCCAGGGAGTAGCCGGCCTGATCTTCCGTTTCGTAACTCAGGGGGTCCAGCAGCAGGACCGTCGGTTGGATGCGGTTACCGGACAGGGATGCCAGGCAATCCACCCAGGCGGGGTTGGGATTTGGGGTGATCAGGACCAGGCTGGCCGGATGGCGCAGGCGATTGTGGAGCTCTGCCAGCAGCGTTTCAAGAGGGATATCGCCCCGGCCCGCGAGGGCCAGGGTATGGCGGATCGAATGGCGCTGGGACTCTCCCATCTCAGGCTTCAGCAAGGTGAAGTCCGGGCCCTGGGTCACCAGGCCGACTGACTTTCCGGCATGCAGTCCCAGCTCGCAGAGCGAGTTCGCCAGAATTACCCCGTGCTCCTCCGTATTGTGTTCCCCCTTCCCGACCTGAACCTGCCTCTGCAGGTCTAAAATCACCCACCAATCGCTGGCCGGGTTATTCTCCATCACCCGAACGTAGAGCTCATCTTTTCTGGCGGTGGTGCGCCAATGGATATCGCGAAAACTGTCTCCATGGGAAAACACCCGGACCCGGGAAAAATCTTCGCGTCTTTCCAATGCGTGCCGGCGCGGCCGGCCGGTTGCAGTTCGGCCGCCAGGGACGATCCCGATTTTTTCCAACGGAATGACAGGAGGGGTAACCAACACGCGTTTTACAGACGGGTAAACGATTTCAACTTGAAAAATCCCCAGGGGATCTCCGCTACGCAGGATCAACGGCCCCAATGCGAACTGGCCTCTGCGGTTGCAGGTACCTGCGGTCACCCAGCGGCGCTCATCCCGTGCCCCCAGGCCGGTAGCTCGACCGGGGGCGTAGCCCGGCAGGTCGGAAAAATAGTCGATATCCACCCAAATCGCCGGCAGGAGCCCATCATTCGACAAGGTGAATTGCTCTTCCAATCGGTCTCCAACTTGAGCCCAACCAAACCGGTGGGCCCGCTTCAGCCCTAAACCCCCTGCCAGGCTCCGGACCCATAGATACGCGCTTCCCAAGGCTCCCCCGAAGGCGATCAAAAGGGTCAACCAACCCGTATACGGGTGGAATACGGTCAGCAGCAACAATACGCCAACCACCAGCGCCAGGAATCGGTTCTGCAATCGAATTTTGACCCGGCGGGCGTTCATTGCCGGGCCCAACGGCGGATCAGCAGACAGGCACGATAACGCTCCTCACCGTACTCAGAACGCATATGATCCAGCACGGACAACACCCTCCCGTAGCCGATCTGCCGCCCCCAGGCCAGCGGGCCGCGCGGATAATTGACCCCCAGCTGCATCGCCCGGTCGATGGTCTCCGCATCGGCGACCCCTTCCAGGACTGCGAAGGCCGCTTCGTTGACCAGCATGCATACGACCCGCGGGGCGATCAGGCCCGGTGTGTCTTCTGCCCATAGCGGCTCATAATCCAGGGAAGCGAAGATTCTGGCGGCGGTTTCTTTTACGTCAGTTTTCAGCAACGGAGAGGCGACCAGCGTCACGACCCCGCCGTCCCCCAAAAATAGGCCATCGAAAGCGACCAGCCTTTCCGGGCTGCTGACATGAGTCATGATCGAGGAAAGAGAGATATCGGCAGCCTGGACGAAGAGCGGCGCTGTGTACGGCAGACTGGCTTCAACCCTGCGGATCTCGCCAGCCAGGTCTTCCTCCCGACCGGTGACCACAAAACCCGCCACCGGTGGCGGGTCCTCCGCTACGTCAGCAGCTGGAAAACCGGCTTCCGCCAACCTGGCAGCCAGGCCTGGAGCGTAGGTCCCTTTCGAAATCAAGACCGGGCCGGAAAGGGGAGCTTCGGAAAGGTGAAGCTCGCTGGATTCCTCCAGCGTATCGCCGTAATCATAGAAACCCCTGCCGCTTTTTCGTCCCAGCCTTCCGGCCTGCATCATCTGCATCTGGATCCAATGGGGGCGGTAGCGCGGCTCGCCAAAGGTTTGTTCGTACATAGACCGCATGGCCGTAGCATTGATATCGATCCCGATCAGGTCCATCAGCCGGAAGGGTCCCATGCGGAATCCAGCGCCTGCCTCCAGCACCCGATCGATCGCCTGGTGATCCGCGGCCTTTTCACCCAGCAAGCGCAGCGCTTCGCCATAAAACGGCCGGGCGACCCGGTTGACGATAAACCCGGGCGTATCGCCCGTCTCCACCGGGACCTTCCCGAGCAGCTGCGCCAGTTTAAACAGGGCGTCGATCGCCGCCCGCGATGTTTCCATCCCCCGCACCACCTCGACCAGTTTCAGCACCGCCGGCGGGTTGAAAAAATGCATCCCCGCCACCCTACCAGGATGGCGTGTCACTGCAGCGATCTCCGTCACGGAAAGGGTGCTGGTGTTGGT
>JBFKII010000428.1:0-2796 GCA_041632295.1 Anaerolineales bacterium | reverse complement strand
GCGAAGGGCGATTTTATTTTTTGGAGGCATGAGATGTACAGAACACACACTTGCGGTGAGTTGCGCGCCGGCCATACCGGTCAGCAGGTCACCCTGGCGGGCTGGGTCCACCGCCGCCGTGACCACGGCGGGGTGGCATTTATCGACTTGCGGGACCGCAATGGGGTCGTTCAGGTGGTCGCCAATCCCGATATCAGCCCGGAAGCCCACGCCGTGGTAGACCCGGTGCGCAGCGAATGGGTGCTCCGGGTGCGGGGCACAGTGCGCGCCAGACCTTCCGGCCAGGAGAACCCCAGCCTCGACACGGGGGATATCGAGGTGGAGGCCGCCGAGATCACGGTGCTCAACCCCTCCAAAACGCCCCCTTTCCTGATCAACAAGGAAGAAACGGTCGACGAGCACCGCCGCCTGCAGTATCGCTACCTGGACCTGCGCCGGGAAAGCATGCGGCGCAACATCATATTGCGGCATGAGATCGTCAAGTTCATCCGCGATTTCCTTTCCGAACGCGGCTTTGTCGAGGTCGAGACCCCGATCCTGTTCAAGACTACCCCCGAAGGCGCACGAGATTACCTGGTGCCCTCCCGGGTCCATCCCGGCGAGTTTTACGCCTTGCCGCAATCCCCCCAGCAGCTCAAGCAGCTCCTGATGGTCGCCGGGCTGGACCGTTACTTCCAGATCGCCCGCTGTTTCCGCGATGAGGACCAGCGCGGCGACCGGCAACCCGAGTTCACCCAGCTGGACCTTGAAATGTCCTTCGTCGACCGCCGCGAGGACGTCATGGACCTGATCGAAGAGATGTACACCGAGATGGCCGAGCGGCTGGCTCCTGAAAAAACCCAGCTCTCTCGCCCCTGGCCGCGGCTGACCTACCAGGAAGCCATGGACCGCTTCGGCACGGACAAGCCCGACCTTCGCTTTGGGCTGGAGCTAGTGGACGTCAGCGACCTGGCCGCGGGGAGTGGATTCAAGGTCTTCGAAGCGGCGGTTGAGGGCGGCGGGCAGGTGCGCGCCATCAATGGCAAAGGACTGGGCGATTACAGCCGCAAGCAGATCGACGAGCTGACCGATTTCGTCCGCCAGTTCGGAGCCAAAGGCCTGGCCTACATCGCCCTGACGCCCGATGGCGAAATGCGGTCCCCGATCGCCAAATTTTTCTCGGAGGAGCGCCTGGCCGAAATCCAGGAGCGCCTGGAGGCACAGCCGGGGGACCTGCTGCTCTTTGTGGCCGACCAGCCTGCCACAGTCTACGACTGCCTGGGTCGCCTGCGCGTGGTCCTGGCCGACCGGCTCGGAATGCGCGACCCGGGCGTCCTGGCTTTCTGCTGGCTCGTGGATTTCCCGTTCGCTTACTGGGATGAGGAAAACCAGCGCTGGGACCCCAGCCAGCACCTCTTCACCATGCCGATGCCGGAGGACATCCACCTGATCGAGAGCGATCCAGGGAAAATGCGCGGCACGCAGTACGACCTGGTTTTGAACGGCTATGAAGTGTCCGGCGGCTCGATCCGCATCCACGACCGGCAGCTGCAGGAAAAAGTGTTCAAGCTGATCGGGCTTTCTCCGGAGGTCGCCCGCGAGCGCTTCGGCCACATGCTGGAGGCCTTCGAATACGGCGCACCACCGCATGGCGGCATCGCCTCCGGGATCGACCGGCTGGTGATGATCATGGCCGACGCCCCCAACATTCGAGAAGTGGTCGCATTTCCAAAGAACCAGGCGGCCAGGGACGTGATGGCTGGCGCCCCCAGCCCGGCCGAGCCCGAACAGCTGGCGGAACTACACCTTGCGGTTACCGCGGAGCCGGAGGACGACTAGGACCGCGGGTCGAGTTGCATTATTGCCTTTGGGAGTAAGATCGGGGGGAGGAGCCGTATGGACAAAACCATCTTCGCATTGCTCCCCCTCAGTGTGCTGATCCTGGCCGGGTGCAGCCTGATCGGCCTGGATTCCGGGCTCGCTCCGGCCGAACTGGCCACCCAGCATGCCCGGGAAGACAAGGTTGCAACCCTGGTCCAGGGCACTCTGGAAGCCGGGGAACAGCAGACCCAGACCGCCCCCACCCCAAGCCCCACGCCCGGCACGCTGCCGATCGCCGAGGCCTTGCTGGACACTGAAGCGATCAAATCGCTCATGGAGACCTGGCCAGAGGAGCCTGGGGATCCCCTCGACCTTTCCGACGAGCCGCTTTGCATCGAAGCCTGTGCCGGTCTCATTTGGCAGGCGGGCTCAATTCAATCCCGTCTGGCCGTGCGGCTCTACGAGACCACCGGCCGCGACCACGCCGTCACTCTTTTGCAAGAGCTGCGCCGTGCGGACGGCGAGGCCGGTCACGAGGAACGGGACCCGCCGGCGATCGCCTCCCTGCCGCCGGAGACCTGGATCGTGCTGGATGCTGATGGAGAGTACCTGCTCCGCGCCCGCCAGGGGAAAGCGATCGTGGAAATATCCTTGCTTGTGCCTCAGCTGGAGGAGGAGCAGAACGTGCTGCTGCTGAGCCTGTACGCCGAACAGCAGTTGGAAAAACTTAAACTTGCAGGTTTTTAGCCGGTTGGAAACGAAGTTTTAATCTAATTATCAACAATCTCTTAATTTTGTTATGGTAGAGTTAATTAGCGTACCCTGCTGTACTCGTGAAGCCGCATCTCGGTTTTGAGCCAACAGCAATCAACATGGGTTTCGACTTGCGAGTGCTACGTGATAGGCTTCGGCCAAGACGGACCACTCGGGAAGAACCCGAACCTGCGAAGGCAGGTTCAAAACTGCGCAGCTCACGGTATGGTGGGGTCACGTCTT
>JBFKII010000427.1:0-2823 GCA_041632295.1 Anaerolineales bacterium | reverse complement strand
CAGGGTTCGAAAAATGCCATCCCCAATCCCATTTTCTCGAGGCCGTATTCGGCCCAGTACTCGATCAGCGCGCTGTCGCCTTCCTGCAGCGCTTTGAAAAACACCGGCACGGCGCGTCGGTCGGCGATCTCGGCCAGTGCCCGGAAGGCTTCCAGCCGCGCCCCGGGATCGGGGCTGTGGGCGCACCCCAGCAGCGCAGGGACGGCCGTACCACCGCAGGCCGCCAGCGACCGGCGGGCCAGCCCGGCAAGCTGCCGGTCTTGATCTGCGAGCATTTCCACCAGCCGGGGGATGGCCTCCGGATGGGGGCGTCGAACCAGGCCGAGGGCGGCGCAGTGCCGCACCGCCGGATCCGGGTCCGCCAGGTGGACCGCCAGAAGCCCGGGGACTTCAGGGGAGTCGATCTCCGCCAGGGCCCGCAGCGCCCACCAGCGCCGTTCCGGGTCTTCGGAAGCCAGCGCCGCCTCCAGCGAGGGCAGCGCAGCCGCGCCCAGCTGCCCCAGGCCGACGGCAGCGCTTTCGGCCCGCTCATCTTCCCCCCCAAAAAGGTTGGCGATCAGGGTGTCGATTGTTTCCGGGCCCGGCGTCACCGGGTTTTTGGGCCCCAAAATTTGCCGATCCGGCCGGTGGTTGCGATGGAACCGGTCAGGATTCGGGGGGCGGCACCGGCAGGTCCGCCACCGGGGTGTCCTTCCATTTTTCCCCCTCTTCAATCAGCATGATCGGGATCCCGTCCCGAATCGGGTACTTGTAGCCGGAATCGGCGCAGACCAGCCAGGTATTATGCACCAGTTCGAGTTTTCCGGGATCGTCGCCGCGGTCGGTGTAGTGGACCGCAACCGGACAGCGTAGGATTTCGAGCAGGTCGGGGTGAATCGGAGGGGTGTCGGTGGATTGTGCCATGGATTTCTCCAATCAGGGTCGCGGCGCGTGAGGGATATCGGGTTGGTGATATTGGCCGATGGCGAACACGCCGGCTTCCCGGAATAAGAAGCTTCGGATTGGTACGGGGGAAATTATACCGGACAAGGCGTTCTCAAAGTCCGTTTACAAAAGAGCCTTCCGCTGGTTGAGTAGGCCGCGAAGTGGCCGTATCGAAACCTAGAAAGGCGGAAAACTGGGTTTCGACAGGCCCTTCGACAGGCCCTTCGACAGGCTCAGGGCAGGCTCAGGGCAGGCTCAACCAGCGTTTTCCGCCAGGTTTCGCGCCTTTGAGAAAGCCATGTTATACCGGACATCCGGCATGGAACATTCCAGTATAATCCCGCGGCTGAAAAGGAGAGCATACAAAAGAAAAAATGCGTCCACCTGCACTTTATATTCTCGGATTGGCCTTCCTGTTTTTGGTTTCCTGCAGCCGCCCGGGGGAAGACCGAACGGTCACATTCATGATTTCCGGCGATCCGGAGGAATTGCGGGCTTACGAGACCCTGCTGGCAGACTTTCGCGCCGTCCGTCCGGAGATCCCGGTGAGCCTGATCCACGTGCCCGGCGGTAAAGAGTTCCGCGAGAAGCTGTCCACCATGTTTTCCGCCAACACCCCGCCGGATGTCTTTCTGTACAACTACCGCCGCCTCGGCGATTACGCCCAGGCTGGGGCGGTCCGCCCGCTCGGTGACTTGCTGGAGGCCGGTTCGGAGTTGGACGGCCAGGATTTCTACCCGGTCACCCTGGCCGCCTTCACCTACAAGGGCGAATTGCAGTGCATCCCCCAGAATCTCAGCAGCCCTGTCATCTATTTCAACAAGGCCTTGTTTGATGAAGCCCGCCTGCCCTATCCGCAGCCCGGCTGGTCATACGATCAGTTTGTTGAAAACGCGCTGGACCTGACCCGGGACCGGGACGGGGATGGCCAGACGGACCAGTGGGGTTTCGGCACCGAGGTCGAAACCATCCGGCTGGCGCCTTTCCTGTGGCAGAGAGGAGGGGATTTCTTCGACGATCCGGCCAACCCCACCCGGCTGGTGTTGGACGAGCCGGCAGGGCGCGCGGCCCTGCGCTGGTTCCTCGATCTGCAGCTAGTCCACCGGGTGGCGCCAGACATCGTTGCCGAAACGGCCCAAAACAGCGAAGACCGCTTTCTCAACGGCGGGTTGGCCATGTACATGAGCAGCCGGGTGAGCGTGCCCGCGCTGCGCACCATCACGGCTTTTGAATGGGACGCCGCCCCGCTCCCGGGCGGGGACAGCCCGGTAAGCGTGCTGCACAGCGACGGGTTCTGCATGTCGGCGCATGCAGGGCGGGAACCAACCCACGCCGCTGATGTGCTCGCTTTCATCCGTTATTCGGTCTCGGAAAAGGGCCAGCAGGTGCTCGCCGGAACCGGCCGCACCGTGCCTTCGATCGCAGGGGTGGCCGAATCAGAGGCGTTTTTGGGCAGCTTCCCGCCGGCCAGCAACCGGGTCTGGCTGGAAGCGGCAGGCAACATGCGCGCCCTGCCGATGCTTCCCGGCTGGACAACGTTTGAGGAACTGTTCAGCCGCGAGCTGCAGCGCGCTTATTACGGCGACTCGGATCTGGAGGAACTACTGGAAAAAGCTGCCGGCCTGGCCGCGCCGCTACTGGCCGGTCCCTAGCACGGGTTCGGACCACACGGTTTGAGCCCCAGCATAGGTGTTATTGATCGTTGGGTGAAAAATCAAACCCGAAGTTCCTGAGTCGCAAAGCTTTGCGACTTAGAGACTCTGCGCCTTGGCCTTTCTAAAAGTAAATAACATGAATAATTCAAAAGAATTATTATCGGCAATTCTGTCATCCTGACCGAGCCTGGCCCTGAGCGAGGCCGAAGGGGCAGCGAGTGGAAGGCTCTCGATCTGGCAAGGT
>JBFKII010000426.1:0-2830 GCA_041632295.1 Anaerolineales bacterium | reverse complement strand
CAGCCCGGTCGACCGGCCGGGCATTTTTTTTGAATTCAACCAGAACCATGCCTTTTAATATCATTCAGGGGACGAAATAGTTTCATTTTCAAAGCCTCTCCGCGGCTGGCTTCCCCCACGGCATTTTCACCCGCCAAGGAGGGCTCAGCCCGGCACCCTGGGATTCACTCAACGCCGGCTTGAAAGTTGGCGACGAGCCGCGCAGGGTGGCGGAAAATACCCGCCGCGCGCTTTCCGCCCTGGGCCGCCCGGATAGTTTGGTCCGCATGGTCCGGCAGGTGCACGGGTCGGTGGTCGTTGTACACGGCTCGAGCCCGGAAAGCGCCGAGATTCCCGAGGCCGACGGCATCGTCACGGACCGACGTGACCTGACACTTTCGATGCGCTACGCCGACTGTGTACCGCTGCTGCTGGCCGACCCCGAGAACCGCGCGGTCGCCATCGGGCATGCAGGATGGCGCGGCAGCGTGCGAAAAATCGCCGCAGAGATCGTCCGCAAAATGACCGAGTTGTATGGTTCGCGCCCGGAAGGCATGCTGGCAGGTCTGGGGCCGGCCATTTGTGTTGATCACTATGAGATCGGAACGGACGTGGCCGAGGAGGTCCAGTCCGCATTTGGTCAGGAAAGCGAGCAGGTGCTGCGCCGGCGCAACGGGCGGACCTATTTTGATCTCTGGCACGCCAACCGGCTGGCATTTCACCAGGCCGGGGTGACCGCAGTAGAGACGGCCGGGATCTGTACGCTGGATGGCCCGGACGATTGGTTTTCCCACAGGGGCGAGAATGGGCGCACCGGCCGTTTTCTGGTTTTGATAGGGATCGACTGATGGATGCGGGGTTGATGGAAAAGACTATCGACCTACGCCTGCAGGAGGTCCGCGGCCGAATCGCGGCGGCAGCTGCGCGGGCCGGGCGCGATCCGGATGGCGTGAAACTGGTGGTCGTCTCCAAGGGCCAGCCCGATGACATGGTCCGGGCGGCGGTATCCGTAGGTGTCCGGCGGCTGGGGGAGAATTATCCCGAGGAAGGCCAGGCCAGGCAAAATGATGTGGATCCGCGCGGCCAGGTCGAATGGCATATGATTGGCGGCGTGCAGAGCCGCAAGGCCGCCCTGGTAGCCGACCATTTCGCCGTGCTGCACTCCCTGGATAGAGTAAAATTAGCCCGGCGGCTTCATAACGCCCTGGAGGCGTCCGGCAAAGTGCTGCCGGCCCTGGTGCAGATCAATATCGGCGAGGAGCCGTCAAAATCCGGCTTGCCCGCCTCCGGCCCTGACCACTGGGCGGTTGTCGCCGATTTCATCCGGCAGGTGCTGCCATTCGACCGCCTCCAGATCCGTGGATTGATGTGCATCCCACCTTTTATGGAAGACCCGCAGGATGCACGTCCCTTTTTCCGGAAAACCCGCCAGCTCAGAGAAACTCTGGCAGACCGTTTTCCGACGCTGGATCTGGATGAGCTATCCATGGGAATGAGCGGGGATTACGAAGTCGCCGTGGAAGAAGGCGCCACGCTGGTCCGGATCGGAACGGCTGTATTTGGGCCAAGACCGGGATAAGGAGCGAGAACGCAATGGAGTTTTTTGTCACGTTGGCGATCGTCATCATTCAGACGCTGAATATCATTTTGCTTGCGTACGTTATTCTCTCCTGGGTTCTCTCCCCCTACCACCCCTTGCGGCAGGGCCTGGCGAGGTTTGTCGAGCCTTTCCTGGCTCCCATCCGGCAGATGATGCCGCAGACCGGTCCTTTTGACTTTAGCGTCATCGTGCTGTTCATCATTCTGTACATCATTCAATCTATTCTGGCATCCCTCATCTGACATCCGGGGGTCTGGCTCATGCGCATGCACGATGGAAAAATGGGCTCGGCGATCACAGTCCAGGTGGTCACCGGAGGGGAAGGCGATGAGATCGTCGATATCCTCGGAGACGGGACCATCCAGGTCCGGTTGGCCGGCATCCTGGAAGGCCATGCGCTTAACACGGCGCTGGTCCGGTTTCTGGCACATATTCTCAAGGTGCCCAAAAGTAAGATCGACGTGGTCGCTGGCCTGAGTGGTCGCAGCAAAATTGTTTCAATACTGGATTTAAATTCGGAAGAGACGCAGGCCCGAATCCTGAGCGCACTGGATTGAAACCGGGGTAAGGGATCAGGGAACCAGGACCTGGCCAGCCGGTCGAGTTTCGAAGTCCAAAGGCTTAGCCTGACCCCCCGGCAGCCCGGCCGACTGCATGTGCCAGATAGTGTTGTGTGCCGCTTCCCGAACTTCCGGCTGCGGATGATCGAGCAACGGGACCGTGGCAAGATAAAAGATCGCAGCCGCATCGCGCCGCAGGTAATCCAGGGCGGCCATTATTTGCTCCGCATCCCCCGTTTCCAGCACTTTCAGCAGCACATCCCGTGCAGCATCCCCGGGTGGCAGACCCTCGCCCCCTGCACCGGCAAATTCGATCAGCCAGGGTTCGGAGTCGAGCGCAGGAAGTGGGCGCGGAACCCTCGGCGACCCTCGATCAATCAGTTCAATCACTTCGGTTGCAACGTTTCGAACGATCCACTGCGAGTCCGAAAGCTGCAAGTTTTGGAGCACCGGGTATGCGACCTGGGGGTCCATACGTTCGAGGCCGTAAATCGCCGCCCTGCGGACCAGCAGGTCATCCATCTCGGCGGCTTCCAGGAGCACGCCATGGCCTTCTCCTGGATCGGTGGACAGGGCTTCGGCGGCGGCTCGCTGCGTGTCCTCATCCGCCTCCAGCATAACGGAAGCGACCACATCGATCGCACTTCGGGTTCCAAGGGCAGCCAGGCCCAGGCAGGCCGCAGCCCGCACT
>JBFKII010000425.1:0-2850 GCA_041632295.1 Anaerolineales bacterium | reverse complement strand
TTCTGGAAAACCAGGCCGACAGCCCCGGCCATCGTCCCCAGGGGGGTCTCCCGTACAGGATGGCCGGCCACTTCGATCTCCCCTTCCAGCCTGCCTTTGTAAAAGTGGGGGATGAAACCGCTCAGGGCCAGGCACAGGCTGGATTTGCCGGAACCGTTGGCGCCGATCAGGCCGACGAACTCGCCCGCTGAAACCTGCAGATCGATGTCCTGCAGGGCCGGGTGTTCCGTGCGGGGATAGCGGTAGGTCACCCCGGCGAGGCGGATCATGGAGATAGCCACCCCAACAGGCGCCAGAGCACCAGGAGCACGATCAGCCCGCTCAGCGTAGACCGGGTGATCCTTTGCGCGCGGCTGTCCACCAGCGGGTGCAGGCTGGTCTTGGGGCCGGGATGGTTGAAGAGGCGCGCCTCCAGGGCGATGGCGCGCTCGTCGATGTCGATGATGCTCCCCATGATCAGCGGCCCGACCAGGGGCAGCAGCCGGCGGGCGCGGTGCAGCAAATGCCCTTCGGTCTCCAGGCCCCGGGCGCGTTGGGCGTTGAGGATCATCTGGGCCTTTTCCTGGAAACGCGGCAGGATCTGCAGCGTGGTCACGACGATATACCCCAGGCTGCGCGGAAATCCGCGCTCGCTCAGGGCCTGCATCAGGTGGTCCGGTCGGGTGACGAACATCAACAACATGGCCGCCCCGAGGCCGGCAAGGATACGGACGGTGTAGTCCGCCGCCAGGAGCAGCCCTTCTTGCTTGAGCGAGAAACGCCCGATTTCAAACAGGATCGTAGTCCCGCGCCCGAAAAAGCCCTGAATGGGGAACAAAGAGAGCATGAACGGGCCGATAAACTGGACGCAGGCGATCAGGAAACGACGGGCCATGCCCCCCCAGGCTGCCAGTGGGACCATCAGGAAAAAATACAAACCGGCCACCATCCAGGGGTCCGGAAGGGTGATGGAAGCGATCAGGCAAAACCCGCTGATCGAAAGCTTGGTCAGCGGGTGCAGGCGGTGCAGTCCGCTATTGCCGGGCCGGAACAGGGTGAGACTGGTCAACGACCTTCCCGGTATCGCATTCGGAACGGGCCTGCCTGGATGGGTTGGGGGCCTTGGAGCGCTATTCTTCGCCGGAGAAGCGTGCCTGGAGCCGGACGGGCAGGGAGCGGAGCAGGGCCCAGACGATCAGGAAGGTGACCAGCTTATCGATCGGGTCTGAGACCACCCCCTGGGCCATGTTGGCGCCCAGGATGTCCAGGCCGAAGGTGCCGCTGAAGGCCGCCACCAGCACGTCGGTTCCGGTCCCGGTCACGCCGCCGAACACATAGGCGGCGATCGGGGCAGACAGGAATGCGGCCACAATGCCGGTGATCAGTCCGGAAGCGCCCGCCTTGACGGGGCCGTCCAGCCAACCACCCTGCTTGAAAGCCGCCGCCAGAATGCCGATCACCGCCGCCACGCCGACCCAGGCGATGGCCTGCGGGAACCAGCCCGTGGCGGTCCAGATCACACTCGAGATCACACCGGTCAGCGCCCCCGACCAGGGCCCGACCAGGGCGGCCACCAGCACCGTTCCGATCGAGTCCAGATACAGGGGCAGCTTGAGGGCGATCACCAGCTGCCCGACGGCCAGGTTGATCGCCACCGCGACCGGGATCAGTACCAGGGTCAGGGTGGTAAATTCCTGCTTGAGCTTGTCCATGGCTTCCTCCTGGGAAAAAATGGATTGGCGATCCGCGGATGGGATGTTCGGAATTCCAGTGACTGGCGGGTTGAAAGCCAAACGCAGTGTTTGAATGTAAAGGGCTGGCTGTGAGGAAAAGGTGTCCTCTGATTATACAAGGAAAGGTCGGCTGTCAGGGGGAAGACGCCGTGCAATGACACACTGTGCTTGGTGAGATATGAACCTGCTTCCGTAGGGAGCGAAGAGAATCCTCCCCAACACCCAGCCTGGAGGTTGGTATGGCCGAAGTGCAGAAGCTGGCAAAGCGGCCCAAAAATCCGGGCTCGGAATGTCAGCTGAGTTGGGCCGGGGACCTTTTTTCTTTTGTTCCGGAGCTCTGCGCCGGGACGGCAGCTGGATTCAACGGCTGGGACGGGTTCGATTCGACAGAAAGGTTTTCTACCCTTTGGCCGCAGGTGGTACACTGATATTAAATGAAGAAGTTGCTTTTCCAGCTGGTTTTCCTGATCCTGGCGCTCGCCCTGGCAGGATGCGCGCCGGTGGAGCCCGGGGCCGCCCCTGAAGGCACGCCCCCGCCGCCGACCGCACCGCCCGCCACCGATACGGCGCGCCCCCCGGAACCCAGCGCCACGCCGCCGCCCAGCCCGACCCCGCTGCCCGATCTGGGGGAAGCCGAGCGCAAGTACCAGATTCTGGAAGCATTTCCCGACTTTTTCTACTGCGACCCAGATTTTTATCCGATCGCTCGTGCGGATGAATCGCAACTCGCTGTGGAGCGGTTCCCTGAACTTCAGAGGGATCGAGAAACATTCAACGCGATTTTGGACTACCTCGAACTGGCGGGCGCGGCGGATTTCAGCCCCGAGCAGCAGCTGCAGATCTACCGCGAATACAAAAAACTGGCGGCGATCGTGTTCGAGCCGAAGGGTGAAGACCAGTGGTTTCAGATCCAGGTCGCCGAAACGGAGGGCATGGGCGAGCTGGTCACCGGGCTCATCGATGACCAGGGGGGGATCACGGTGCTGGAACGCAGCGAGGCGATCGTCTCCTGCCCGATCTGCCTGTCCGCCGGGACGCGGATCGACACCCCGGACGGCCAGAGACCGGTCGAGAGCCTGCGGCCGGGCGACCTGGTCTGGACGCTGGATGGAAAGGGGCAGCGAGTGGCGCGGCCGTT
>JBFKII010000424.1:0-2851 GCA_041632295.1 Anaerolineales bacterium | reverse complement strand
GCCGTTCTCGGACCCCGACCTGCGCGACATCCCCGGCTCGCAAGCGCATCGCGAGCTGGCCCGCGAAGCCGTGGCCAAATCGCTGGTGCTCCTGCAAAACCGGGACGACGTCCTGCCAGCCGCCAAGGACCTGCCGCTGGTCTTTGTCGCCGGCGATTTTGCGGACGATGTCGGGGTGCAGTCGGGGGGTTGGACGATCGAGTGGCAGGGCGGTCGCGGGAATATCACTCCCGGCACCACCGTCCTGGAGGCGATCCGGGCAGCGGTGGGGCCAGATACCGACGTGCGGTACAACCGCTTTGGAACATACGACCGCGTGCTGGACGAAGACGGCAACCCGGCCATCGCCCAGCTCGGGATCGTTGTGATCGGCGAAGCCCCGTACAGCGAGGGGGTTGGGGATGCGGAGGATCTATCGATCCCGGAAGCGGACGTTGCCACCATCGCCCGCGTGGCTGAACGGGTGGAGCAGCTGGTAGTGATCCTGATCTCCGGCCGCCCCCTGATCATCACCGACCAGCTGGACATGGCGGACGCCTGGGTCGCCGCCTGGCTGCCGGGAACGGAAGGCCAGGGCGTGGCGGATGTGCTCTTCGGCGACAGGCCGTTCCAGGGAAAATTGCCCTTCGCCTGGCCGCTTTCGATGGAGCAGCTGCCCCTGGGCACAAACCACGATGAAAGCCCGCTGTTCCCGCTGGGCTACGGTCTGGAGGCAGGCCGATGAAGCGCCCAATATATCTGTTTCTAATTGCCGGCCTGGCGCTACTGGCCGGCCTGGCAGCCGGATGCAGTCCGCAGGCGCTTTCGCAGGGCCTCTTGGAGTCCCCCACGCCCAGCCCAACGCCCGTCCCGACCGCGAGCCCCACCCCGGTTCCCGAATGGGTGATTCCCGGGTGGGAGCTGGTCTGGCATGACGAGTTCGAGGGCCCTGAGATCGACCCCGCGAACTGGGCCCTGGAAATCGGCGGGCATGGCTGGGGCAACTTCGAAAAGCAATTTTACAGCGACCGGCCGGAAAACGCCCGCATCGAGGACGGCATACTGGTGATCGAAGCCCGCCAAGAGCGCTACATCACGCGCAACTACACGTCGGCCCGGCTGATAACCAAAGGGCTGCAGACCTTCATGTACGGCCGCATCGAGGCCCGCATTCAGATTCCGACCGGGCAGGGGATCTGGCCTGCATTTTGGCTTTTGGGTGATAACTTCGATGAAGTCAGCTGGCCGCAATCCGGAGAGATCGATATTATGGAGAATATCGGCTCCGAGCCATATAACCTGTATGGCACCGTCCACGGCCCGGGCTATTCGGGTGGCGATGGTGTGAAAGGGCGCTATGGTTTTTCCCACACCAGCCCGATTTCAGACGATTTCCATGTTTTCGGCATCGAATGGGAAGCGGATGAAATACGCTGGTATGTGGATGGGCTCAACTACTTCACGCTTACCCCGGCTGATGTCCCCGGGGAATGGGTTTTCGACCAACCATTTTTTATGCTCCTGACTGTGGCTGTCGGGGGAAAATGGCCTGGCTCTCCGGACGAGACGACCGAGTTCCCGCAGCGCATGCTGGTCGATTGGGTGCGGGTGTACTCAAAAGAATGACTTGAGATCCAGCCTTTCACAACCCTGGCCTCATTTTTCTACCAGCTAGCCTGATCACCCTCGCCCAAGGGGCCTGTTCCAGCAATCACCCTCCCAGGGCAGAATCCGCCTTTCGACTTCTTTCCGCTGCGCTCCACGCCGCTCAGGAACCAGATTCTGCCGGCCACGCCCGCACAATGGGGGAAAGCTGGCGGTTGTATTATTTGGAGATGCTCCTTTCTGGCGTACAATTGGACCGTTCTCGCCTGAACCGACCCAGGAGCACGCCCGATGGCCTACAGCATTCAGAATTACCTCAACATCCGCCAGGCCTACGCGCCCACGGTGCGATCCGACGGGAAGAAGGTCGCTTTCCTGGCCAACATCACCGGCGTGCCGCAGGTCTGGCAGATCGATCTGGGTGGGCCCGGGGACGCCATATGCTGGCCCGAGCAACTCAGCTTCGAACCCGACCGGGTCATGGGGGCGGCTTTTTCCCCGGCCTCGGGGGATGCGCGCCTGGCCTACACCTACGACAGCGGCGGAGATGAAAACGCCCAGCTTTTCCTGCTCGATGGTGACGGGCGCCACGCCCTGACCGCCGGTTTCGAAAGCGCCGTGCACATCTTCACCGGCGCCTGGTCCCACACGGGCGACAGCATTCTGTTTGCCGCCAACCGGCGCGATCCGGGGCTTTTCGACCTCTACCACATGCCGCTGGACGGCGAAGCCGCCCTTATCTGGCGGAGCGACCGGCCCGGGTTCCCCATCGGCCAAACCTTCTCGGCGGACTCCAGGCAGGTCGCGTTCAGCTTCATGGTCAACTCGAACGAATGCCGGCTGATCCACCTTGACCTGGATTCGGGTGCGGCGCGCGTGGTGAGCGGTCGGGAGGCGCCGGCCCTGATCCTCGACCCGGTCTTCGACGCCTCCGGCTCGGCCTTGTACGCCATCACCGACCGCGAAGCGGACTTCCGCTATATCACCTGCTACGACCTGGCCGATGGCTCGCGAACCCCAGTCGCCCGCTTCGACTGGGATGCCGGAGCCCTGTGCATGTCCCCGGACCGGAACTGGCTGGGGTTCACGCTCAACGAAAACGGATTCGCCCTGCCGCGTGTCCTCCACGTGCACAGCGGCGAGGTCCGGCGCCCTTTGGAGCCGGTAGAGGCCGGCGGCGGTGTGGCCGCCTGGCTGGACGGCGGCATGGCGTTCACCCCCGATTCTCGCCGCCTGGTTTTCTCCTACAGCTCCCCGGCCCGCACTT
>JBFKII010000423.1:0-2862 GCA_041632295.1 Anaerolineales bacterium | reverse complement strand
CGTCAGCGCCCAACGCTTTTTCAAGGAGCTGCTGCGCGAAGACGGCCGTACGGTCGGACGCCTCGACTCGCGCTTCAAAGGCATCGACCGCGACTCGGCCGGGGAGTTTATGGAATACGACCCGATGATGGCGGAGATCATGGGCACCTATACCGCCGCACTGAACCACTACGTGCGGGCGGAGCTCGAGTTCGAGAGCGACCTGCCTTACGAAGTGCTGACTGGGCGGGTCTGGCCCTGGAGCTTCAAGCAGGTCGAGAACGAGTTCCTGAACGTCGCCGAGACCCTGCGCAAGGCCATGACGATCAACCGTTTTCTCAAGGTGTACGTCGGAAACGGCTACTATGACCTTGGGACCCCTTATTTCGCCACGGAATACACATTCAACCACATGGAGCTCGATCCGGAGCTGAGGGAAAACGTCACAATGGCCTATTACGAAGCGGGCCACATGATGTACATGCACCTCCCCTCGCTGGCCCAGATGAAAAAAGACCTGATGGTGTTCATCGACTCCGCCATCCCCGGAAATTAGCCCCGCATCCTGCAGGCATGGGTGGGCGGAGACGGGATCGACCTGCCCTAGCGGGAACTTTGAGGCTTCGATACAGATGACGTACCTGCGACCGGCCAGCGCCTGGGTAGGATGGCTTGCGCCTCTTACCCAGGGCGCCGACACCCTTGCGGTGCTGTTGTTTGTCCTGTTTGCCGGCGGCAGCCTGCTGTTTGCGCTGGTGGGTGGGATCCAGGCTTATTTCCAATTGAGCGCTTCCGAGTCGGACGACGTCAAGGCCAGGGTTTTGTTTTTCGGCTATCTGGTGGGTGGACTGCCGATCGTTGCTGTGGCCGCGGGCATGTACTTCGCCTTTCTGGAGGCGGGGGATTTTTCTGCGCTCTCGAACTGGCTCACCACCCAGCCGGCGGCGCTCGCCGGTTCACTGGTGCTGGGACTGCTGGTGATCTTCTTTGTCCGGCGGATTTACGCCGATCCGCGCCCGATCGATGAACAAATCCCGCAGCTTGCGGCCGGGTTCATCCGAGGGGTTGTGATCGTGTTTCTGATGTTCTTGCTGCTGTACCTGATTTACTGGCTTTGAACCCCCATCGTGGCCGGCAGGACCCGGGATTCAGGCTTCTCCGTCTGGAGGTCCGGATACCACGGGGCTGTCCGGGTCCGGTTCACCGCCGCGGATGATCATGATTTTCTGCCAGATCTTGCGTGAGAGCCCGGTTGTCAGGCCTTCGATCTCGTTGACTGCGGCCAGTGCGACTTCGTCATCGAAGTCCTGCACATAAAGCGAGGCGATCTTCCCCAGGATGGAAAGCATTTCGCTGCAGTAGTCCAGGTAGCGGGTCAGCAGAAAGGCGGACATGGTCTCTTTGGGTGAGGAGGGTGTGGACACCCAGTCTTTGCGCAACACCCGTTCCGGGTCCTTGGTGAGCTGGTGCATGTCGATCACGTGCGCCAGGGAGCGCAGCTCGTGCATGGCGTCCAGCGCCCGATTGCGCTTGTAGCGGATCTCGAGGCGGACCAGGAAATAAAGCGCGGCCCCGATCAGGAACAGGTCATTGAAGCCGGCATCCAGGATGGCCAGGAACTCCCCCAGGTCGAAAATCCGGTCGACTTCGAAGCGGATGCTGCCCACCGCGGAGATCAGGATCAGGGCGATCACCAGGATCAGCAGACCGATCCCGATCCGCAGCCACCAGTTGGGTGTGGCGATCCAGGCGGCACGCGCTTTGGCCTCCCTGGCGACCTGGGCCACTTCGGCGCTCACCTGGGCCAGGCCGCGGCCGGGGAAGCGCTCCGAAATACGCAGGTGGAGCTGTTCGGTTTGCTTGAGGATCGCTTCGGGGTCGAGGCTGCGGTACATGCGGTCGGGGTGTATGCTTCTGCAGGGTGCCGTTCGGTCGGAGTCCGGCGCCGGCGGCAGCAGAATTATACGACAGGTGCTGCAGATCATTTCCCCAGGGAACCGGCCGCACAATCCCATCTTGGGTAAATTGCCCCCTTGCGGGTAGAATGGGGCGGTCACAGGCCGCCCGCCCACAAACCAGCCGGAGGACCCTTTCAAACCATGTTCAAAAAACTTCGCCGCCATCCTGAAAAGCCGGCTCTGCTCTCCCCGGGAGAGCGGGCGCCAGATTTCCAGCTTGAGGCCAGCACCGGAGAAACGATCGCCTTAGCGGACCTGCGAGGCAAACCGGTGATCCTGGCCTTCTACCCGGCAGATTTTTCCCCGGTCTGCGGCAGCCAGATGGCGCTGTACAACGAAGCCCTGCCCATGTTCGAGGAGTACGGTGGGCAGCTGGTTGGGATCTCGGTCGATTCGGTGGCGACCCACCGGGAATTTTCGCAGGCCCAGAGCCTGCGCTTTCCGCTGCTGGCCGACGATGACCCGCAGGGGGAAATGGCGCGGAAATACAGGGTCTATGATGAGAGCCGGCGGCGCGCGCAGCGCGGGCTGTACGTGCTGGACCCGGAGGGGATTGTGCAGTGGTCCCACCTTTCGCCGATCGGCGTCAATCCGGGGGCGGACGGGATCCTGCGCGCGCTGGAGGACCTCAAGGAGCGCAGACATGTCGACAGATAGCGCCAAAGCCCGGCTAATCACCCCGGTAGGGCTGCAGGACCACGTGCAAGGGCCGGCCAACGCGCCGGTCACCCTGGTGGAATACGGGGATTACGAATGCCAGTACTGCGGCCGGGCGCACCCGATCATCCAGGACTTGCAGAACTACCTGGGCACGCAGGTCGAACATCGTGGCTTCCTCAACGGTGAGGCGGTCCGTCACTGGGTGTACGAGAACATCACGGCCCCTGAATTCGCCTTCGTCTCGGGCTGCAGCGCCGGTGCCGTG
>JBFKII010000422.1:0-2874 GCA_041632295.1 Anaerolineales bacterium | reverse complement strand
GATGCCTGCGCGGCCGGCATCCGGGACCGGTCATCGGGACCGCTGCGGCGCAGCAGGGCGATGAAATGCCCCTCCCCCGGGGCGCGGTGCGGCCAAAGGCGCACGGGCGAACGCGGCTGCTGGAACACCCCTTCCGCGGCCAGCCCGGGAGCGTATCCCGGCTTCCATTCCGGCGCAGCCAGCTCAAATTCGGGATGCGCATCCAGGAAAGCGGCCACCACCCGCTCGTTCTCCTCGGGCGCAAAGGTGCAGGTCGCATAGCACAGCCAGCCGCCCGGCCGGACCATCCGGGCAGCCGGCTCCAGGATGGCCGACTGCCGCAGGGCGCAGCCCTGCACGAATTCCGGGGACCAGTCCCGCACGGCCTCCGGCATCTTCCGGAACATCCCCTCTCCGGAGCAGGGCGCATCCACCAGGACACGGTCGAAAAACCCGGGCAGGCGTTCGGCCAGGTTTTCCGGCGTCTCGTTGGCGATCGCCACGTTGCGCGCCCCCCAGCGTTCCATGTTTTTGACCAGATCCCAGACACGCTTGGGATGGATTTCATTGGCCAGCAGCAGCCCCTGGCCGCCCAAACGGGCGGCGATATCGGTCGCTTTGCCGCCCGGCGCGGCGGCGAGGTCCAGGATCCGCTCCCCCGGTCGGGGGTCCAGGACCTCCGCCACGGCCTGGGCGGACGGCTCCTGAATGTAGTACAGGCCAGCGTGGTGGAACGGGTGCAGGCCCGGGGAGTCCTCCCCACTGTGGAAGAGAAAACCGGCCGGCGCCCAGGGCAAAGGGGCCAGTTCAAAGGGCGAACGCCGTTGGAACGCATCCGCGGTCATTTTCAGGGTGTTGACCCGCAGCCCGGTTTCGGGCGGGTGGTCGTAATGCCGGAAGAAATCGGCGGCTTCGGAGCCCAGGATCTCCCCCATTCGGCGGTCGAATTCAGGAGGCAGCTGGTCGCGCATCGACCGAAGGGTATCACAAAACACGCTTTCTCAGCGAACTCTTCGTGAAAATCTACGCAAACTTACGTTGACAGATTTTTGTAGGATTTTGTAGAATTTGGTGAAAATTAGCAGGATTATTTTTTCAGGGAGCTATGCATGGCCTACCGAAGAAAAGCCAGCCCAGCGATTGAGCCGGAAGAATCCAGCCGCATTCCAGAAAAATCGGTCTTTTACCAGCGGGTTGTGCCTGCCCTTCTGATCGCCATGACCGTCTTGACGGTCGTTCTGATCCTGTTCGCGGCCGCCGTGCTGCTCGGGATCGTCCGGTTCTGACCTCCGTGCGGGTCCCATCCCGCACTTTTTTCAGGAGCATCCCATGAATCTCAACCTGATTTTGCCTTTCCTGTCCACTGCCGTGATGCTGGTCTTCACAATCATGGTCCTGCAGCGCTATGCCGTGCGCCGCACCCCCGCATTCTTGTTCTGGGGGATCGGCCTAGCCATGTTTGGGACGGGCAGTTTCGCCGAGGCCTACCTGGCCGTGGCATGGAACAAGTGGGTCTTTTTCGGCTGGTATTTGTTTGGCGCAGCCCTGAACGCCGCCTGGATCGGCCACGGCACCACCTACCTGATGATCCGCAAGCGGTGGGTCCACGGGCTGACAGTCATCCTGGTGCTGGGCAGCCTGTTTGCGAGCTACCTGATGCTGCAGGCGGTCCAGAATCTGAACACGGGCGTGTTCACCGTGGAGAAACCGATCAGCGAGCAGTACGGCACCAAGGTACTGGAAGAGGGTGAGACCGCGCCGGCCGGCGCCCTGGTGGAGACCGTCGTGCGAGACGGCCAGGAGGTCCAGGTGGTTCAGGGGTTGCTGCCGCTGGGCACACCTGTGCGCCTGACAACCCCGTTTTTCAATATCTACGGACTTATTTCACTGGTCGGAGGGGCGATCTGGTCGGCATACCTGTTCTGGCGCAAGCAAGTGCTGCCCAACCGGGTGGTGGCCAACGTGCTGATCGCCGCCGGAGCGCTGCTGATCGGCACAGCCAGCACGCTGACCCGCCTGGGATACGGGCAATACCTTTACATTGGTGAGTTGATCTCCGCCATCATGATGTTCGCCGGTTTCCGTCTGGCCGCCCGACCCCAGCCGAGAGAAGAAGCGGCACGGGCCGTGCCGGTCACCGCAGGCGACTGATCGCTTCCATTAACTTTCACGAGGCAGTATGTTCCTGAAAAGAGTGCAGCTGGGACTGATCCACGCCGCGGTGGCCGCCACCCTGGTCCCGATCAACAGCACCCTGAACCGGATATTGATCGAGGACCTGGGCATCCTGGCATTCGTGGTGGTCCTGCTGTTTTCACCACCCTACCTGTTCTCTTTCATACAGGTGGGTATCGGGTCCTTTTCGGACCGTTATCCGCTTTTCGGCCTGCGCCGCACACCGTACATCGCCGGCGGCCTGCTGCTTTGCTCCACAGGCCTGATGCTGGCCGCCCAGGTAGCACTGATCCTGCCCGAGAACTTTGGCCTGGGGATCGGCCTGGGCGTGCTGACGTTTGGCGCCTGGGGCATGGGCTTCAACCTGGCGACTGTCTCGTATTTTTCGCTGGCTTCTGAAATCTCGGGCGAGGCGGGCCGTTCGAAAACCACGGCAACCATGTTTTTCATCATGATCGTCAGCATCATCCTGACGGCCACCTGGCTTGGACGCATGCTGGAAGACTACTCGCCCGATCGGCTGCAGTCCGCTTTCGGCGCGGTGGCATTGGTCGCCCTGGTGATCGGTCTGCTCAGCCTGTTCCGGCTCGAGCCCCGCTGGCGGCCCAAGCAAAGCGAGCAGCGCTATTCGCTCCGGGCAATTTATGACGAGGTGCGGCAGAACCCCCAGGTGCGGCTGTTTTTTGTCTACCTGCTGCTGATGCTGGCAGCCGTCTTGGG
>JBFKII010000421.1:0-2878 GCA_041632295.1 Anaerolineales bacterium | reverse complement strand
GCCTGCACCGCTCCGAAACGGGGGAAGAGGGGTCCGTCAGCGGCATCGGCGCTTCCACCGCCTCGATCGCGCTGGGCCCGGCATACGGTTTCGTGGTCGCGCTGCTGGACATGCTCAAGGCGTTGGTCCCTATTCTCGTCCTGCGCGCGATCTTCCCCGGGAAGCCTTACGGACTGGTTTTCAGCGTCTTTGCCGTTCTCGGTCACGTGTACCCTGTGTACCACCGCTTCAATGGCGGAAGAGGCCTGTCGCCGATGCTGGGCAGCCTGCTGGTCATCGAACCGATCGGCATGCTGGCCGCCACGCTGGCTGGCACCCTGCTAGGAATCCTGATCAACCGGCCGCACACCGCCCTGTTGATCTGGTTCCCGCTGCTGGCCGTGTGGGCGTGGGTGGTTCGCAGTGATTTCTCCCTGGTTGTGTACACGGTCGTGTTGATGGCAATTTTCCTGGTCGCCGAAATCCCGGAGATCCGGCTGGCGCTGGCCTACCGCAGGCAGGGGAAGATGGACGAATACAACCGCATGATCCTGGAATCGGCGCCGCAGACACGGATGATGAAACAGCTGGCAGTGAAACTTCGCTTTTGGGAATGAACGAACCACGGATGCTAAAAAGCCGGGGGTAGTACAATATTTTCTGAAGGGGATATTGAATATTGCAGGAGAGTTTTCGTGCAAAAAGACAAACAACTGGAAAACCTGGTGATTGTCGGGGCGGGGCCGGTGGGTATGGTGGCTGCGCTCCGGTTGAAAAAGTATTTCCGGCGGGTGGTTCTGCTCGAGCGCCAATCGAAGGAGAATTTTCTCCAGAAACACGGCTTCACCTTCCCGATTGTTTTCTCGCCCGCCTCGATCCAGATCCTGGAGAAAGTCGGCGCCTGGGATGCGATCCGGGCGGAGCGCTCCCCTTTTTTTGGAGTCGTGCTGCACAAGCGCATCCTGGGCCGCGAGATCACGTTCAAGTCCGTCGAAGAGGGCGTCCACTCCCACTGGCGCAACCACATCGTCGCCTGCCTTTACGAGCGGATCGCGTCAACGGAGATCGAGATCCATTTCGATGCCCGCCTGGAAGCAATCGATTTTGAAAACAGCGTCTGCCGGGAGGCGCAGCTCGGAGAGCTGCCTTTCGACCTGCTGCTGGGCGCAGACGGCATCAGCAGCCAGACCCGGGGCCTGATGGCGGCGGCGCATCCCGATTTTCCGCAATCGGCCTTTGGCCTGACCCTGCTGGACCACTGGTATGCCTACCGCCTGCCGGCGAAAGGCGAATTATGGGATCGTTATGGCGGGGGGGAGCGTTTCCTGGCCTCCAACGTGTTCGTCGACAACCTGCCGGACTACCCCTCGGAGAAGTTCCGTGTGGTGACCACCAGCATGGTGCAGCCCGCCGAAGAGATCAGCGTGCTTGTCAAGCACAGCCCCGATCTGGACCTGGAGCGGGTCCGGGAATTGAACCGGGTGTTTTTTGGGGCTGATGTGGAGTCCTTGCAGGAACTGGATGCAGCCTGGGACCAGGGGTATGCGGGAAAGTTTGAACAGGTCCATGCGCCGACCTTCACACAGGGGAATGTGCTGCTGATCGGCGATGCGGCCCACGGCTTTGAGAGCACCGGGGACCTGATCAACCTGGGCCTGGCTTCGATCGAATCCTTCCACGAGATCTTCACCCGGCACGAGCGCCTGGCGGGAGCCCTGGCAGAATACGATCAAACCGTGGGCGAAGACCTGCGCGACTACGCCCGCTTTTCTCTGCGCCGCAGCCAGGAGAGGATCGGATTCGAGATCGGGGCGATCGAAGTCGCCGCCCGCCTGGGGCTGACCAACCGCCATCCCAGCCTATTCGGGATCTATGTGGACGACTTCGAAATCCGGAAAAATATGAAAGCCTACCGGCGGGACCTGGTCAAGAGCCGGCTGCTGGTTTTGGGCCTGCCCGCTGCCCTGATCTTGCTGGGTGGTTGGCTGCGGTCCAGGCGGGAAATCAGGGGCAAAATAACAGCATAAGCCTGTAGAAAGAACATATTCTCTAGCGGTTTTCCCCTAACGTGGTATCAAGGTGTGGTACGCACCGACCTCACGCTGCCCTGCCCGCAACCAGCGAACCTTCGTGCTGGCTTCCGGAGATTTCAAGGGCAGGTTTCCTGATGAAGAAACTGGCGGCATTCGTCCGGATTCAGTGACCGGGTCAGACGCGATTGTGCGTATTCCACCAGGTCCTCTACGTTGAGTAAATACAGCCTGGTAGTGCCGTCTGCATTGGTGCCTGCCAGCGTGCGCCCGTCCGGCAAAAAGACCACATCGGTTATCCCGGCTTCGCTGCCTTGCAGGGTCAGCAGCTGCTCCCCGGTTTTCACGTCCCAGACGATCAGCGTGCCGTCCAGGCTGGCGCTTGCGATGCGGTCGCCGCCCGGGCTGAACGCGATGCCCAGGACGACGTTTGTATGGCCGGTGTACTCCTGTAAAAAATATCCCGCAGCCGGGCCCTGATCCGTTCCAGGTAGGTTCCAAACCTGGACAAACCCCTGGCCCGAGCCAATGCGAAACCCCGAAACGGCCACGCGGGCGTTGTCCGGGCTGAACGCCAGCCCAAAAAGGATGGATGGCAGTCCATCCAGTGTGAACCATTCTTTCCCTGTTTCCACATCCCAAATCTTGGCGCTGCCCGTGTCATCCACGCCTTCACTCCAGTTCAGGCTGGCCAGCAGCCGCCCGTCTGGGCTAAATTGGACCGCGTTGACCGCGTTTTCCGTATTGCTGATGAACAGCGCCAGCTGTTCTCCGGAGGCTGGGTTCCATATTCGAACCGACCCATCCACGCCGCCCGTCGCCAGCAGGGCGCCATCGGGGCTGAAATCGACCCCGGTCACCCCGGCAGG
>JBFKII010000420.1:0-2883 GCA_041632295.1 Anaerolineales bacterium | reverse complement strand
TCGCCGCAGCGCGCTTCATCACCGAAGATTCTCAACCAGCGGATGACGAGACGGGGTGATGCCGCCGCACCCCCCCGGAATCCTCGAATTTTGCCAAAAACAGCCACTGCGGGATGCGCATCCTTCTCATTACCAGCGAATGGCCCACCCCGGAACACCCGGAATGGGCTCCTTTTATCGTCCAGCAGGTTAAATTCCTCAAGCAAAAAGGGGCACAGGTGGAGGTGTTCCCCTTTCGAGGTGGGAAAAGCCCCTGGAATTATTGGAAGGCCTGGCGTCGGCTGCGGCAGCAGTACGACCTGGAGGTATTTGATGTCCTTCACGCCCACTTCGGTCAGAGTGGGTTGCTGGCCCTGCCGAAGAGGAAACCGCTGGTAGTCACCTTTCACGGAAGCGATCTCCAGGGCTACTTCACTTCTGGGGGCAGGTTTTCGCTGCGGGGACGACTGCTTCGGCAGGTCAGCCGTTTTGTCGCCCGCAGAGCGACGGAGGTGATCGTGGTGTCCGAAAGCCTGGCCCGGCAACTGCCCAAGGGTGTCAAATTTCACGTCGTCCCGGGCGGCATTGACCTGGACCTTTTCCGGCCCATCCCATGGTTCCAGGCCCGCCGCAGGCTTGGGCTGCCGGAAGACCGCAGCCTGGTGATGTTTACGGGCAACCCGGCGGATGCGAACAAGCGCTATTCGCTGGCAGCGGCTGCAGTGGATCTGCTCAGTCAATCCGTGAAATGCGAGCTTTGTCTTGTGCAGAATGTGCCCCACGATGAAATGCCGTACTACCTGAGCGCGGGGGATGTGCTCCTGCTCACCTCGCTGCAGGAGGGCTCGCCGACAGTGGTCAAAGAGGCGCTGGCTTGCAATCTGCCGGTGGTCTCCCTGAACGTGGGCGACGTATCCGAACGCCTGCACGCTGTGGCGGGATCCTTTGTTTGCGCCGACGAACACCCCGAGACCATCGCCCAGGACCTGCGCAAGGCGCTGCTTTTCCCCCGCATTCAATTCGCGGGCAGAAACGCGGTGGCGGACCTATCCGAGGACCGGGTTGCCGGGCGGGTGATGTCCGTCTACCAGCGCGTGGTCCGGCGGTGGAAATGAATACGCCCTTGGTTTCGGTCATTCTGCCGGTTCGCAACGAGGCCCGCCATATCCGCAAATGCCTTGGGGCCGTGTTGGCCCAGGACTACCCGCAGGACCGCTATGAAATCCTGGTCGCCGACGGAAATTCCACCGACGGCACCCGCGAGATCGTCGAGGAGATCGCCGCAGGTAGCGGGCCGATCCCGGTTCTCCTGGTCGATAACCCGCAGCGCATCGTTCCCACCGGTCTGAACCGGGCGCTTGAACGCGCACGTGGGGAAATCGTGATCCGGGTGGACGGGCATACGGTTGTTGCCCCAGACTATATCCGCCAGTGCGTTTCGATTCTCATTGAATGCGCCTGCAGCAATGTGGGCGGTAGGATGAACGCCGAAGGCCAAAACTATTTCGGCCGGGGTGTTGCCCTTGCCACCAGCAGTGTGTTTGGCGTCGGCAACGCCCGCTTTCATTATTCCGATCGGGAGGAATGGGTGGACACGGTCTACCTGGGAGCCTGGAAACGATCGGTGTTCGATCGCTTTGGCCTGTTCGATGAAGAGCTTGTACGGGATCAGGATGACGAATTCAATTACCGCCTGCGCGCGGGCGGTGGGCGCATCCTGCTCCACCCGCGGATCCGATCGGTGTATTATGTGCGCAGCTCTCCGGGCGCCCTCTGGCGCCAGTATTTCCAGTACGGCTTCTGGAAGGTGCGCGTGCTGCAGAAGCACCCCCTGCAGATGAAGCTGCGACAGTTTGCCCCTCCGGCCTTCGCTGGCCTGCTGATCCTCTCGATCCTGGTCGGCATCATCTGGCCGGCTGCCCTGCCCTTTCCGATTTCGGCAGCCTTATTTCTGCCTTACCTTGCCACCAATCTGGCCGCTTCTCTGCTCGTATCCGCCCGAAACGGGTGGGCATACCTGCCGGTCCTGCCGATCGTGTATCTGATCCTCCATTTTGCCTACGGACTGGGATTTTTATCCGGCCTGGTGCGTTTTGCAGGGCGTTGGGGGGACCGGAAAGGGCGGGTCCCGGCAGGCGATTTCCTGTCGGCCCGATCCCAAGAGCGTTGAGCAGTTCCGAAGACTTGAAACGCATGCAGGTGGAGTACCAGCGGCGGGCGGATCGCCCGGATGCCGGAGAGAAATACTCGCTGTTCAACCCGGTCAACCTGTTTGCAGTCCAGAGCAGGCAGCGGAAAGCCCTGGAGATGCTGCGCCGTGCCAGGCTGTTTCCACTCGATGGGCGCCAGATGCTGGAAATCGGCTGCGGGGCGGGGGGGGTGCTGCGGGAGTTCCTGCTTTACTGCCGGGACGTGCGGCAGCTCCACGGCCTGGACCTGATCGGGGATAGGCTTGTGGATTGCCGGCAGGCATTGACCGGGGCCGCCATCCTGCTGGCCGACGGTCAGCACATCCCGTATCGCAGCGCATCCTTCGACCTGGCATTGCAGTTCACCGCCTTTTCCTCCGTGCTGGACCCGGCGGTCAAGTCCAGGATGGCCCAGGAAATGCTCCGGGTGCTGAAACCGGGGGGTGCGCTCCTCTGGTATGACTTCTGGCTGAACCCGACCAATCCGCAGACCCAGGGGATCCGACCGAAAGAGATCCGGGCGTTGTTTGCCGGCTGCCGCTTCGATTTCAGGCGGATCACGCTGGCGCCGCCGATCGCCCGGCGGGTGGTTCCGCTTTCCTGGGCGCTTGCTTCGCTCCTGGAAGGCCTGCGAATTTTCAACTCCCACTACCTGGTCCTAATTCAACCGCAATAAAAAGGAGGTTCGTTCGTTAGCATACATACCCGCAAGTTG
>JBFKII010000419.1:0-2889 GCA_041632295.1 Anaerolineales bacterium | reverse complement strand
TTCAACCATCCCGGCCCCAAGACCAGCCTGCACCCGCTGGTGGACAGCCGCGCGCAAAGGATCACCCGGTCTACGCTGAGCGGGCTGATCGTGCTCCTGGTGCTCTGGCGCCTGTTGGGATGGCTATCTCCATGATCCGCCTCGCCGGGGTTACCTACCGCTATCCCCGCACGGAACGCCCGGCCCTGCAGGATATCGATCTGCAGGTCTCAGCGGGCGAGTTCGTCGGCCTGATCGGCGCCAACGGTTCCGGCAAATCCAGCCTGTGCCTGGCCCTGAGCGGTTTCATACCCCACTTTTACAAAGGCAGGCTGGAAGGGGAGATCGAAGTGGCCGGCCATCCTGTACGGGAGACCCCCCTGGGGACGATGGCCGGGGCTGTCGGCCTGGTTTTCCAGAATCCTTTCAACCAGATCAGCGGGGCGCGCTTCACAGTGCGCGAAGAGGTCGCCTTCGGCCTGGAAAATATGGGGGTGCCGCCTCCGGAGATGGCCTCCCGGGTGGACACCGCGTTGGCACAGACCGGTCTCCGCGATCAGGCCGGTCATTCCCCATACGCCCTTTCCGGGGGGCAGCAGCAGCGCCTGGCGATCGCCTCGGTCGTGGTGCTGCGCCCGCGGCTTTTCGTACTGGACGAGCCCACCTCCCAGCTGGATCCGGTCGGCACCCGGGAAGTGTACGCCGCCCTGCGCGCGCTGGTGTCCGAAGGCGGCCATACGGTTGTGTGCGCCACGCATAAGCTGGAGTGGCTGGCCTCGTTTGCCGACCGTATCGTTCTGCTGAGGGAAGGAAAAATGATCGCCGATGACCATCCCCGGCGCGTGCTGACCCGGCCGGACCTGCGATCGCTGGGAATTGCACCCACCCGCTACACCGCAGCGGCGCTGGAGGCGCAGCGGCAAGGCTTTCGTGAAAACCGGGGAGGCGAGCTACCCGTCACCCTGGACCAGGCCGCGGCTTTCTTCGATGGAAATCAGGATTGAGAAGGTCTCCTTTCGCTACCCGACCGGCGTGCTGGCGTTGGACGGGATCAGCCTGCGGATCGAACCCGGGGAAACCCTTGCCATCGTCGGGGAGAACGGAGCCGGCAAGTCCACACTGGCAAAACACCTCAACGGTCTGCTGCGGCCCGAGCGCGGGCGCGTGATGGTGGGAGACTGGGATACGGCAAGGGTTTCGCCCGCCAGGCTGGCGGCGCGGGTGGGTTTCGCCTTTCAGAACCCGGATGACCAGCTTTTTTCCCGCACCGTGCACCAGGAGGTCGCCTTCGGGCCTGGCAACCTCGGGTATGAAACTGGGAGGATCGAAGCGCTGGTGGGCGCGGCGCTGGAGCAGGTCGGGCTGGCCGATTCGGCGGAGACGCACCCTTACGACCTGCCCCTTTCGCAGCGGAAACTGCTGGTGATCGCCGCGGCCCTGGCCATGGACACGCCCATCCTGCTGCTGGACGAGCCGACCACCGGGCAGGACGGGCGGGGCATTGAGCGGATCGGCCGGATCGTTGAAAGCCTGCGGGAGGCGGGCCGCATGGTGATCGTCATCTCGCACGATCTGGATTTCTGCGCCGAACACTGTGAAAGGGTGGTCGTGATGTCCGCCGGGCAGATCCGGGCGGATGGCCCGGCGCGGGATGTGCTCTACCGGCAGGCTCTGCTGCACGCTGCGGCAGTGGAAGCGCCGCAGATCGTCCGCCTGGCCAGCTCGATGGGTCTCGACGGTGCCAGGCCCTTGAAGGTAGGAGAATTTGTCGACCTAATTTTGAAAAACACAGGGGCAGGAGCCGAGATCCGTGGCGCCGGAGACGCCGCGCCCGGTCCTTCCGAACCAAAACAGCCGGGATAAGTTACGTCATTTCCACAGGAATCTCTCGGCCCTTGATGGCCGCAGGTTGATTTTTCACAGCACAGCGCACCGGGACGAGTTGTTGCAATGCTCCACACAAACCGGGTCCCGGGTTGCGGGTTTCAAACATCACCGCCCGGTGAGTTCCAGACCAGAAGTCGAAGGTCACGCTGCTGGGAGAATTCAGGAATGGGGTGGGTTAATCCCAGGAGTCTGTGCGCCATCCAGGGTATTAGGTATATTCATCCTTGTGAGGCACTCCCTGCTTTGTTATACTAACTTAGCTTGTATTAATTTTTCACCAGCAGCAATCCCCTGCAAGCAATTGAAAACGCTTGACCGCACGACTTGAGCCTATTTTGATGGGCGATCCTGGCAGGCCTTATTCGCAATATTTGGCGTGCCAAAAACTTGAAGAAACGATGAGGGCAGCATGAAACAGACTTCCGGCCACAACCCCCACAAGCGCAAGCTGTTCGTGACGTTTATCATCGTCCCGCTGGTACTCCTGATCGGCCTTGGGTTCTCCGCGTTTGCCAGCGACCCAAGCCTGGCCGCTTCGGCCGATAGGGCAGTCGATGTCGATCTGGACGGCTTCAATCTGAAAGAGTCTTTTGACGGAATCGAACCGGATACCGCTTTTCAGAGCAGCATGAGGCCGGCGGACGGCTGGGAACGGGCTCACTTCTCGTCTCCAGACATGAACACGCCCACAATCGTTCCGCCGACCCCTACAAATACAAGCACGCCACTCAATCCGCCCACGCCCACACCGACCGACACGCCCACTCCCATACCGCCGACACCCACACCGACCGACACGCCCACTCCCATACCGCCCACGCCCACACCCACACCGACCGACACACCCACTCCCATCCCGCCGACACCCACACCGACCGATACGCCCACACCCATACCGCCGACGCCCACCTTCACCCCGGCACCGCCGACGCCTACTTTCACCCCCGTACCGCCGACGCCTACTTTCACCCCCGTACCGCCGACGCCTACTTTCACCCCCGTACCGCCGACGCCTACTTTCAC
>JBFKII010000418.1:0-2894 GCA_041632295.1 Anaerolineales bacterium | reverse complement strand
GCCCCGCTGACAACCTGCCAGCCCTGGTCGCCGGCCGGATTAAGAAGGAGGAGAAATCTCTCGTCTGAATTGACCAGTATCGCCTGGACCGTAACCGGAAATGCCGCAAAACGGCGAAACCTGGGGCCTTCAGAGGTGACGTATGGTCTGGATGTGGCCATGGTTGCTCCGATCAATCGTCTCGGCAAGTGATGAAAATGGGTAAATGCAAAAGAGACCTTGAAAAATGCCATATTTCGCCCGGCCTTGCATTCATCGCGCCGGACGAGCCCACACCCTAACGGTAGCTACATTGCTAGCGACCCAGCCTGGGCAGCCAGCGGCCTACCTGCATCCGGTAGGCGGCATATTCCGCTCCGAATAACCGGGCCAGGGCGGGTTCTTCATAGAAAAGGACGAAAGCGTGAAACAGGGCCCACAAAATGACCAGATACAGAGCGAGCCCGGCCGAGCGGTACAGCACCGCCCAGCCGGCGATCACGGCCAGCACGCCCAGATACATGGGATTGCGCACATAACGGTAAAGCCCGCGCACGACCAGCTTCCTGGGTGCATCGACGGGCAGCGGAGTCCCCCGGCCAAAAGCGGCAAAATCCCACAGGCACCAGGCGTAAATCCCGATTCCGGCGGCGTACAAAAGGATCACCAGGAGCAGAAGCCACCCGCCCGCCGTTGTTCGTCCTGCGCCCAACCGCCAGGGGATCACACCCGCCACCATCCCGGGCACCAGCACCGTGAAAAGCAAGTTCTTAATCAGCAGCCACATCATTCATTTACCGGTCACAACAGGTTTCCGAAAAATACGTGCAGGAGGGGCCCGGGAGACCGTGCCGGTCATTTCTCCGCTGCTTTGCTCATCCCCGGCACAGACTCATGCTTGCGTTCCATTAAGAAACGGAGCATCTCAGCGATCATTTCCGGCGCCTTTTCAGGGCCGGCCCCATCGATCAATTTCAAGGAAAGCAGGACATTCTGCACGTCCAAAAGGCTGTCGTGATAGGCTTTCAACTCGCGCACAGTGCGGGAGTACAGATAGAAAAAGACCCCGGAAATAAACTCGACGAAGAGCCCGGAAGCTGCTGAAATATAGGCGACAACCTGCCCCTGCTCATCGGCGTTGAAGCCCAGGGTCAGACCGGCAGCGATTAGGATAAAACCGACCAGGCCGGCGTATATCGAAATTCGGAAGCTGTTGTGGGTGTGCACCCGCACGAGATTGTAATATTCACGCAGGTTGACGACATTGGTTTCCACCAGACTATCGAAATAAGAGGGCGCTGCGGCGCTTGATTCCTGGTCCGGTTGGGCGAGCTGGGCCCGGGCACGCAGTCGATCGCCGACCTCTTTGTCCAGCTCGAGCTTGTCCAGGTCAGCCTGCAGGCGTGCCGTATCCGTCTCTCCGCTGCTATAAATCTGGCCGCTGAAAAACAGGAGCCCGACCACTCCCATAATCCCAAGCACAAAATTTTCCTCTGTGAACAGGATCTGCCTGTAGAGAACCGCCGCCGCGCCCGCCACCATGACCAGGATTCCAATCAACCCCAGGTTGAGGCGGATTCGGTTATTGCGCTTCCGGATCTCCTCCCGGAGTTGCTCGATGCGCTTATCCCGCAGGATCTCCTGCTCGGTGCGCTTCTCGAGGTCCATTTCCTTTCCGTTCCCGTTGATTGTTTCCTCTGACATTTTTTGCCTCCCGACGTTCTTTCCAGCATTTGCTCCCGTATTTGCAATGCCAACAAAATGGTCCTCTGGAACCAGGAACATCATCCTGCTGGTGGATAAAACACGGTTTCCGTTCCAAGGTGGCGAAAAATAGGAAAAAGCATCGATCCGCTGATTGTTCCTCAACAAGGGCTCCCGGCGCGCGACCTCGAAGCCCGCCAGAACAACCGAAAATCCGGGGAAATGCCCGATCAAGACTTTTGATTGATTATATAATCAGGGTTTGATAAATCCGGAAAACCGATGAGAAAAGACCGCTCCCATTTTTTGCAGACTGCGTTCGTGATCGGCACAGTCCTTCTGACCGCGCTGGTCTACATCTACTCGCCCCGGCAGGCACCCGACCTCGACCACCTGCTCCCGCTGGCGGAGGCTTACGATGCCCGCATCCTGCGCGACCGCTACGGGGTGCCCCACATTTTCGGCAGCACCGATCCCGATGCCGCCTTCGGCCTGGCTTACGCCCATTCCGAGGATGATTTCAAGACCATCCAGGAGGTCTTCCTGGCGGCGCGCGGCGACCTGGCCGCGGTGTACGGGCCGGACGCCGCCCCCGTGGACTTCCTGGTGCGCCTACTGCGCATCTGGGACGTGGTCGAGGCGCGCTATGAAAGCGACCTGGCCCCCGAAACGCGCGCCCTCCTGGACGGCTACGCCGACGGGGTCAACCTCTACGCCGCCATGCATCCCGAAGCCGTCCTCTCCGAGGCCCTGTTCCCGCTGAGCGGCCGTGACCTGGTTGCCGCTTCCGTCCAGCGCTCGCCGCTCTTCTTTGGCCTGGACAACACGCTCAACGCGCTGTTTGCGGACACCCGTCCGAGCGAAATCTCAAGCGGGCCGACTGGCTGGCGCGCCCCGTACCCGCGGGTATACGAGTCGGCCGGCGGCGACTACGGCTCGAATGTCTTCGCCCTGGGCCCCGTGCGTACCACCGACGACAGCACTTTCCTGGCGGTCAACTCCCACCAGCCCTGGGAGGGGCCGGTCGCCTGGTACGAGGCCCACGTGCGCAGCGAGGCCGGCTGGGACATGGCCGGGGCGCTCTTCCCCGGGGCGCCGGTCATCATCCACGGCCACAACCGCCATCTCGGCTGGGGCTTCGCTGTCAACAGCCCGGACCTGACGGACGTCTACGTGCTGGCGATCGACCCCGAGAACGAGTACCGCTACCG
>JBFKII010000417.1:0-2916 GCA_041632295.1 Anaerolineales bacterium | reverse complement strand
TTGCTGGGCTGCTATTCATGTTCGTGCTGCAAAGGCGGGACCCAGACGACCAGCCCACCATCCGGCCGGAGTTCAAGATCACCAACCCGCTCAAGCTTTCCACGGCGATCAAGTTCGGCCTGCTGTTTGCGGTTGTGCTGGTCGTGGTGGAGTATGCCCAGACTTTTCTGGGCTCTTCGGGCGTTTACCTGGCCAGCTTCCTGACCGGCCTGACCGACGTAGATGCGATCACCCTGAGCGTGACGCGTCTGGCCAACAGCGAGCAGCTGGCTTCCGAGGTGGCGGGTGCGGCGGTCGTGATCGCGGCCTTGATGAACACTGTGTCCAAGGGCGCGATCGCCTATTTTTCCGGCTCCCCGGAGCTGCGCCGGCCGGTCCTGCAGGCCTTTGCCCTGATGATATTGGTGGGAGTGATCGCCGGCGGCCTGGTATTTTTTCTTTAGCCAGAGGGGGAACAGCAGTAAAGCAGTCAGGTTCTATTCAACAGCGGTCCCGCCCTGATCCGGCCGCACTTCGACAACCACCTTACCCTTCGTATGCCCGCTTTCCACGTGGCGGTGGGCGGCGGCGACCTGTGCCAGCGGGTATACCCTGTCGATCACCGCCCGCAGTGCGCCAGCATCCACCAGCCCGGCGATGGTTTCCAGGTCGGGCCGGTTCGTTTGGGTCAGGTGGATTTTCATGCGCCGGTCTCCGGTCAGGATACCGAGCAGCATTTGAAGCGCGTGGTATTTTGGGTACAGGATGTGCTCGGTGATGTACATCCCGTTTTCGGTCAGGGAGTTGCGGGTGTTAAAGAAGGTGCGTTTGCCGACCGTGTCGTAAATCAGATCGTATTTCTTCCCGTTGTGGGTGAAGTCCTCCTGGGTGTAGTCGATCACTTCATGAGCCCCGAGTTCGCGGACCCACTCTAGGTTGCCCGTACTGCAGACCGCCGTGACGTGCATGCCGTAGTGTCGGGCCAGCTGGACAGCTATGTGGCCGATCCCGCCGGAAGCGCCGTAGATCAGCGCTGTTTGCCCCTCTTGGGCCTGGGCGGTATCCCGCAGCGCCTCCAGGGCGGTCAGCGCCACGGTGGGCAGCGCGGCGGCCTCGTGGAACGAAGCGTTCTCCGGCATGCGGGCCAGGAATTTCTGCTGGCTGCGGGCGAATTCGGCATGGGCGCCCCGGCCGCCTCCGAAGACCCGGTCGCCGGGCTTGAACTGGTCCACCCCTGGGCCGACGGCCTCAACCGTCCCGGCCATATCGCCGCCCGAGAAGGTCTGCCTGGGTTTCAGGATGCCATTCGCCAGGCGGACAGGCAGGTAGCCGCTCCGGAAAAAAATGTCGTAAGGATTGACCGCCGCGCTGTGGACCCGCACCAGGATGTGATCGTCGTCCAGGAGGGGCGGTTTGCCGACCTCCCGGATAGTGACGACCTCCGGGGGGCCGTAGCGGTCATAAAAGGCGGCTTTCATCGGTGCTCCTCGAAATGGTGGTGAATATTCCTCAGATTCGGGGTGATCTGAAAGATATACGCAAGGGGGGTAATCGAAGTTGTGCTGGTCGGGCGACTAATCCGCCAGGGTGATGACCACGTTTCCGATTTTATGCCCGCTTTCGACGTAGCGGTGCGCCTCGGCGATCTGCTCGAAAGGATAGCGCCGCCCGACCACGGACCTGAGCTGCCCTGCGGCCAGCATCCCTTTGAGGGTCTCCAGTTTTTCGACCGTCTGCTGGAGTCCGGTAGCGGAGAAAACCGCTTTCCGGCCGCCGGATCTTGCCGTCCGAAGCATGTGCCAGAGGATCCCTATCGAAGGGACGGTGGTCAGGTATTTCCCGCCGGGGGTGAGGGAATCCCGGCACTGCAGGAAGGTTCGCTTTCCGACGGCGTCAAAGATGACGTCGTAAGCCTGGCCGTTTTGGGTGAAGTCATCCCGGGTGTAGTCGATCACCCGGTCTGCGCCCAGGGAACGCACCAGTTCGGCATTTGGGCCGCTGCACACCCCGGTCACTTCGGCGCCGAAATGCTTTGCAAGCTGGACGGCAAAGGTACCGATCGCCCCGGAAGCGCCGTTGATGAGCACTTTTTGCCCCGGACGGACGTCCGCCACATCCCTCAGAAACGTCAGGGCGGTCATGGCCGCGTCGCAGATGCCGGCGGTCTCTTCGTCGCGCATCCCATCCGGGATGGTCGCCAGGACCGCTTTTTCGGGGACGCAGATGTACTCCGCATGGGTGCCGGTGCCGGGGCTGACAGCGCCGAAGACCCGGTCGCCCACCTTGAAGCGCTGGACCTGCTCGCCGACGGCTTCGATCCGCCCCGCCAGGTCGCTGCCCGGGATGGCTTTGGGCCGCAGCAGCCCGCTGAAAAACCGCACGAGGAAAGGATCGCCCTCGCGGCCGGGGATGTCGGAGGCGGTCACCAGGGTCTCGTGGATGCGGATCAGCACCTCCTCCGGGCCGGGAACCGGCTTTTCTACATCAGTGAAACGCAGGACCTCCGGCCCTCCGTATTTTGTGTACTTCACTGCTTTCATTTCTTTGTCTCCTCGCGCCATGCCGCGATCCAGCGGACTGCGCCTTTTCTTTTCCTGTTAGGTTTTCAAGCATGTCAAAACTGGCATCCTCGACCAGACCTTCCAGCTCCCTGCCGTAAAAGCTGCAGATCGGCGGCGACAGCCCGGCCTTTTGCGCCCGGCCGATCAGGGATCGGATCGGTCAGCGGCGTTCGGCCTGGCCGGGGGTCTCGTAATGCAGCAGGCCGCGCCGCTGGATGTTCCATCGTGATGCCGTGAGCGTTTGTCCCAAAATTCGGCCTGCATCTCCTACCGCCCTCCGGAGGCTTTTTCGACCGGTTCGTAGCTGAAGACCTCTTCCAGGGGCGAATTGAAAGCCCGGGCGATGCGGAAAGCGAGCTCCAGGGAGGGGGAGTAT
>JBFKII010000416.1:0-2927 GCA_041632295.1 Anaerolineales bacterium | reverse complement strand
TCCGGGCCGCTGGTGGCCGGGGTGATCGGCCGCAAGAAATTTCACTACGATGTCTGGGGGGACACGGTCAACACAGCCAGCCGGATGGAGTCGCACGGTGAGGCGGGTAAAGTCCAGATCACCACCCATACCAGAGAGATCCTCAAGGAGGCATTTGCCTGCGAAAAGCGCGGGATCGTCGACATCAAAGGCAAAGGGGAGATGGAAACCTGGTGGCTGGTCGGAAGAACGGAGGTTCCGGATTCGGGTACCTAAGAGGAGAGCATCCGCCAACTTCACTTTCCCTGTCATATCGTGAAATTAAAGAAGCAGGCCCTCGGCTATCATGGAAACACTCTGCGGCTCCCCGTCTCCGCGGCCTGGCGTTAGAATTTTGAAAAGCCCTTTCAGTCAATCTCACCCAGGGCCAGTTAGACCGGCACCCATATGGATGCCCGTCCCTTTTTCGATTTCCATTCCAGATTTCCGTCAGCCTAATCCCGGATCGAGACAGGAACGCCCATCATCCGGCTGCCCAGCTGCAAGCCCAGGCGCGCTGCCATGCGGGTGGCCCCCTCCCCCAGCCAGTACTTCTCAAAAACGATCTTTCCCCAGTGCCACAGGCGTCCGGAGCGCGGCAAGGGTACGCGTGGGTCGGGTTCGGCGTAAAATTCCCCGCTGGCAAAACCGGCCGAACCGCCGCCGGTCTCGATCCAGCAGAAACCGAAACCGTCGAATTCGTCCTGGGGCCCGGGCCCGAGGATTTCCTGGGCGATCCGGTTGGCCACAACGTGCGCCTGCCCATCGGCGAAGACCCCCGCCTTGGGCAGCGCCATCCCGTTGGACAGCGTGACGGCGGAAACGTCCCCCAGCGCGTATACGTTCTCAAAGTTGGTCTGGAGGGTGCGCCGGTCCACCGGCACCCAGCCGGCCTGGTTGGAGAGCGCTGTTTCTCGTACCGAAACGGGTGCGCGGTGCGGCGGGATCCCGGCCAGCAGGTCGAAATGTGACAGTTCTCCGCCGTCAAAATGCAGCGCTGCGTCGCCGGCCTCGATCCCGCTCAGGTTCCGCTGCGGATGGAAACCGATCCCCCTGGCTTCCAGCATCCCAACCACCGCCCGCCCCATCCCGGGTCCTGCCACCCCCATGGGCAGGGTCTCCGGAGTGTAAACATCCACCTGGCTGCGGGCGTGCAGGCCTTTTCGCCGCAGGTAATCGTCCAGCAGCAGGGCGGTCTCGTAAGGCGCTGCCGGGCATTTGTAGGGCATGGCGGCGACCAGGACCGCCACGCGCCCACCCTCAAATTGCTGGAGAGATTTCCACAACCCCGTCGCCCCGTCCAGGTCGTAGGGCGTATGGGCGGCTTCCGTGAACCCAGGCACAGCCTCCGGGTTCAGGCCGGCGCCCAGGGCGATCACCAGGTAGTCGTACGCCTGGTCGCCCGCACTGGTTTTGACTCGCTGTGATTCGGGCTCGATCGCCAACACCTCCGCCAGCAGCAGTTCCACCCCGGGACGCAGCATGCGTTGGAGCGGCTTGGTGACCTGCTGGGGCCGTCGCCAGCCGACCATCACCCACAACAGCGAAGGGGAAAAAACGTGTTCGGCCTGTTTCTCCACCACGACCACGCGGTGGGGCTCGGGCAGCCGGTCGCGCAGTGCATTGGCAGCCACGATACCCCCCACACCACCGCCCAGGATCAGCACCGTTTTCGTGTTCATCTTTCGCTCCTTTCCAAAATTGTTGCGTGTGGAGGTGGATTGCAGCCTAAAAAACCAGGACCTGGTCGGCCGCCAGAGTCCAATCGCCCATCATGTCCATGCTGCCGCGCAGCACGCCTTCCACCAGCATCTCAGACCCGATCCCGCGGGCCTCCATGCAGGTCCCTCAGGTGGCCACCTCCCCTCGCCGGGCGAGCGAGGCCATCATACGCTCGATGTTGTAGTAGCCTTCGGGGGTTTTCTGCCCCTTGACCGCGCAAAGCACACCGTCGCCGGTCATAAACACGCACACCCGGGTCTGCGGCCGCCGGACCAGGTTGAGCGCCAGGCGCAGCGCGTTGTACGGGCGCTCATCCCCGTAGGGGCCGTTGTTGAGGATGAACAGGCAGGATTTGGGGGTGTTGTCCATGACGCCTCCTTTAGGAAAACTGTGGTTCAGGCTGCAGCAGATGAGCACTGCTGGTGTTGGCCGCCAATCCAGACAGGAATTTCTGTTGCGTTTGAAACCAATTATAGAGCCATTTTGTTCAGTCCAGGCCGCTTCGCAACGGACCTGGTAAAAGTCCAATCTTATCCCCCAAATAGCGCATGGAAATTTCTCATCATCTATTTATAATTGGTACGAGTGGAGCTTATCCTTTTCCTTTGCAACCCAACGATTGGCAATTTATCCCCGAGAAGCAACGCAGGCACTTGCCGCTTCCCGGTTAATGTCCCGCGCTGCGGGCCTGTCCGTCCTGTTCGCCCGCCGCTGCCATCCAGGCCGTGGTTAGGCACCAGATCCAAGGAGATAGCATGTCTTTGAAAAAAGCCTTCATTTTTATTTTGATACCCGGCCTGCTGGCCAGCGCAGCGATGGTTTTATTCACTTCGCCGGCGGCCAGCCCGCAGGTTTTCGCCCCCGCCGTTCGGGACGGCGCCGTCGACCAGGCCCCTCGGGAGGGCCCGGTCCGTCCGGTGGTCGTCGACCTGCGGGATATCCCGGCCGGGGTGTACGATCCCAATAACCAATACGACCGCTGGCGGCGCGGCGAGATTCGCCTGGAGCGCGGCGACAGTATCATCGACCGTTCCAAAATCGAGGACATGCGCGTCGCGGCGATGAATCTGCCCGCCAGCAGCAATATCACCCTGGCCGGCGCGTCCGGGCTGGATGCCCCGACCGCCGGCGCCAGTTTCGACAGCATGGACTACACCGAGTGCTGCGGCGGAGGCGGCAACGTGCCC
>JBFKII010000415.1:0-2944 GCA_041632295.1 Anaerolineales bacterium | reverse complement strand
GGCTTTGTTTTTGGTATGATCGTCTCCAGCCTGTATGGAGCGCTTTTTCATTTCTGGCGCGGAGGCGGCCTGGGAAAGCTCCTGCTCTACCTTGTGCTGGGTTGGACCGGCTTTTGGGGCGGCCAGATCGCAGCTGTCACGACCGGCCTGCGCATCTGGCAGGTCGGGCCAATTTATCTGGGCACCGCCACAATCTTCTGCGCACTCCTGCTTGGGTTGGGTTATTGGCTGGGACTCGTCAACCGAAGGGAATAGCATGGAATCGATAACGCCGGAACAATTCCGGGAGCAGATCCAATCAATCGAAGCGGCGATTGGGAAAGTGATCGTCGGCCAGCGTGATGTGATCGAGCACGTCCTGATCGCCGTCATCGCCGGGGGAAACGTACTGCTGGAGGGCGTTCCTGGCCTGGGGAAGACCATGCTGATCCGCACGCTCGGGGAGGTGCTGGACTTGGAGTTTGCCCGCATCCAGTTCACCCCGGACTTGATGCCCGCCGATATCGTTGGGACAGAGATTTTGATCGACGAAAACGGCCGGCGGGAGTTTCGTTTCCAGCGCGGCCCGATTTTTGCCAACCTGATCCTGGCCGACGAAATCAACCGGGCCACACCAAAAACACAATCTGCACTGCTGGAGGCGATGCAGGAAATGACCGTCACCGTCGCCCAGCAAACCTACCACCTGGGACAGCCGTTTTTTGTGCTCGCAACTCAAAACCCGATTGAAATGGAAGGGACCTACCCTCTCCCTGAAGCCCAGCTGGACCGTTTCATGTTCAAGGTGGACGTGCGCTTCCCGGCTGCATCTGAGTTGAACGAAATCATCCTCCGGACCACCGGCACCGCACCGCCGGCCGGGGAAAAAGCCCTTTCCGGCGAAGAGATTCTGGCAATGCGGGACCTGGCGCTGGACGTGCCCGCTGCATCACACCTGGTTGAATTCGTCTCCCGACTCGTGGTCGCAACCCATCCTCGGGAAGCGCTCGCTACCGACATGGTGAAGCAGTTCGTCCGCTATGGCGCCTCTCCGCGCGGAGCTCAGGCCCTGATCCGCGGCGCGAAAGTGCGCGCCCTTAAATCCGGTCGCTATAACGTCGCGTTTGAAGATATCGAGGCGATTGCAAATGCAGCTCTCCGCCACCGCATTTTGCTGAATTTTGAAGGGTTGGCGGAGGGGGTTCGAACCGAAGACATCATTGCCGATCTGCTTGCAGCAGTTCCCAGGGAGCCGGCCTGAACCTTATGCAGCTGGTCCCCGCGCCGGATGCACCCGCCGGCCTTGCGGTGTCGCAGGAAAATCGTCTGTGAAAGAACTCCTGGTCGCCGCGATCGTACTGGCTGCCGCCACGCTGACCGGCTGCTCGCCCCCCGTCCAGGGAGGATTATCAGAAGGCTGGCGGATTGGCCAGCTCATTTCCCAGGGTGAAAAGGTGGAAAGCATCACCGAGTTTCGGACCGTCGGGCACTGCGGACCGATCCTAGAGCAGAAAACCGTTTCCTGTATTGCCGGCACGTTGAACGAAATGGCTGTCATGTCCCAGGCAGGCACAGGGCTCAGCCTGGGGCTGGAGGTCACCCTGGACGCCGGGATATCCAGCGCGCTGGGTATCAACCGGGAAAGCGGCGAATCCCTGGAACTGGTCTCCCCTCCCAACGGCACGATCTACAACTATGCAGTCACCACCCAATACCGGATTGTGTCCGGGGAAGCCCTGGCGACCGACCTCAATGGGGTCGAGCAGACCATGACGTATCTTTTCCAGGCCAGCTGCACGCTACAGATCGAGGCGGTGGAGGAAACCCCCTGCCTGCTGGTCGATGTGCAAGCCACACCGGTTCCTGGGGAACCTACCAGCCAGGCCGAGGCGACAAGGCGGCAGGCTGAAACGGCCATGGATCTCTTAGACGAAGCCAACCTCCTTTACCAGCAGGGGGATTACGAGCTGGCACTCACAAAGTACAGCCAGGCGATCGCATTGGACAACACCGATCCGATCGCCTACAACCAGCGAGGCAACACGTTCCGCATGCTGATGCGTTTTGGCAAAGCCGTTGAGGATTACGGCATCGCGATCGACTTTGCGGCCTCGCAACTCGAAAGAGCGGTTTATTTGAACAACCGGGCGGCGGCGCATCGAGAAAATAGGAATTTCCTTCTCGCACTTTCCGATGTTGAACAGGCCATTGCAGCCAACCCCAATTTAGCCGGAGCCTACGAAAACCAGGCGCTGATCTATCGCGCCATGAACGACGACGTAAACACGATCTTGAGCCTGAACATTTTCTTGCGCCTTTCCCCGGAAAATTTCTACGCGCTGGACCAGCGCGGCGAGGCCTATGCCCGGCTGGAAAATTTTCAGGCTGCGGTGCAGGATTTCAGCGCCGCCATCATCCTGCGGCCGGATGATGCTTACTCGTATCTCAAGCGGGCGCTTGCTCAGGAACGCGCCGGCAATCTGCAGGCTGCGTTTTCGGACCTGGCCCAGGTTCTCGACATCAATCCGGGTTTCGGGTTGGCCCGTTTCGAACGCGGCAGGATCTATTTCGATCTGGGGGACTACGCTGCAGCGGTCCAGGACCTGGATGCGGCGGTTGAAATCGGTTACGCCAGTTCGGATACTTACCGCCTGCGGGGGGAAGCGAACCTGGCGCTTGAATTCAACCAGCAGGCTCTGGAAGATTTCAACCGCGCCATAAAGCTGGATCCACGCTCCCACCTGAGCTATCGAGGGCGGGGATTGGCATTATTCCGTTTGGAAAATTACCTGGAGGCCATAGACAATTTCAACCGGGCGCTTGATTTGAGTGAAAATGAGGTAGATCTGTACTTTTACCGCGGGGCCGCTAGGTCGGAGTTGGGAGTGGACCGAGAAGCCTTAGAAGACCTCCGATTATTCCTGGCGCTCGATCCGCAATCAGAACTGCGAACACAGGCGGAGGC
>JBFKII010000414.1:0-2983 GCA_041632295.1 Anaerolineales bacterium | reverse complement strand
GGTGAATGCAACCCAAGCTGCCGAAATCCTGCAAGGCGAGCGGCCAGATGCGAGCCTCTTTAAAACAGCCGCAAAAACCGCAGCCCGGGAGATCGAACCGGCCGGCAGCGTCCACGCTTCACCGGACTACCAGCGGCACCTGGCGCGTGTGCTGGCAGATCGCTCGCTAGAGCTGGCATGGCAGCGCGCTGCATCGAGGCAAAATCATGCGTGACAAGCTACAGGTTTCAATGCAAATCAACGGCGCCCTCGTCCAAAAACAGGTGGAACCACGGCTGCTCCTGGTCGACTTCATCCGCCAGGAGGCCGGCCTGACCGGCACCCACGTCGGCTGCGAGCACGGCGTCTGCGGCGCCTGCACAGTGCTGTTCGACGGCGCTCCCGTGCGCTCTTGCATCATGTTTGCAGTCCAGGCAGACGGCCATGAGATCACGACAGTCGAAGGGCTGGCGCAAAGCGACTCTGAATTGCACCCCATCCAACAGGGCTTTTGGGAAGCCCACGGCCTCCAGTGCGGTTTTTGCACACCGGGATTCCTGATGACCCTGGTCCCCTTCCTGGAGACCAACCCGGATCCGACAGAAGCGGAGATACGGGAGGCCATCTCTGGCAACCTGTGCCGCTGTACCGGCTACCAGCACATCGTCCAGGCGGTCCAAAAAGCCGCTCAGCTGATGAAATAGGAGGCAGGTATGTTTGCGATCAGCCTCAATTGGCTGGCCATTGTCGTGGCGACCCTCGCCAGCATGGCTGTAGGCTTCGTATGGTTCAGCCCGGGTGTTTTTGGCAGCGCCTGGATGGCCGAGATCGGCAGATCTCCCGACGAAATGGGCGCCAGTCCGACGATGTATCTCTGGACCCTGCTGGCCGCTTTTGTGACCGCATACATCCTGGCCCTGTTTATCGGCCATGTCGGCAACGCCTCCCTGGTGAGCGGCCTTTTAGCCGGCCTGGTCGCCGGGGTTGGATTTGTCGCCACCTCTTTCGCCACCCATGCCATCTTCCACAGCTACACGTTGCGGCATTGGCTGATCACCGCCGGCCACCAGGTAGTCAGCCTGGCGGTCATGGGCACTATCCTGGGCGCCTGGCGCTGAAAAAAATCGCGTATCAAGGCGCTCGCCAGAACTAAATGACAATTACCAAAATCGAAATCCGGCCGGGGGCGTACTACGATTCTGTGGTGCTGATGCACCTCCAACGCGCCCTGGTTGAGCTGCCCGAGGTGAAGGATGCAGGTGTGGTCATGGCCACGCCGGCAAATTGCGAGCTGCTGATCGAGGGCGGCCTGTATCCGGCCGAGGCACAGGCCGCCAAATCGGACGATCTTCTGCTCGTGGTCAAGGCGGCGACCGAGGATGACGCCCAAAATGCTCTTGCCCGCGTGGACGAATTGATCGCCGCCCGCCGAAGCAAAGCCAGCCAGACTGGTTTCCGGCCGCGCAGCATCCCATCGGCCTTGAAGTCGCTTCCCGAAGCCCGCTGGCTGCTGGTATCGGTGCCGGGGCGCTACGCTGCCGGCGTCGCACGCCAGGGTCTCGAGGCGGGTCTGAACGTGTTTCTGTACAGCGACAACGTATCGCTGGAAGAAGAGGTGGAATTAAAAAAATTCGCCAGCGAACGCGGTTTGCTGGTCATGGGCCCCGACTGCGGGACTGCCATCGTCAGTGGAGTCGGCCTGGGATTTGCCAACCGGGTCCGGCGGGGAGAAATCGGGTTGGTGGGCGCCTCCGGGACCGGTTTGCAGGCTATCACCAGCGCGATTCACCGACTGGGGGCCGGTATTTCCCACGCCTTCGGCACGGGTGGGCGCGATTTGAAGGCCGAGGTCGGGGGGATCACCGCCTTGCAAAGCCTGTACTGCCTGGCGCAGGATCCGGAAACTGCGGTGATCGTGCTGGTTTCGAAGCCGCCGAACCCCGAAGTGGCCGCACGCCTACTCGGTGCGGCGCGTGCCTGCGGCAAGCCGGTGGTGGTCAACTTCATCGGATATCCGGCCCCGGAGCAAAGGCTGGGAAATCTTCAGTTCGCACCCAACCTGCAGGAGGCCGCCCGCATTGCCGTCGGACAGACCGGTGGGCAACCGGTGCTCTCCCCCACAGGAGATCTGGATGGTCGTTACCTGCGCGGCCTTTTCTCAGGCGGGACGCTGGCAGTTGAAACTGTCCTGGCATTGCAAAACTTGTTATTCCCTCTGTACACCAACGTGCCGGTCAGCGCCCACCAGACGCTCGAAAACCCGATGCACAGCCGGGCGCACACGATCGTCGACCTGGGGGAGGACGAGTTTACCCAGGGCCGCCTGCACCCCATGATGGACAACGATCTGCGCATCCGCCGCCTACGCCAGGAATTGGCCGACCCGGAAACCGGGATGATACTGCTGGATGTGGTGCTCGGGGAAGGGGCACATCCCGACCCGGCTGCAGAGCTTGCCCCAGAAGTGGAAAAGGCCACCGCAAACGGCATCACGGTAGTGGTGATGGTGATCGGAACGGACGAGGACCCCCAAGACATGGAAAAACAGATCCACGCTTTTCAGCAAGCCGGGGCTGCCGTCTTTGGATCGGTCAGCGAGGCCGTGTCGAAACTGGCCGAAATGGTGCCCCCGCCCGGGGAGTCAGGGCCGGAGCTGAAATTCCCCGATCCAGAAATGCTGATCGGTCCACTGGCCGCGGTGAACGTAGGCCTTGAATCCTTTTACGAAAGCCTGGCCTCCCAAGGCGCCGAAGCTGTCCACGTCGACTGGCGGCCTCCCGCCGGTGGCGATGAAAAATTGGCCGGGATATTGGCCAAACTGAAGTCGAGCGCCTGATGGAAATGCCTGTTTTTGGAGACTCCGAAGCCAGTCGGGACTGGGTACAGCGGCGAGGGGCTTATGCGCTGGTGTTGGACGGGGAAAATTTTGCGGCCGTCGAGCCCAGGCCGGGGGTTTATTTTCTTCCAGGGGGCGGTGTGAAACCCGGAGAAACCACCGAAAGGG
>JBFKII010000413.1:0-2998 GCA_041632295.1 Anaerolineales bacterium | reverse complement strand
GGGGGACGTGTCGTTGGAAGTGGTCCACGTGCCCGGGCACCGGCCCGAGCAGATCAACCTGCTGGTCTACGATCACAGCCGCGGGGATGCCCCCTGGGCGATGCTGACGGCGGACTTTATCCTGGTCGGCGACGTCGCCCGCCCGGACCTGGCGCAGGGAGGCGAGGAGGGGGCGGGGGTCCTGTTCGATAAAGCCATGAAGCGCATCGCCGGCCTGCCGGATTTTGTGGAGGTCTATCCTGGCCACGTCTCTGGCTCGACCTGAGGGCGGGTGACGAGTGGCAAGTTTGTCACCACCCTGGGCTACGAGCGGCGCTTCAACCCCGCCTTTCAATTTGACCATCGCGAAGCGTTCATCGCCTTCATGACCGCCGGGCAGCCGTCCCGGCCGGCGAACGTGGGAAAAATCATCGCCATCAACCAGGGGCGCCAGCCGCTGACCAGGTCGCTGGATCCCCTGCCTGCCTTATCCCCCCAGGATTTTGAGGCGCAGGTTCAGGAGGGGGCGGCAATCGTCGATATCCGCGACTCGGCCGAATTCGGTGCCGGGCACATTCCAGGGGCCTTTAACATCCAGCTTTCCAGCCCTGAGTTTGAGCAGCGCCTGGGCTGGATGCTCCCCGGGGATAACGAACTGCTCCTGGTGGGGCAGGCGGATGGCGATGCGGACCGTGCCCAGCGGGCGGCGGCCTTCATCGGCCTGGAGCGCCGGCTGAACGGCTATCTGGCGGGTGGGATGGGCGCCTGGCGGGCGGCAGGGAAATCTGTCGCGCAACTGCCGCAGATCGCGGTCGAACAACTGCAACAGGCGCTGGACGGCGGGGAGCTGGCCGTGCTGGACGTGCGGAGCCGGGACGAGTGGGACGAAGGCCACATCCAGGGTGCAGTGCACCTGCACTACCGCGAGATAGCCGAAAACGTTCAGCAGCTGGGACTGGCCCCCGATCAGCCGCTCGCAGTGACCTGCGCCAGCGGGTATCGTTCGAGCATCGCGGCCAGCATCCTCTTGCGGCATGGGTTCACCAACTTGTTCAACGTGACCGGTGGAATGGATGCCTGGAAAGCGGCCGGTCTGCCGCGCGTGGATTCAAAGGGAACGTAATAATGAGCCCGTTCTGAATCGATTTCACGCTTCGCTTTTTGCGATGGCCAGGCGAAAATCTATGGAGACGGTTTGGGCGCGCCCAGGTTTAGGGCAGGTCCATAAAAGCATCTCTGCTTAAGCCTGTCCCGAGGGTCCGAGGGATCTGAATGAAGGGCCCGTATCGAAATAAGGCGCTGGTTTGAGTGGCGATTGCGGATCATCGCCCCGAAACCAGCGCCTTATCGAATTTGCGAAAATGTGCTAAATGAAAGTGGAGCGCTCCCCACTTACCGGGAGCGCCTGGTTGAGCTTGGCTGCACCGGTCGAGTCGATATGAGGGGCCAAATCCTTCCAGGAGAAAAATTCGTCGCCCTGGAAAACCAGCTGGCCATCGGCGTCCACCAAGAGCACCTGGGCCAGGCTGGTCTGCGCGTCGGCCTTCAGGATGGTTTCCAGCCAGGTCCCGTAGGGTTCCACCGGGTAAAGGTCCCAATTCTCGATCGGTAAGAGTTCGCCGTTCGGATGGGTCAGCATCCTCAGAGGTACATAGTTGACGGAATCGCCATATTCAGCAGAAAGCTTGTAGGCAACCACCTGGGGCGAGAGGCAGTAGCGATACTGGCAGTGCTCATCGGCGTACAGGTAAATCAGGGTTGGCTTTCCGTTGAACAGGGATTCCGAAGGCGACATGGGCTGGGCAGAGGCGATCTTTTGGACCGGCCGCTCCACCAGACCGGCTCTTTCCGGGTTGTTCCCGGATGCGGCGCTGGCTGAAAAAGCCAGGGCGATCAGGATGATGAGCGCCAGAGTTGCCCAAAGAGAGATGCTTTTTCGGTTGCGGTTGGCGTTCAGCTGGGTGTTCATGGTTTGCCTCCATTTGTGATGGTACACTTTGAAAAATCGGGAAGGGAACTCTGTTTTTGTCCTTCAAACTTGATTCCATCCTATAAAAGGGCCGTTTGCAGGCTGTCTGCGGGGCGTTACCTGAGCGTCCTCTGGCCGAAAATATGGAAATTACCCCCTTAAACCGACTGTTTTGATGTCCGCATTACGCATTCAGCTGTTTGGCCGGCCGCAGATCCGGCAGGATAACGAGGTTCTGGAGATCGCCAATCGCAAAGCGCTGGCCCTGCTGGCGTACCTGGCGCTTTCCGCCCAGCCCCCCAGCCGCGAACACCTGGCGGCACTGCTGTGGCCCGAATACAGCCAGACGCGCGCCCTGGCCAATTTGCGCCGCACCCTGTGGCTGCTCAACCAGACTCCCCTGAAACCTGCGATCCAGGCCAGTGCCGAGACGATCCGGTTGGAAAAGCCGGGTGAACTGGCGGTGGATGTGTGGGATTTCCAGGCGTTTACCGAAAAAAAGCACCCGGGCGGGAAAGGCGATCTTCCTGACAGGCACATTGAAGCCGCCGGGCAGGCTATCCGGGCCTACCGCGGCGAATTCCTGTGGGATTTTTATCTGCCAGACAGCGAGGAATTTGAAAGCTGGGCGGGCTTGCAGCGCGAGCGCTACCGCCAGGATGCGCTCGAGATCCTGGAAATGCTGGCCGATCACGCCCTGGCGGAGCCAGATTATGCCCGGGCCCAGGAGCTGGCCTGGCGCCAGCTGGAGATCGACAACCTGCGCGAAGGCGCTTACCGCCAGCTGATGCAGGCGCTGGCCTTTTCCGGGCAGCGCAGCGCCGCCCTGGCGCAGTATGAAAACCTGAGGGTGGTCCTGGACGAGGAGTTGGGCGTGGCGCCTTCGAGCGAAGTGCGCCGGCTTTACGATGAAATTCGCCGGGACGCGATCAGGCCCCTGCCGCCGCCGGCGGAGCGGGGTGAAAGCGGGGAAACACCGGACCGATCCCCGATCACCATTTTCATGTTCACCGACATCGAAGCTTCAACGGCGCTGTGGGACCAGCACCG
>JBFKII010000412.1:0-3003 GCA_041632295.1 Anaerolineales bacterium | reverse complement strand
GGCGAATGATCAAGGCAGCCTGGTCGAAGATTTCATCGTAAGGTTTCTCCACCCTGGCCACCCCCTGTTCCTGGGCCATAATCGCCACGGCAGCCGCCTCGCGCGGAAAGACCTCCCAGTCGTCCATGGTCGGCAGCAGGTTGTCCGGTGCAAGCCGGTCTCCGATGTGTTCGGCAAGCGCCCTGGCTGCCGCGTAGCACATCTCGTCGGTGATGGTCCTGGCCCGTACGTCCAGCGCCCCTCGGAAAATCCCCGGAAAGCCCAGGGAGTTGTTGACCTGGTTTGGGAAATCCGACCGGCCGGTCGCGACGATCGCTGCGCCCGCTTCCGCCGCTTCCCACGGCCAGATCTCTGGGACCGGGTTAGCGCAGGCAAAGATGATGGCGTTCTGGTTCATGCGTTCGATCCAGGAAGGCAGGATCACCCCCGGGCCCGGTGTTGCCAGGGCGATGACGGCATCCACCCCTTCAAGCGCTTCGGGGATGTCCCCTTCGCGGCCATCCTGGTTGGTGGTCGTGCACAACCGCCACTTGTCGACGTATTCCGCCCGGCGCATGTAGAGATCCTGCCGGTGTGTCCCCAGAATGCCTTTGCTGTCCACCATGAAACAGCGCGCCGGGTCCACCCCCCAGCCGAATATCAGACGGGCGCAGGCGACATTGGAAGCACCGCTGCCGACGAACGCAATGCTGACTTCCTCTTTCCGTTTGCCCACCAGCTTGAGAGCGTTCATCAGCCCTGCAAGGGTGACGGTGGCGGTGCCCTGCTGGTCGTCGTGCCACACAGGGATATCGGCTTTTTGGCGCAGGGTATCCAGGATGCGGAAGCATTTCGGTTGTGAAATGTCTTCCAGGTTGACCCCCCCGAAACCGGGCTGGATGTTGAGCACCGTTTCGATGATCTTGTCCGGGTCCTTTGTGTCGAGCATGATGGGATAGCCGTCCACGCCGCCCAGGTATTTATACAGCAGCGCTTTGCCCTCCATGACCGGCATGCCCGCCCTTGGGCCGATATCCCCCAGCCCGAGTACCCGGGTTCCGTCACTCACCACGGCCACGGTGTTCCACTTGTTGGTGTACTCGTACACCAGGTCGGGGTCTTCGGCGATGGCCTTACAGGGAGCGGCGACGCCGGGGGTGTACCAGATGGCGAAATCGTCAAAGCTGCGGATCGCGCTCTTGATGGTGGTCTCGATTTTCCCCCGGTAAAACGGGTGCAGCCGCATCGCATCTGCTGCAGGTTTGTTTGCTTTCTCGAGTTTGTCCACCAGGTTATTGTCGTGTTCTTTCAACATGGATTGGCTCCGATGTGCTATCCGATAATGGCCATGTCCTGCTGCAGGTACGAATCTGCGTAGATCACTTTGTTGAGCAGGATCTGCACAGTTTTCCAGATATCGACCTGGGCGGGGTCGTGAAAATCGACATCCTCGGCCTGAGGTTCCTCACCAGCCGCCACACGATCGTGGATGGCGAGATACAAACGCCCGAGTGGGGAACGGTCGTCCCGGTTTTCAATGAATAGAACGGTATCCTTCAGCGCCTCGTCGAAAGGATCGGCGATCATCATTTTCAGCCCAACGCCCATCAGCATGGCGCAGTAGACCTGGTTGATCAGCGGTCGGTTCTCGCGCGGAACGGCGTTGGACACATTCGACAGGCCGACGGAAATCGGCGGCGGGGGATCCCAGGCGAATTGGAGGGTGCGGATCGCATCCACCAGCTGCGGGCAGTACTCCTGGCAGCCGGAAACGGTCAGTACCAGGGGGTCGATGATCAGGTCCGAGATCGGAAAATCGATCTCCATGGCCCGGGGGATGAGGTATTCCAGGGCGATGTTGACCCTGTCGTCTGCGGCAACCGGGATCCCGCTAGCCCCCATGGTCAGAGCGATCAGCCGGGCGCCGTATTTCTTGGCCAGGAGCGGGGTTTGCTCCAGCCTCTCGGGCTCCGCGGAGGTCGAATTGATGATCGGCTGCGCTCTGGTCACTTTCCGCAAACCCGCTTCGATCCCCAACAGATTCGTGCTGTCAAAGCAGAGCGGCACGTCCACCACGGCTTCCAGGATCTCAACCATCCAGGGAAAGACTTCATTCCAGTCCTTTTTGCGCGGCCCCAGATTGATGTCCAGGGCTTGCGCACCTGCCTCCACCTGGCGGACGGCCAGGTCCTGAAAGAACTTTGCATCGCCCTCTTTCAAGGCGCTTTTGACTTTTTCTGAAATAATGTGGATATTTTCCCCAATCACGTACATTGCATTTCCTCCTCGTCCGGGCGGGCAACGGTTGCAGACCGGGCCGCCAGGCCGTACATCTGGTCCGGGGCCAGGAGCGCCGGGAAGCGCGTCCGCAGCGCCGTCCGGGTGGTGTAGCACAGGTGGCAGGCGTCCACATAAGACTGTTCATTCCAGTCCAGGTAGCGCAGCGCCAGCGTGGTCGGGCCGCCGGTCACCAGGGAGCTGACAATCGGGTGTTTTCTCGGGTCGAAGCGGTCCAAAATATCCCCCAGCCGGCGCTCAAACAGGTTTCCGATCACCAACCCCTGGCACAGATGCAGGTGGCCGAACGGGTCCACGTGCAGCCGGGAGGGGTTCTCGAGATTTTCGTAGGGGCAGTGGGTGAAGCTCAGCCAGTTCCGGCGCGGCTGGCTCTCGATCAGTTTTTCAGCTGCCCGGCCTCGAAACATCACCCCTCCTCCGGCCAGGGGTTGGCCGGAGCCCTCCCCATCCGGTTTGCGGGCTCCCTGGGGGGGATCGATTGAGATCACGCCGGCGTCCAGCCCCAAAGCCTGTGCGGCTGCCATGGCATGGCCCGATTCAGGGGTATCCGCGACTGCTCCATGGAACAGGTCGCTGGACACCTCGATCCGGTCCAGGCCGGCTTCCTGCAGCGGCTCCAACCACAGACGGGCATCCCATTCGCTCGTCGCCCAATATGCGTTGCTTACGATCCCAACCCAGAATCCCCGTTCTGCGGCCATGCGCACACCTTCAAGCAGCAGTGGG
>JBFKII010000411.1:0-3024 GCA_041632295.1 Anaerolineales bacterium | reverse complement strand
TTGCGGGTGCAATTCTGTGGCCAGACCGCCTGCGGCAGACCGCCGCCTTCCAGACCGGAAACCCTGCGCTGGCGACGGGCATCGGCCTGCTGGCGGGCCTGGTACTCCTTCCTGCTGCCCTGTTCCTGGCCGCGACCATCCTGCTGTTTCCGGTCGCGCTGCTCCTGGTTTTGGCGGCGGGAGCGGCGATCCTGGCTGGCTGGGCTTCCATAGCCCTGGCAGTGGGGGAAACGGCCGCCCGGGCGCTCAAGCAGACCTGGTCGCCCGGCCTGCAGGCCGGATTGGGCTCATTTGGCTTGAGCGCGCTGTACTTCAGCCTGGGTTACCTCCCCTGCCTGGGCTGGCTGATGCGGTTAGCGCTTTTGCTGCTGTGCCTGGGCGGGACGGCGCTGACGCGTTTTGGTAGCCGCGCCTACCTGGCCGAGTCGTGAAGCTTCACCAGCATCAATTTTAGAACTTAACCAAAAAGGCGGTCAGGTACATGATCCCGATTCCGATCAGCAGCCCGGCGACGTTGAGCCAGGTGACCAGAGAAGCGTCGGAACGGGCGGCATCGCGCTGCATCAATTGCCCGACTTCGTAAATGACCTGCCAGATCGCCCCGACCCCGATCCCCAGGAAAATTACTGCCAGCAAAGGGGAGAAGGCGAAACCGCCGATCAGGGTCCCCAGGACCGCAGGTCCGCCAGAGATCAACAGCAGCAGCAGGAAGGTCCCGAGTTTTGGCTGGTCGCGGGTGACCGGGGCGGCGATGCCGATGCCTTCGGTGATGTTGTGCAGAATGAAGCCGATGACCAGGAATGAACCCAGGGCGGCTTCGCCAAGAGAAAAGGCTGCGCCGACGACCAGGCCCTCGCCCAGATTGTGAAACCCGATCCCGACGGCGATTAAGTAGGCGATGAACAGCCTTCCCCGGCTGGTGGAGCGGTCGGCCAGCGCGCGGTGGCTGCCGATAGCGGTGATCGCCAGCCAGGTCAGCAGGGCGATGAAAATCGCCAGCGGCACGCCCTGGTATACCTCCGGCAACACCTCGGCGACTTCGAAGGCCTCCAGCAGCGTGTCGAACAGCAGGAATATCAGCAGGCCGATCGTCAGGGAGAGGATGAAGCCCATGCCGCGCCGGTCCAGCTTGCGCATTGCCGGGTACCAAAGCAGCCCGAGGCCAACCGGGATGATCCCCACGTAGACCCCCACAAGCGCATAGCCGAACAGCTTTTCTGCGTTGGCGATCGGGGTCAGGGTGGCCAGCTCCACTTCTCCGGCGAACGTAGCGCCTGTGGAAGTCACGATCACGATTTCATGCGGCTCGGTTTCGACCCATGGATAGTCCAGGGTGATCACCGCGCTTTCCAGGCGGTTCAAGGTCTGCCCGGTGCTCAGCCCGTAAGCCCAATAGGCTTCATCGACCAGGACCTGAGCAATTTCGACCGGGTCGGGCCCGCCGTTGATGACGTGAACTTCAAACCCGGTTTCGGTGACTACAATCCGCTGGAAATTCAAGTTTTCGACCGGCGGCAGGTCAGCGGTTGCAACCTGGATGGGGTTCGTATTGATGAACAGGACCACCAGGGCGGCCAGGAGCACAAATGGCACCAGAACGGTCACCCAGGTCGGTATCTTGGAGGTGGAAAGTTTATTTTCGCTGGTTGCCATGGTATCCCTATCCTTCCAGTTCGAAGAAGCCCATCCAGCCAAGTTCGGCGAACTCGCTCTGGTGTGCGTGGAACATGAATTTTCCGGGCTCAAACCCCTGGAAAGAGACTTCGACGATGCCGCGCTGGGCCTGGCACTGCATGATGGTGTCGACGGTTTTCAAGGTGGGGGAGAGCGTGGTGCCGTGGTCGTAATAGTCGAAAAAATTGGCGTGAATATGGAGGGAGTTGATCGGATCGAACTCGGTGATGTTGATCAGGAAAATTCGCTGGACTTGGTCCCCCCGGATTTTGATCGGGTCATTCATGTAGGCAAAGGCGATCGAGTTGACCGCATAGATCTCGTTGTCGCCATCGAAATTGGTGTCGAAGCCGTTCATGACCATGACCATCTCGTGGAACCGCTGGTTCTCAGGATAAGTATGGTTGCGGGTCCTGGCGATTTCCCGCTCCTCACCACTGTATCTCTCCGGATCGGGGTCGATGATGAAGGCCCCGTACAGACCCTTATGGATATGCCTTTTGAGCGGCAGGGCATGGCAGTGGTAGAGGTGGCAGCCGAAGGGGAAAGCATCGAATTCATACACGGTGCTTTCGCCGGGTGCGATCATTCCGTCCCCGATTCCCGGAACGCCGTCCATGACGGCCGAATGGATGCCGTGGAAATGAATGGTGTGGGGATGGGAGCCGGCATTGCTGAACCGGATCCGGATGCGCTCCCCTTCGATGCAGCGGATGGTCGGACCAGGGACGGTTCCGACGGTCTGCCCGAATTTTTGGGAGGCTCCCGAAGTGGGGCTGGCGTAAACCCAGCCAGGGAAGTACACACCGGGGGCGATCTCGATCTCGCGGTCAACGGCGATGAATTTGTATTCGCGCAGCGGTTGGCCGGATTCCAGTGTGCTGAGCGTGCCGTAGTCGAAATCTGTCAGGAGGTCGGTCGGGTCGAAACGGTTAAAGTTGTGATCGACCTCCCCGACCGTGCCCATCGCATCGTGGCCGGCGTGCCCCTCCCCTTCATGGGTGTTCACGCCCAACGGCGGGGTGGCAGATGGCCCCAGCGGCTGACGCTCAAAAGCGCGCAGGATGCCGCCGAGTCCGACCAGCCCGGCCAGGCTCGCCACCCCTCCTTTCAGGAAATCCCTGCGGTTAAATGCAAATTTATTAGCCATCTTCGCTCCTCGTTCAGTTTTGTGCGATAAATACCTGGCTGGTCACACGCGACCCGAGCACAATTGGCTCTTCCCGGCCGCCGACCTGGATCGTCAGGTTGTCATCAAATGGGGAGTGCTGCAGGATGTGGACGTCAACCTGCGGAACCAGTCCGCGCGCTTCCAGGAAGCAAAGCAGGTCCGGATCGTTGTCCCGGACC
>JBFKII010000410.1:0-3035 GCA_041632295.1 Anaerolineales bacterium | reverse complement strand
GGCCGGGATTTCCTGGCGTGAACCGGCTTTCTGGTGGGCGACCGTGTCGGCCGCCATGGGCGTGCGTTCATTCCTGGCGATTTTCCGGGCGGGGCGCGCGGCAGGATTTTTATTGCTGTACGCCGGCGCCGCCCTGGCCTGGTTCCCCGGGGCATTCCCGGGGCTGGGGAACCTGTCCCTGCTGCTGCTCGCTGCCGGCGGCCTGCAGATGGTGCTCGCCCGCATGCCGGTCATGAAGCAGCCGGAGCTGGAGGAAGACTCGGTCACCAGCCAGGTGATCGGCGGCGCGATGAACGGGCTGGTGCACCGGCTGATCGGGCAGGTGTATTTCGAATCGGGCCTGCCAGGAGTGGCCCGACTGGGGGAGAAGTTCGGCGCGGAAATGCAACGGTACAACCTGGACATTTCAATCCAGGCGACCCGCCTCGAGGACCCTGGCCTGGCAAACCGCGCCCCGGGCGAAATCCCGGAGGTGTATGGCCTGGTTCTGGAATCCCTGTACGGCCGGCTGGAAAAATCCCTGGGGCGGCGACTCGCCCGCCAGGCGTTCTTGCTGGGCATCGACCAGCTGCCCTGGCAAAACCGCGAGGTGGTCCGGGAGATGATCCTTAGCCGGCTCCCCTGGGGCTGGCTGCCGGAAAAGGAGCCATTGAGCGAGGTCGCCCAGCTGCGCGAAATGCTGCGGTCGGTGCCACTTTTCGTCACGCTGCCAAACGAACCCCTGGACGAAATCGCGCACCGCCTGGTCGAGGAGCACTTTGCGGCAGGGGAGACCGTCATCTCGCAAGGAGAGCGCGGGGACAAATTTTTTATCCTCGCCAGCGGCAAAGTGGCGGTCTACCAGGCGGACGAAAACGGCCGCCCGCAGCTGGTGGAGTACCTGGGCCGCGGACAGTACTTCGGGGAGCAGGCGCTGATCAGCGACCAGCCCCGCAACGCCACCCTGAAGACCGTCTCCCCTTCCCGCCTGTTTTCCATGGACCGGGCCGCTTTCAATGCACTGGTTCGCCAGTACGTCTCGCTGGAAGAAAACCTGAACCGCAAAGTGCGCCACAGCTGGCTGCTGCGCGGCATGCCGATTTTCGACACCCTCCAGAGCCATGAACTGGACTGGCTGGCCTTACAGCTAAACAGCGAACGCTACCGCGCTGGCGAAGTGGTTTTCCGGGAGGGAGACACGGGCGACCGCTTTTATCTGATCGAATCGGGCAGGCTGGCGGTCACCAGGAAGGTACGTGGGGAGACCGTCCAGCTCTCCCAGCGGGGCGCCGGCGAGTATTTCGGGGAGATCGCCCTCCTGGAGGGGGGACAGCGCAGCGCCACGCTGACCGCCCAGAGCGACGCCAGGCTGCTGAGCCTGACCCGTTCGCAGTTTCAAGAGTTGCTGGACGGCTACCGCGGCCTGGCGCAGGCGATGTCCACGACCGGATCCCGGCGGCAAAAATATATCGAAAGAACGCTATCCAAGGTGGAGGCGCGATGAACTGCATCCATTGTGACCGCAGCGCTTACGCCGCCTGCCGTTTCTGCGGGCGGGGCGTGTGCAAAGACCATTTTTCCGAGCAACCTTACATCGTCGGGCTGTACCAGGGCGAGGACGGGGTTCCCAAGGCGATCGTGGTCGCGGACGCCATCTTCTGCGGGCTGTGCCACCCGCGCGAGCAGCCCGTCCCCCTGCCGGAGCTGCGCTGAGCGAACCGGGCCACAGTCCGGATGTGATCGAGATCACACCCGCCTTTGGGCTGCTTTACTGACTTCCGGCCCGGATCGGGCTATCCTCATGGCAAGATATCCGGTTTTTACAGGCAAAAGGAGAAAGCCATGAGCGCAAAAGAAGCCCGAAAAGTCGTCACCCGTGCAGTGACCGACAACAATTTCCGTGAATTGCTGTTTGAAAACCCCGACAAAGCCCTGGCGGGCTACCAGCTGACCCCGGTCGAAGTGGAAGCCCTGCGCGGCATTCCCAGCGAGACCATCGATGATTTCGCCAACAACCTGGACGAGCGCATCTCGATGACGCTCCTGAATTCCATCGTCCCGAATTTCGAAGGCAGCCCTTATGGGGGCAGCGGTCCCTCCATCGAGGACGCCAGCGGAACCCGGATGTTTGAAGGGGAAAAGTCCCTTTTTGAAGGCGAGCAGCCGCAGATGGCGGAAGAGTTCGCCAGCGGGCCGGACTCGATCCTGCCCACAGAGGGCGGGCCGGAAATGGAGTCCAACCGGGCCGACTTCAAACGATGGATCCTCAACCTGGCCAGCACCCTTGGTGTGAAAGGCGGTGGCGGGGATCTGGGCCGCAATTTGTTCGATTAGGGAAGGGGGCTCAGGGAGGGGCACAGCCGCCCGTACGGGCGGCTGTTTGCTTTAACTCAGGCGCCAAAAACCGCGATCGCCGCGCGGATGCGGTCCAGCGCTTCCCCCAGGGTCTGTCGCGGGCAGGCGATGTTGAAGCGCTGGAAACCATCCCCCTGCGGCCCGAAGATCTCCCCGTCGTCCAGCAAGACCCCGGCCTGCTCAAAAAGCAGCGTTTTTCGCTGAGCAGCGTCCAGGCCGAGCGGGCGGAAATCTGCCCATACCAGGAAGGTGCCCTGCGGTTCGATCAAGGCCAGCTCCGGCAGGTGGGCTTCGAAATATCCCTCCATGAAGCGGTAGTTCCCGGCGACGTATTCCATGACCGCCTCCAGCCATGGCTCCCCATGCCGGAAGGCGGCCTCGGCGGCCACGATGCCGAAGGCATTGACGTTGATCCCGGCGTTGCGGTCGATGGTGGCCGAAAACTTCTCCCTTTGGGCGAGATCGGGGATGATGATGTTGGAGGTCTGCAGGCCGGCCAGGTTGAAGGCCTTGCTGGCCGCCCGGCAGATCACGCTTTTCTGCAGGCAATCCTGCCCAAGATTGGCAAAGGAAAAGAATGTCCGGCCGGGGTAGATCAGGTCACAGTGCACTTCGTCAGCCACCACCAGCACGTCGTTTTCCAGGCAGATTTCGGCAAAGCGGCGCAGCTCCCCCTCCGTCCACACCCGCCCGATCGGATT
>JBFKII010000409.1:0-3042 GCA_041632295.1 Anaerolineales bacterium | reverse complement strand
GGATCCCCGGGATCCGAGACAGCCGCACCCAATTTTCCATACCAGGCCCCCCAGGCCGCCATTACCTTGGCCTGCTCCTCTTCGGATTCCGGCATGCCGCCGCCAGAATACATTAATACATACTTTGCCATTTTTTTGCTCCTTTGTTTGCTGTGGAATGCGAGTTACATATTATAAAGTCCAACGATGAGATGAAAGTTACAGTTTCCTGAGTGCAGCTGCGCCACTACTGCCGGTCAAATGCGTTAATATCATTGAGAGATTTACACCCACAGCAATAACAGTCTCCATAACCCAGGCTCTGTCATATCCCTCCTGGATTGGATAATGCGAACCAGATTTCTTTTCATCTTTCTTGCGTTGATTGGTGCCGGGCTGGCAATTCAAATCGATCCCGCTCGAGCCCAAGAAACCGTATCAAGCGCCGACATGGAACTGGCCGAGCGCTACGCCCCGGTCCTTTACTTCCATCCGGAAGAGCTCTTCCGGCCCCAGTCCGTGGATGTGCTGCTCAACACCGCCCGGCTGCGCGAGCAGCGCAGTTTCTGGTTCGACACCAATATCCTGCCCGAGCTCTCTTTCAGCGACCTGTTCGACTACGACGATGAGCGCTATTTCCTGGATGTCTGGTACGGCACCGAGGGGGAGTCGGATTACAAAAACTATTCCATCCACCGCATTTATTACCAGACCGTCCTGAGTCCGGAAGCGGGCGGCCCGCCCATCCTGGCCTATGCGCGCGTGGTGCGGGATTCCAGCGGCCGCCCATCCGTCATCCAGTACTGGCTGTTCTACTACTACAACGACTGGTTCAACAAGCACGAAGGCGATTGGGAACTTGTCCAGCTGATGCTCGGCCCGGATGGGTCGCCCGAATGGCTGGTCTACAGCCAGCACCACGGCGGCACCCGGCGCGCCTGGGATGCGGCTCAGATCGAAGACGGTACCCACCCGGCCGTCTACGTCGCCCTGGGTTCGCACGCCAACTATTTCTGGGGGGACGAAAACTATCCCAACGGCCAGGACATCGGCAGCCGGCGCATCGAGATCATGGATCGCACCGGGAGATTCGGCCGCTATATACCCGATATCGCTGTGCTCCCCGACCTTCAAGATTTGGTCGATTCGCCCGATTCGTTTCCCGACATGCTCTGGCTGCTGTTCCGCGGGCATTGGGGCGAGCTGGCCCCGCAGAGCGACTTTGGCGGGCCGCTCGGCCCGGCCGCCAAGGGCCAACAGTGGTCGCAGCCCCACGAATGGGGCCTGGCCCAACCGCTGGATACGGAGGTCTGGTACCGCAACCGGCTGCGCGTGTCCGCCCCAGGGGGTGCGCAGGTCCGCCTGGTAGCGGGCGGCGAGGCTCCTCAGGTGGCCGATACCCTGGACGGGCTGGCGATCCTGCACCAGGACCTGGCGGAAATCGCACCCGTGACTGCCGAGTTGGACCTGCCTCCCGGGCAGCCCTTTGACCTGGTCGTCAGCCTGCCGGAGAAAGCGGCCGGGCGGGTGGTGCACTACCATTTCAACGCGGTGCCGGCGGGGGACTCCGGCCGGGCGGCGCTGGCCCTGGCCCCGGGGCAGGAGCCGCGCCTGTCCCGGGGTGGGATACCGGACCTGGTGCGTCCCGACTCTTTCGCCGTCGAGCCCGCCACCTGGGACGCCCCAGACGTGGTCTGGCTGATCGGCATCCTGCCGGCTTCGGAGGTGGCGCGCGGCGTCTCGCTTTCCCTGGCAGCCGGGCTGCTGCCTACCCTGGTCTACGTCGGCCTGTTTTACTGGTCCGACCGCTATGAAAAAGAGCCTGGCCGCCTGTTGGCGGTCGCTTTCCTGTGGGGGGCGGTCCCGACGGTGCTGATAGCCGTGGTTGTGCGCCTGTTTTTTGACCTGCCGGCCACTTCCCTGGGTCGCGAGGCGGTCGAGGCCATCCGGACGGGCTTCGTTTCCCCGTTCATTGAAGAGGCCCTGAAGGGGACCATCCTGGTAGTCATCGCCCTCCGCTACCGACGCGAGCTCGATAACGTGCTGGATGGAATCATTTACGGCGCGGTGGTCGGGTTCGGCTTTGCCATGAGCGGCAATATGATCAGCAACCTGTTTTCTTTCCTGACCCGCGGCTTCAGCGGCCTGGACGCCCTGATCTTTATCCAGGGCCTGTTTTACGCCCTGGACCACGCTTTTTACTCGGCGGTATTTGGGGCCGGCCTGGGCCTGGCCCGCATGAGGCGCTCGCGCAGCGAGCGGCTGCAGATCAGCCTGGGAGCCTTTCTGCTATCCGTGGTAGTGCACCAGGTCCACGAACTGATCTTGCGGAACGCCGTCGGCCTGAGCCTGTTCACCGTGCTGGCCACGCTGGTCGGGATCGTGCTGCTCGTGGTGGTGGTCGGTTGGTCCTTGCGGCGGCAGCGCCAGACCCTGGAGACCGAGCTGGTCGACGTGCTGCCGGGCGAGCTTTTCAGGCGCGTGATCGACCCGCGAACTCGGGCGCAGGCTGAATGGCGCACGCTTCTGGAGAGCGGTTTCAGGAAGTGGGGGGCGCAGCGCCGCTTTCACCAACTGTGCGGTGAGTTCGCCTTCAAGCGCTTGCAGGCGCGCCGCTTCCCGGAGGAAAACGAGATCGCCGGGGAAGCTGCCCGCCTCCGGGACGAAATCGAGGCGGCGATCAAAACTACGCAGAATGAATAATAATGCCATCTACGGAATGGCATACTGAACGGGTTTCGCTTTGAAATCTCTGATCTTCCTCCAAAACACCAGATACAATCGATATAGGAAGAATAATTTTCGGGGGGAAGCCCCACCCTGGCTTCTATTCGACTCTGCGTTTTCCCAGTCGCTTCTAGCAGCTTGATTCGGGTGCAGGCCAGATACCCGAGCCGAAAAACAAAACGCCAAGCCGCGGAGACGCGGAGAAAAGGCCTTTCTGTAAAAGCTGATTTACCCATCCCTGGCGTATACGCGACTCTGCGTTTTCCAGCTGCTTCTAGCAGCTTGATTCGGTTGCAGGCCAGATACCCGAGCCAAAAAACAAAACGCCAAGCCGCG
>JBFKII010000408.1:0-3060 GCA_041632295.1 Anaerolineales bacterium | reverse complement strand
GGCCTGGTGGGAGCGCGCCTGTTTCCGGAGCATAGCCGCTTTCAGCAGACCCTGCGCGGGAGCATGTTGTGGGCTATCGCCTGCCTGGTCCCCTACATCGGTTGGTTCGGACTGCTGGGATACACGACGCTTGTCGGTTTCGGGGGCCTGATTCTCGGAAGATTTTCCAGACCAGATCCGGAATAGTGCAACTTTTTCAACTCACTGGATGTATTTCAACTGAATAACCGGCCGGGATCCCGGCAAATGCCATACGGGTTGAAAACCCAATCCGCAGGCACAGGCTGACCCGGCACCGACGGATTTTAGAACGAGCCTATCCGATTTTACAAGGCACGGTTCGGGCGGCGTTTCTGTGCCCTCGCCCGATTACAGTGCTGCAGCAGATAGGTTCAAAAGCCTTTGGAGCGAATGATGTCTGACATTACACTGGTATTTGGACTTTTGCTGGTTTTAGGGCTGGGTCTGGCTGGCATGCTGACCACCTGGTGGCTGCTGTTTCCGAGAATGGTCGAACGCAGCCGGCAGCGGCTGGCCGGCACACCCTGGAGAACATTCTGGATGGGCGCAGTTGCGCTTTTTTTATCCTCCATCCCAATCGTGTTGCTGGTTTCCCTGCCGTTCGGTCCGGCAAAGTTTGCCGGCTTTGCTTCTATCTTTATGATTTTGACCTTTGCCACTATCGGAGCTTCCGGGATCGCCGCCGAGCTCGCAAATCGAATGGCCCACTTTTCAAAACCCGATACACCGAAAATTGTTAATTTCGTGCGCGCAGCCCTGGCCTTCGAGCTGGCATTGGCCGTCCCGGTGCTGGGATGGCTGATCGTCCTGCCGTTTGCACTGGTGTTCTCTTTCGGTGCGTCGGTTTTCGCCTTGCTGCACTGGGTGCCCAGGTCGGCCGCCGCCGGCACTACACCGGTTGAAATGCCCTCCAACGCGCAGTCGGTCTGATTCCCGTTCTCCAACACCCGAATTCAAACAATATGAATCGACGAGAATTCTTACGACTGGCCGGTATCGTAGCCTCGGCGGCTGCACTGTCCGGCTGCCAGACGGTGTACCGGCAGCTGGGCGGTCAGGTGGAGTCCGGCTTCGAAAACGCAGCCATCCTTTCCACCGGGGACCTGACCGCACTCCAGCGCATGACTTTCGGAGCCAGGGCCTCTGAGCGCGCATGGGTGCTCGAGAATGGATTGGCTGCCTGGATCGAGGAGCAGCTTTCTCCTGTGGCGATCGATGACACACCGCTGGAGGTCCGGCTGAGACCGTACGGCATCCTGCGGCAAAGCGCAGACGACCTTTACGTACGCGGGGAAAAGCTGTTCGACGGGGTCGACCCCGCCCCGGTGATCGCCGAAATGCAGGCGGTCACATTGATCCGGCAAGTGTACAGCCGCCGCCAGCTGTACGAGGTGTTGGTGGAATTTTGGAGCGATCACTTTAACATCTCGATGGACAAAGAGAACGTCTGGTACCTGAAACCGGTCGATGATCGCGAGGTGATCCGCCCCAACGCACTCGGTAATTTTCGCCAGATGCTCCACGCCAGCGCCCACTCACCTGCCATGCTCACATACCTCGACAACCAGGCCAACCTGGCCGGCAGCCCCAATGAAAATTACGCCCGGGAATTGCTGGAGCTACACACCATGGGCGTCGATGGTGGCTACACGCAATTAGATGTGATGGAGTTGGCCCGCTGCCTGACCGGTTGGACGGTCAAAGAGCGCTGGTGGCGGGGGGAGTTCACTTTCAACCCCGATTTCCACGACCAGGGGCCGAAAACCGTCCTCGGCACGCAGATCCCTCCAGGGGGCATCGCCGAAGGCGAAGCCATTCTCGACCGGTTGGCCGGCCACCCATCCACCGCCCGCTTCCTGGCCGCCAAACTCTCCCGCCGCTTCCTGGGCGAAAACCCGCCGGAAGACATCGTGATTCGCGCCGCGCAGGGTATCCTGGACTCGCGAGGAGAAATCCGCCCTGCTTTGCGCACCATCCTTCTCGATGGGCTTCTTCCGATGCGCCAGACCCTGGCCCCGATGTTCAAACGCCCGGTTGACTTTGTGGCCTCCGCCCTGCGCGGTCTGAATGCCGAAACGGACGGGGGGGATTTCATCCAGCAAACTCTCGCCCGGCTCGGCCAATCGCCTTACCGCTGGCCCACCCCGGATGGGCCACCGCTGGACAAGGCACACTGGATGGGCAACCTGCTGCCACGCTGGAAATTTTCCCTGTCGTTGGGACGCGGTGAAATCGATGGCACCTCCTTCGACCTGCCCGCCCTGCTGGTTGGCGCTGCCGGCATCCCAGCGTTGCTTCACCGTCTGGCGGAAGGCCTGATCGGCGCGCCGCTGGCTATGAATGACGCCGAGAGCCTGGCTGCCATATTGCAGGAAGCAGGCGCACCAGAAGGCCTGGACGCCGCTGGGGCGGTTTCCGCCGGAATCCTGGCCAGCCCCGCTTTTCAATGGAAGTGAAAGCCCTCTTCCGGCTGGCAACCACCCCCAGTCTCCTGGCTGTGCTTGCCCTGGCCTGCGGCCAGGCCGGTTCTGCCAATGGCAGCCAGGTCTCAGTGCAGGATCCGGTCGCCCGTTGGCTGGATCCCGGTCACACCCAATACGGGTTTTTTCCGGCTCCCCCACGAGACGGGGTGGATGCAGTCCTTGAGCATTTTCAGGCCCTCGGCCAATACGCCGATTTCATTTTGATCCAGGCACCGGTGCCATGGCAGGATTTTCTTCCCAGCATCGAGGGTGATTCCCAATCCCGCATAGATCTTCGGAACCAGGTCATACTGGCCGGCCAGCACGGCCTGGGGGTGGTCTTTGTGGTCGACCCGCTCAACGGTCTCGATCGGAGAGAATTTTTTGGCCTACCCCAGGGCTGGGAAGGCAGCTTCGCAAACCTGGACGTCCGGGCGTCGTTCCGCCATTTCACCCTCTGGCTGCTGCGCACCTTCCGTCCACAGTATCTCGGCCTGGCATCCGAGATCAACACCTATGGCGATGCCCACCCCGAGGACATGCCCCATTTCCACAGCCTGTATCAAGAGACATATGC
>JBFKII010000407.1:0-3071 GCA_041632295.1 Anaerolineales bacterium | reverse complement strand
TCGAGCCCCGCTGGCGGCCCAAGCAAAGCGAGCAGCGCTATTCGCTCCGGGCAATTTATGACGAGGTGCGGCAGAACCCCCAGGTGCGGCTGTTTTTTGTCTACCTGCTGCTGATGCTGGCAGCCGTCTTGGGCCAGGATGTGCTGCTGGAGCCGTTTGCCGCCCGGGCTTTCGGCATGCCGGTGGCCGTGACCACCCGCATCACGTCCATCTGGGGCACGTTTTTCCTGCTTTCGCTGGTCGTGACCGGGATGCTGGAAGGCAGGACTTCCAAGCGCAAGATCGCGCGGCTGGCCTCCTGGACGGCCGCTGCCGCTTTCGTCCTGGTGGCGCTGAGTGGGCTGGCGGCGAGCACCGGCCTGTTTTACGGCGGCGTCGTCCTGCTTGGGCTGGCCACCGGCCCGGCCACGGTCTCCAACCTGTCGATCATGCTGGACATGACCGTGCCGGGGAAAGTGGGCCTGTTCATCGGGGCCTGGGGTTCGGCCAGCGCCTTCGCCCGCCTGCTCGGTTCGGTCGTGACGGCGGTCGTACGGGACGCTGCCCGGATCCGGCCCGAATTCGCCGTGTTAGGATACGTGGCCGGTTTCCTGATTCTGGGCGGCTTTCTGATCGCCTCGCTGGCCATCCTGCGCCGGGTGGACATGTCCGCCTTCCGGAGCGGGAGTCCGCCCGAGGAGGAGCCGGCTCCAAAAACCGTGGCCGAACGGGCTGCCCTGGCCGGGGAATTTTGAGCAGCCGGTCGTATAATTAGCGCTGTGACGAAAGAATGGTTGGGCCTGAGCGAGGTCGCCGAAATGCTGGGCGTGCACCCGAGCACGGTCCGCAACTGGGCGGACCAGGGGCGCCTGCCGGTTCGCCGCACGCAGGGAGGCCACCGGCGCTTCCGCCGCACGGACGTCGAGCTGTGGACACAGTCTGAGAATCTGGGCGCACCGCGCGAAGCCGACCTGGTCGTGCAGAGCGCCCTCGGCCGCACCCGCTTCCAGATCAGCGAAGGCGGCCTGGAAAAGGAGCCCTGGTTCCGCAAGCTCGACCGCCAGGCCCGCGACCACTACCGACGCAGCGGGCGCGCCCTGCTGCAGGGCATCACCGGATACCTCTCGGCGGACGGCGACCTGGCCACGGCCCAGGCCCGAACCACCGGTTTCGAGTACGCTTCGATCGGCCGCCGCTGCGGGCTGAGCAGCCTGGAGGCCACCCAGGCTTTTCTGTTCTTCCGCAACATGCTGGTCGAATCGATGATCGCGGTCTACGAATCCGCAGCCATCCACTCCCCCTATGCCTGGAGCGATATGCTCCGCAAGATCAACGCCTTCACCGACCAGGTGCTGCTGGCCATACTGGAAAAATACCAGGCCTACGAATGACCAAACGGCTGCAGCCGGGCGATCGAGCCCCCGACGGAACCGCACTGGATACGGATGGCCGGCCGGTGCGGCTCGAGGAATGCTGGCCCCAGGGCCCGACCTTCCTGACCTTCCTGCGCCACTTCGGTTGAGTGCACTGCCGCGAATGGCTGGCTCTGGTAGAGTCGCACCACGAAGAAATTAAAGCCGCCGGGCTGGGCGTCCTGGCGATCGGCCAGGGCAAGGTGCGCCACGCGGTGCGCTACTGCGGCCGGCTCGCGCCCAACATCGCATGCATCTGCAACGAGGGCGACGAACTGTATCTCGAGTACGGCCTTCGGGAAGCGGGATGGGGGGACCTTATCACCAAGGCGGTGCCTAACCTGAAAGCCGGCCTGCGGGCTGCGGCGCGCGGCCACACCCAGGGGGCGACCACCGGCAACATCCAGATGATCCCGGGTACGTTTATCGTTGATCGGGAGGGGGTCATCCAGGTGGCGCACTACAACGACTACGCCGGGGACCACCCCAATATTCCGGACCTGCTGGATCGATACCGGGAAAAGGCTGGCTGAAATAATCGCAGGGGGTTACACGGACCCGCATCCGGCCCGGATTCAGCCCTTAGCCAGTCCCCTCAATTTCATAATGCCGCCCCTCATACGAGACGACATCCCCCGCCCGAAGCTTCCGGCCGCGGCGCGTTTCCACTTCCGCGTTGACCCGCACCTGGCCGGAGCGGATGGCGGCTTTCGCCTCCCCGCCGCTCATGACCAGGTTTTCGAATTTTAGGAACTGGTGGAGCTCGATCGGTAGCCGTTCAAGCTGGACGGGCCTGACTTTGTTCGATTCGGATTCTGGCATGCGATTTGTCTCTTTTTAGGGGAGTGACTGTCACCTTAAGGTGACAGTCACTCCCTATTTAAATTGCATTTCATCTCCACTTCCACCACCTGGTGGACCGTAGAGCCGGAGCTGCCGCCCACTTCGGTCCCACCACCGGGCAGGTGGATCCGGCCGTCGATATAGGCCGCGCCGGTCACACCGTGGACAGGGACTGGCATGGGGGCGAAGGCAAACCAGGTATCGCTCCCAGGGTCGTAGGCTTCATGCTGGGGAAAGACTCCACCGGATCCCTCCCCACCGAAGACGTGGATGCAGCCTTCGGCAACGACCGCATTGAGCCCGCCGCGCACAGTTGGCATGGGGGCCAGTGCCTGCCAGGTGTTAGCCTGTGGGTCAAAGACCTCCAGGGCAGCCGTCATTTCGCTCTGGTAGCCGGCTCCGAAACGGCCGCCGACCACGTAAAGCTTCCCGCCCAGCGCTACCGCTGCCAGGTGGTTGCGCGGTGTGGGCATGTCAGGCAGGACCTCCCAGGCATCGGCAAAAGGATCGTAAACGGCGAAATCGGCGCCATGGGGTGGCCGCCCTCCAACCACGTAGAACTTCCCATCAATAACCGCCGCCGCTCCACCTGCGCGGGCGGTCGGCGTAGGGGCGCCCTGGGACCAGGTATCCGAGCCCGGATCGTAGATGAAGAGCGTATCCAGGAAAGGGCCGCTGCCGGCTGCGTTGCTCTGCCCGCCGATCACGTACAGCCTGCCTTCCACAGCCGCAGCCATGGCGTGGTTGAGCGGCACGGGCACCGGCGCGGCCATGGACCAGCTGTCAGTCGCGGAATCGTAGACCTGCACGGTTGCAACCGTGTTCCGGCTGGAGGGA
>JBFKII010000406.1:0-3073 GCA_041632295.1 Anaerolineales bacterium | reverse complement strand
CCCCCTCCCCTTTTTGGGGCCTGCTCAGCCAGGTCGGTTCACCAAAAAGCGGACATCTCTACTTTGCAGAAAACAGGACATTTCTACTTTGCGTTGACAGCGCCCGGCAAGTATTTCAGCGATTGTTAATTTTTAGGCCGGCGCGCGGCCGTTTCCTTACAAATTCCGCTCCTTCCTTTCGGTGCGGACATCACCTGGAGCTGTGCCATGCAAAAATTACCCATCAACATCGACCGGGACTTCCTGCACCATGCTCTGGTGCGCCTGGTCTCGATCGACTCTACCAACCCCGCCCTATCGCCGGAAGGAAAAGGCGAGCAGCAAATTGCGGCAACCTGCGCCGAAATCATGGCAGGGATGGGCCTCGAGGTCCGACTGGACGAACTGGCCCCGGGGCGTTTCAACGTCACTGGCATCCTTCCAGGAACCGGCGGCGGGCGCTCGCTGCTGCTGAACGCCCACCTGGACACGGTCGGCGTGGAAGGTATGACGATCGACCCGTTCGGAGCCGAGGTGCGGGACGGGCGGCTGTACGGCCGCGGCGCCCAGGACATGAAAGGCAGCCTGGCGGCCATGCTGGCAGCGGCCAGAGCACTGGTCGAACACGGGATCCGGCTGAAAGGGGACCTGCTGATCAGCGGGGTGGCCGATGAGGAGCACAGCAGCATCGGCATGGAAGCGTTGGTTGGGCAGGTCTCGCCGGACGCCGCCATCGTCACCGAGCCGACGGACATGCATATCTGCCGGGCGCACCGCGGCTTCATCTGGTTCCACGTCGAGACCACCGGCCGGGCGGCCCACGGCAGCCGCTTCAACGAGGGTATCGACGCGAACATGCACATGGGGCGCTTTCTGGGGGAACTGGAAAAACTGGGGGCGGACCTGTTGCACAGGACCCAGCACCCGCTGGCCGGACCGCCCTCGCTGCATGCTGCACGGCTGCAGGGTGGCAGGGAGATCAGCGTGTACGCCGACCATTGCCTGCTGCAGATCGAACGGCGCACCATCCCCGGCGAGACCGAAATCCAGGCCAGGGCGGAGCTGCAGGCCATCCTCGACCGTCTGTCCGCGGCCGACCCCCAGTTCAAGGGGACGGTGCGGGCGACGTTCCACCGTGAGCCCTTCGAGGTGGGTGAAAACGCTCCGATCGTCGGGGTTTTAGAAAATGCACTGCAGGCACGCCTGGGGACGGTACCTCCCCACAGCGGACAGACCTTCTGGACCGATGCCGCTCTTTTGGCAGAGGCCGGCGTCGACACCGTACTGATTGGCCCCATCGGGGCGGGGCTGCACAGCGCAGAAGAGTGGGTGGACCTGGACTCCGTCGAGGACCTGGCCTACGTGCTGGCGGACGCGGCGGTCCGTTTTTGCGGGTGACTTCGGGTCGAAGATAGCAGATCACAGCTCAACGAACTTTCTTTCCCAGCCTGTCTCGATTGTGGTGTGGCCTAACGCAATAAGGCCTTCATGTTCCCTTGCCGAACGGATTCAATATTTGAACCCATAGCCCCCTTTTTGATACTATATAAATGTCCAGTCAGATCGTTTTTCGATCGAACCTTTAACCGTTTTTGCAGAAAATTGAGGAAGGAGAGGTTGCCATGCGCGCGAATCGTATCCGGTTTGGGGCTCTATTTTTGACGTTGATGGCGCTCTTTGCGATTTCGCAAGCCGTCCATGCAACTGTCAAAGCAGAAAATGTCGTTTATATCTGGGACAACATAGACCAGAAATTCGTCAACAGCATTGCCAGCGTTACCTACGACGGCCAGCCAATGCCTATCCTGCACGAGGTGAGTTTTGACAACGTCGTCTATTCCGTTGTCATGACAGACACCATCGACAATGGCTACGGCCCGATGACCGGCAGCGGGACGTGTTCCCAAGGCAATGCCTCTAAATGGGCCGGGCGCATGACCTTAGGCATCCCGCACAAAGATAACAATCCGGGCGGTGTGATCAACGGATTCGATCGCACGGATTCCTGGTCGCTCGTAAAATGCGATCTGGACGGCGATGGCGATTTTGACAATAAAGACCGGCAGCAGTGCGGGCCTGGAAAAAACGGATTGCCAACATCGGATGGAACCTGTGTCTGGCCGCCCACGCCTTACACGGAGGGGAACTTCAACCTTGTTACGGTGGGTGTCGAAGTCCCCTGCGCCCTTGGCAACTGTGAGTCGAGGAAGCGAACGACCATGTTCATCAGCCTCAGCGACAGCTGCAACAGCGTCCAAAACTCCCTCCCGGCCGGAGGTGTCTGTTTCTTCGCGGAGGCAATCCCTCCTGCTACCCCCCCAAGCCCCCCCTGGGACGGAAACGCCCAGGTGCGGATCCTCGCCGGCGGGGGGGACAAAACGGTGAACGTCAAATTTCCGGGACCGACAGCCCTCACGCTGATAAATTTCAGTGCGGAGAGCGAACTTTCCTGGCCGGTTGTTGGCGTTTCATTTCTTGTCTTACTATCCGGCAGCCTCTTGATCCTGTCCGCCCTTGGCAGGAAAAAAGAAAAAAGATAACCCCCTTTATCTAAAAAGACCTCCGCTCAAGCGAACGGAGGTCTTTTTCATTGCCTGGATCTCTAAAAGTTTTTCCGATGACTGGCCGTTCTCGCCGAAGGACCCGGCCACGGCCCACCTGCAGGCAGATACCGGCGTTGAGACCGCGCTGCTGGGCTTGATTGGGACGGGGCTGCACAGAGCGGAAGAAGGGTGGACCTGGCCCACACGCTGGCGGATGCGGCAGTTCGATTATGTAGGTGACCCCGGAAAGCAGACACAGATCTTCGATCTGCGATTTTTATCCTACCCCTTCCCCACCCAGCCGGTCTCCACCGATGCTTCGGCCCACAGCCGCTCCGCCAGCTCGCCGGTGTGCTGCATCAAATGGCGGATGTTGTAAAACTGCAGTTCGAATTTCGTCATCGGCAGCCAGTGAAAACCGGATGGGCCCTCCAGGTCCAGCGCATCGACCCCGGCGTCGAGCCCATCCTGAAAAAACCGGGCATAAGCCAGGATATCCGCCTGAGTGTACACGGCTTCAGCGGCATGCTCTGGTTGCATTTGCTGGAGCT
>JBFKII010000405.1:0-3081 GCA_041632295.1 Anaerolineales bacterium | reverse complement strand
GGATCGGGGATCCGGAGGCGGTGCATGCCGCCCTGGAACAAATTCGCAGCCTGGATGAAAACGAACTCCCGGCCGGCGCTCTGCTTCAACTCGGGCAGGCGCTTTCCCCCCTACAGGAAAAAGAACTGCTCGCCCTGGCCGGCGATCCGGACTCATTTTTACGCGCCGCGGCCGCAGCCGGATTGGTCCGTCGATCTGCAAAAAAACAGGATGATTCCTGGAAATTCCTGGACCGGATGGCCGGCGACGAAAGCCCAGAGGTTCGTTGGGTCCTGGCGCGGGCGCTGCTGGAGGAAGGGATTCCACCGGTCCACCTTGCGGCCCGGGCGGCCGCCTGGCTGGCAGGCGATAGCCCTACGCTGTTGATCAGCGGTCTGAACCTGCTGCCGGGAGCCGGCCTGCCCCCCGGCGAACTCACCTCCCTGCTCCTGCCGCTGGACCGCAGCCCGGATTACCCACTGCGCAGCGCACTGGTGGAGTGCCTGAACGAACTGGCGCAGCGCGATCAAGCGGATACGGTACTGGAAATTCTTTCCGCATGGGCCGGAGAAGAAGACCCCAACCTGTGGGTGATCACACGGGTGCTTTCCGCCTCCTGGGCGCAGAGCCACTCCCGTGCGGCGTTATCGATTCTACAAAAGTTGGCCGCAAACAGAGGGGAGCAACGATCCATTTCACGTGCCATGGAGCGCCACAGGCAACCGTAGTTTATTTTTCCAGAGCCGAATAGATCGCATGCCGGTCCAGACTCCCTGCCAGCGGCCCTACTGTCTTCAGCTTGCGTTCTACGATTTCCCGGGCAAACAAGCCACAGTGCTCCAGCGATAGGCCATCCAGCATGGCAATCAGAAATCCGGCCCAAAACGCATCCCCTGCGCCGGTAATATCCACAACCTCGATAGGCCGCAGTGGAATGTGGGTCAGCGCCCGGCCATCGGAGATCAGCGTGCCTTCAGCCCCCATCGTCAACACCACCCGCTGCGGGCCGAGGTCGTGGAATCTGCGGATGTAATCCTGGGGGGTCTGGCCGCCGCCCCACAGGCGAGCGGCGTCGTCCAATGACGGCTTGGTGATCTCGCAAAGCGCCAGCACTTCCGACAGCACGCGGCGCGCCTCTTCCCGATCCGGCCAGATCAGAGGGCTGTAATTTGGATCCAGGGAGACGATTTTCCCGGTTGCCCGGCCGACCCTGCAAGCATGCAAAACTGCGGCGCGGCAAGGTTCCAGGGAGAGCGCAAACGCCGAGGTATGCACGATTCGGGTCCGTATCAAGGCCTCCGGAAGAATCTCTTCCGCCTTAAGCCGGAAATCGGCGTCTCGCAGCGCCTCAAATTCAGGGGTACCTTTGCTGCGCGCCACAAGGACAAGGCTGGTTCGCGCCGAAGGGTCGTATTGCAGGTAGTCGGTGCACACCCCGGCGGCACGCAAACGGGATTCCAAGAACTTGCCGAAACCGTCCCTCCCGACTTTGGAGACAATCGCCGACCGGCCGCCCAAACGGGAAAAATTGACGGCCAGGTTGGCCGGGGACCCTCCCTGCACCTTTCGGAACAGCTCGGCCTCGGCGAGGGATTCCGCTTCATCGTCTGAGATCAGATCGACCAGGGTCTCCCCCACGGCCAGCAGATCCAGTTCTTGTGGCTTCGTTTTCGTCATTGCAGTTCCATTCCATGTCGATCGGCGAGCAATGCCAGGGTACGGGCTACCTGGCGCTCCTGCTCCTCCACCGGCCAGCCCAAAAACTCGCCGCCAGCCTGACCAATCTCTTCCACCAGCCCAGCGCGGACCTCCCCGAGCATCCCCAGGAGCGACCTGCGCAGCAGCAGGTCGTCCAGGTGGACGACGGCTTCCTGCCTGAGCAGCCAGCCGATCTCCCGCCAGCTGTATCCGGGATGGCCTGCCAGCGGCCGGTCCGCCCCGGCTGCCAGGAACGCCGCTATCCGGCCCGCATACGTGCCGTACCTCGCCAGCAGCTCCCTCAAACGCTCCCTGGAGAGGCCGGTCGCTTGCGACTGGGCAGCGATCCACTTTTGTTTTTCATCCTCAGAAAGCGGAAAATCGAGACCTCCCCCGATCGGCAGCGCCCGGGTGTCGATCTGTCGTTGCAGGCCGAGGGTGTCCAAAACCAGGTCGGCCGCCTGTTCAGAGAAAGCCCGAAATGTGGTCCACTTGCCACCCACGAGGCTGAAAACCGGGAATGGCCGCCCATCCTGCGGTTCGAGCGTACGGATCGAGTGGTCGCGGCTGATCTGTCCCGGCCGGGTGGCATCTGCAGCCGGCAGCGGACGGACACCGGAGAAACGGAATACGATCTGGCCTGGCTCAACGCGTATCCGCGGGAACACGCGGCCGATCATGCCCAAAAAATATTCGACTTCTTCATTGGTACAGCGCGCCTGGTCTGGGTCGTTGATGGGCAGGTCGGTGGTGCCGACCAGCACTTTGTCTTGCAGCGGGAAGATCAGCACGATGCGCCCATCTTCGTTTTCAAAGAAGAACTCGCGCGCCCCGATCGCTGCGCGCAGCTCCGGATGGTCCAGCACTAGGTGGGAGCCCTTGGTGCCGCCGATGAAACGCGTCTGCACACCGAGCGCCTGATTGGCAAAATCGATCCACGGGCCGGCGGCGTTGACCACCACCTGCGGTCGCACCGAGAAAGTACGGCCACCGGACGTTTCGTGCAGCAAAACGGCGCCATCTTCCAATCCTGCCGCCGAAACGTAGTTGAGCGCCAGGGATTGCGGATTGGCCTCCAGCGCATCCCGGATCATCTCCACGCACAGGCGTTCGGGCTGAAGGATGGCGCCGTCGGTGTAAGTGGCCGTGAAGCGGATCGATGGATTCAGCTGCGGGGTCTCGGCAAGCGACTCCGCCCTGTTCTGAAAGGCATGCGCAGGGATCACCTGCTCGGGCGGCAAATCGTGCTGGGCGCGGGTGTATGCATCGTAGATCATCAGCCCGACTTTGATCACCAGGGCGCCGCGTTCGGCCGGACGGTCCAGCAGCCCCAGGAATTTCAAGGGGGCATTCAGCAGGCCGGAAAACCACCTGAATATCGGAATGGTGGTTGCCAGCGGCCGG
>JBFKII010000404.1:0-3107 GCA_041632295.1 Anaerolineales bacterium | reverse complement strand
TTTGATAGGGGGGAATTCATCGCCATTCTCGGAAAGAGCGGCACCGGAAAGAGCACCCTGCTGAACGTGATTTCCGGGATCGACGACCCCGACAGCGGCGAAATCTGGTTCGAGGGCACGGAATTGACCGCCCTGGGAGAACAGGAGCGCACCATTTTCCGCCGGGAAAAAATCGGCTTCATTTTTCAGTTCTACAACCTGATCCCCACCCTGACCGTCTGGGAAAACGTCACCCTGCCGCTTGAGTTGAACGGGGCATCCGATTTCAGCCCGGCCGAGGATTTGCTGGAAAAGGTCGGCCTGTCTGACCGCCGCACCACCTACCCCGACAAACTTTCCGGCGGCGAGCAACAGAGGGTAGCGATTGCCCGGGCGCTGGTCCACGATCCGCTGCTGGTGCTGGCCGACGAGCCGACCGGAAACCTGGATGAGGAAACCGGAGGGCGCATCATGGCCCTGCTCGACCAACTTACACGGGAGCGCGGCAAAAACCTGATCATGGTCACCCACAGCCTGGAAGCAGCCAGCTTCGCCGACCGCATCCTGTACCTGCGCGACGGTGCATTTGTGCCGGAACAAGCCGAATAGAACGGGCCGCATGACCCCCCGACCCACCTTTTCCCCCTCACTGTTCCAGATCGGCTGGCGGTATCTCCTGCGCCAGCCCTGGCAAAGCGCCCTGATGGTGATTGGCATCACCCTGGGCGTGGCGGTCGTGATCGCTGTGGACCTCGCCAACCAGAGCGCCAGCACGGCGTTTGACTTGAGCACCGCCGCCGTCACCGGCCGGGCCACCCACCAGATCGCCGGCAGCCCCCAGGGGCTTCCGGAAGAGGTTTTTCGCGACCTGCGCCTTTCCGGCGCTCCGTACCCGCTCGCACCGGTGGTGGCGGCTTATGTCTCCTCGCCCGAACTGGGCGATCTTCCCCTTCAGCTCCTGGGAGTGGATCCATTTTCGGAAGCTCCTTTCCGCAGCTACCTGGGCGGAGAGCAGGAAGGAGGAGACATCACAAGCCTGGCGGCCTTCCTGGTCGAACCGGGCGCCGTCCTGGTCTCCAGGGGGTTGGCCGAGCGATTCAGCCTGGATGCCTGCAGCCTGGGGCAAACGTCTGCGGACTGCGAGATCCACCTGCAGTTCAACGGCCAAAACCGTGCGGCACGCGTGGTGGGGATCCTCGAACCTTCGGACAGCCTGAGCGCCCGCGCATTGGACGGGTTGATCCTGGCGGATATCGCCACCGCCCAGGAATTGATTGGCAGCCTCGGGCTGTTGACACGCATTGATGCCATCATCCCGGAAGGCGCGGAACCCGCTCCCCTTGAAAAGCTCCTTCCGGAAGGGTTCACGCTCGCCCCCATCGGTGCCCGTACCGGGACGGTGGCCGAAATGACTTCCGCCTTTCGATTAAATTTGACCGCCCTCAGTCTGCTGGCCCTGGTGGTCGGGCTGTTCCTGATTTACAACACGATGACCTTTTCTGTGGTCAAGCGCCGCCCTTTGTTTGGAACTCTGCGCTGCCTTGGAGTCACCCGGCGGGAGGTCTTTCTGCTCGTCCTGGCCGAATCGCTGGCGGTGGGTGTGCTCGGTAGTGCCTTGGGGATCGGCCTCGGGATCCTGCTCGGCCAGGAGGCGGTTCGCCTGGTGACCCGGACGATCAATGACCTGTATTTTGTGGTCACAGTGCGCGACTTGCCGGTCTCGACGGCCAGCCTTTTGAAAGGCTTCCTCCTGGGCATCGGTGCGACCGTGCTGACGGCCGCTTTTCCCGCCCGTGAAGCCGCCGCAGTTCCGCCGCGCGCCGCCCTGTCACGAGCCGGACTGGAGGAAAAAGCCCGTGGGGCTGTTCAGCTTGCCGCCTGGGGTGGTGGAGCCCTGATCGCCGCCGGCAGCCTGGCACTGGCGGTTCCGGATGGCGGCCTGGTGCTGAGCTTCGGGGGCACCCTGGCGGTGGTGATCGGTTTCGCCGCGCTGACCCCCTGGGTGACCACCACCCTGATGGGCTGGATCTCCCCCCTGTCTGGGCGCCTGGGCGGGCTCCTGGGAAGGCTGGCGCCGCGCAACGTGGTAAACGCCCTCAGCCGGACTTCTGTTGCCGTGGCAGCTTTAATGGTGGCTGTCTCCGTCACCATCGGGATCAGCCTGATGGTGGGCAGCTTCCGCTTTACGGTCGAAACCTGGCTCTCCGAAACCCTCCAGGGAGATATCTACATTTCTCCTCCCAGCGTCTCCGGGGTGCAGGCCGGGGGCCGGATCCTGCCTGAGGTCCTGGAACGCCTGGACACCTTCCCTGAGATCGAGGAAATCCGGTCAATCCGGGTGGTACAGATCGACTCGGAATTCGGACCGATCCAAATCGGCGCCACGGACAACACCGGCGCCGGTGGTGAGCGGCAGTTCGCAGCCGCAGCGGGTCCGAATGAAGCGGTCGAACGGCTGGTTGCCGAGGGCGCTGTGATCATTTCCGAGCCTCTGGCGCGCCGCCTGGATATCCCCTTCGAGGGCGGCTCCTTGCTTCTGGAAACCCCTGACGGACCCCGGCGCTTCCCGGTCGCCGGTGTTTATTACGATTATGGAAATACGCAGGGAATGGCCCTGATCGATCTGGGGGTTTACCGCCAGATCTGGGGAGATGAAGCCGTCACTGCGGTCGCCCTTAATCTAAAGGAAGGTGGTTCCGTAGAAGCCCTGACCGAAACGCTTCAGGAAACACTGACACCGGTGCAGCAGCTGCAGATTTCCCCGAACCTGACGCTTCGCCGAAGCGCTTTGGAGGTCTTTGACCGCACTTTTGCCATCACCTCAGCGCTGCAAGGGCTGGCCACGCTGGTCGCTTTCATCGGCGTTCTGAGCGCCTTGCTGTCCATGCAATTGGAAAAAGCCCGCGAACTTGGTGTGCTGCGCGCCATAGGGTTGACCGGAAGCCAATTGCGGCGGTTGGTGTTGTACGAAACCGGCCTGATGGGTGCAGTCGCTGGCCTCTTATCGATGCCGACCGGCTTCGCCCTTTCCTTGATCTTGATCTATATCATCAACCGCCGGGCGTTTGGCTGGACCCTGCAATTGCAGGTATCGGCCATTCCGTTCCTGGAGGCGCTTGCCGTTTCGG
>JBFKII010000403.1:0-3111 GCA_041632295.1 Anaerolineales bacterium | reverse complement strand
AGGCGTTCAGCCCGGAATGCGCCCCCGACGGGCCGCGGGTAGGCGTGCCCCAGGCCCAGGAAGTCGTTCCGGATACGCTGAAGCCGCCGTCGTTGGCCTCGAATTCCTCGGCGTACAGGTTGGGCGGCAGCACCGCCACCCCAACGCCGACATCGTCCACGTAGAAGCCTTCCATCGTGATCACGAAGTCCGACTGCAGCACGAAGCGCACGCGGAAGCCGCTGACGGCGTAGCTAGAGTCCAGCGGGATGGTGATTTTGGTCCAGGTTGTGCTGACCGAACCGTCTATCGGCCCGTATACAGGGCTCCAGGAGCTCCCGCCGTCGTTGCTGACCTCCACCCAGGCGTAGTCGAAGAACCGCTCGGTCTCCAGCCACTGCCACCAGGAGAGCAAGATGGTCTGGCCGCTGTAGGCGCTCATGTCGATGTTCGGTGAAGTGAGCATCCCGAATTCGTTGTCGAAATAATCGCCTGACAGGTTGGTCGCCCAGACGTTGGCGCCGGAATTGGCGCTGCGCGGCCCGCTGGTGGGTGCACCCCATTCCCAGGAGCTCGAGCCGGATACGGAGTAACCGCCATCGCCCGTTTCAAAGTCCTCGAAGTAGACGAATTCGGGCACATAGCCGGGCGCCTGGCAAGCCAGCAGGTCGGCGTTCAGGCCGAAATCTTCGGTCTGCGGGCCGCTGAGCGGGGCTACCATGCGGAAGGCATTCACATAGCCGGGCACGAAGGGCGTGACCCGGAAGGTATAGGGCTGGCCGGCCGCCAGGCTGACGCTGTAATCGCCGGTCAGCGGGTCGGTGAACACCGGTCCGAAGGGGTACCCGAGGATATCCACACGTGCGTACAGCGGCCAGCCGGTCAGGGCGTCGGTCACGGTGCCTGAAACCAGGTAGCTGGGCGCCGCGTCCATCTGGATGTCCAGGGTGGTGGTGACGCCCTCCTGCACGCTCACGCCGGAGATCTGCTGCGGGAAGTAGCCGTACAACCCGGCGGAGACGGTGTAGGTGCCGCTGAAGACCACGCGCGTGTACTGGCCGGCGGCATCCGTGGTGGTCTGCCAGACCAGGTCGGGGGTCAGTGCGGCCTTGAGCAGAACGTTCTCGAGGGGATCACTGGTGACCGAATCGGTCACCGTGCCGGCCAGCGTGCCGGGTCCGCCGAACAGCAGGGCGGCCTGGACAGCGGCCAGGGCGTCGATGGTGCCGAAGCCCCAGTCGAAATTGGGGCCCTGGTCATAATCGCCGCCGCAGTTCGAACCGAGCTGCCCGGTAAGGGGCACACTGGTCAACTGGATGATCTGGTTGGTTTCGGCGATCAGGCCGCGCAGGCCGGGGTTGGCCGCCCACAGCAGGCCCACCAGGCCGGTGACATGCGGCCCGGCCATGCTGGTCCCGTCCCAGGCCTGGTAGCCGTTGCCCGGGACCGCCGAGCGCACGTTTTCACCCGGGGCCATCACGTCGGGGATGAACTCCGGGCTCAGGGTGGACGGGCCGCGACTGGAGAACCAGGAGATCGATCCCGGCAGGCTGCCGCTGGCCCAGCTGACCGATCCGGTGGTCGTCACCTCGCCGTAGTCGCTGGGGGAGCCCAGGGTCTGGCAGGAGGGCCCTTCGTTTCCGGCCGAGACCTCGACCAGTACTCCAGCAGCCTGCAGCGCGGCGATTTCATCCTGGAATGCCGGAAAGCCGCCGCCCCAATAGCGCCAGGAGTTGTTGATGGCGTCGGGCGCCATGCTGGGATTCGGGTTGCTCCCGGTCAGGTCCCAGGGGGCCAGGAAGAACTCGAAACAGGTGGACAGGGTGAATTCATCGCCGCCGCCGAAGTCGTCCAGGCCCTTGCAGTGGACCGTTTTGGCGCCGGGGGCCATGCCGATCTGGTTGGTCCCGCCGTCGTCCCCGACCATCGTGCCGGTGACGTGGGTACCGTGCCCGAAGCCGTCCCCCGGGGCGTTCGGGTATGTGCCGGTCGGGTCCCACCAGTTGTAGTTATGGTCGGCGGCGACCCCGTTCCAGCCGCGGTATTGGTTGATGATCGCCGGGTGCTGCCAGGCCAGGCCGGTGTCGATCGCCGCCATGACCGTGCCCTGGCCGGTGAAACCCAGAGACCAGACGTCATCGGCGTTGACAAAGGAGATGTTGCCCTCGACCGCATCCGGGATGTCCAGCTGCCTGGGGTTGATCTGCGGCTCCTCAATACGGACCGCGTGGTTTGCGGTGATCCGGGCTACGTCCGGCCGGGAGGCCAGGTCGAACAGCAGGCTTTCCGTTCCGGCGCGCACCAGGACCTTGTTGGCGATGTAGAAAGGCCGGTAGACCACGTTTTGCGCGTCCAGTGCGGCACGCAGGCCTTTTTGGGAGGCCTCGGCGGTCGTCCGCAGGGCCTCGAAGACGAAGGCGCCCTTGGATTCTTTGTCCGGCAGGCTCGCAGCCGGGGAGAGATCGGCTTTTTCAGCCATCCAGACGAAAAAGTCGGCCTGGCCGGCCTTCTCGACCTGGCTGAGCAGTGCAGGATCGATCTTGTCTTCCGGGGATGCCTGGGCCGATTGGCCACGGGTTTTTCCGGCCCCGGAGGGCGTTGCCAGGACGGGGGAAAGCTTTCCCGCGCCCAGGAAAAGCGACGCAAGGACCAAAACGAGCAGGATGCGTGTTGTGCGGTTCATCATTGACTCCTGTAGTACGTTTTAAACTGCGAGAACAAAGGTCCCCCATATCCCCACTGAAGGTGTTACTTCTGCCCCCCTGCCGCCCGATAAGCGGGCAACGCACATTCACGCGACCGGGCGGCCGCGCAAAACAATATTAGCGATGGGCTGTATAAAACTTGTGGAAGCAAGGTTGGAAAATGGGGAAAAACTGCTGCCGCGCGTTCAAAATTTTGGACACCCCCTGGCGCTTCCCCCGCATGGCTTTCTCAAAGTCGCAAAACCTGGCGGAAAAAGATGGTTGAGCCTGCCCTGAGTGCAATCGAAGGGCCTGCCCTGAGCCTGCCCTGAGCCTGCCCTGAGCCTGTCGAAGGGCCTGTCGAAGGGCCTGTCGAAACCCAGTTTTCCGCCGTTGCTTCGGCAAGCTCAGCACAGGTCTCGGTTTCGATACGGCCGCTTCGCGGCCT
>JBFKII010000402.1:0-3125 GCA_041632295.1 Anaerolineales bacterium | reverse complement strand
GTTCGAGCGCATCCAGCAAGTCCTCGCCCCGGCGGGCGGCTTCGTAGGCTTCCTGGCATTCGGGGCAATCCGGTAGGTGAGTTTCGATGAAGCGCACGGTTTCCTCGCTCGCTTCTCCGGATGCATAGACCACCAGCAGGTCGCAAACCAGGTCGCAGCTGACGGTTGGGGTGTGTTCAGCCATCGCTATCTCCTCACTCGCATCCGCTCAGGCAGGCTGTGGTGCGGCCGGGTCAGGTCGGGTCAGCCTGCCGGCCAGCCTGCGCCGGGCACGGTAGAGACGGATCATCGGCCCGTTCACAGAAATCCCCAGCCGGCGCAATGGGCGGTTTAGCAGCCCCAAGGCGCGCGTAGCCAGATAGAGGCCGATCCCCCAGGCAGGCAGCAGAACAGCCTCCCACGGGCCGGAATCCGGCGCCGCACTATCCATATTGGCGCCTTCCAGCTCAGCGGCCTTTTCGCCCAATTTGGCCTCGCGGGCGAACGCCAGGGCGCATGCCTGGCAGCCGGCGATGTGGGTTTCGACCGCCCGGTTGGTCTCGGGGGTGGTCCGGCCGCGGGTGTACAGGAGCATCAAATCGGTGTTGACACTGCAGGTCAGTTCGTTTTGTGTTTCCATTCTCTCAAATCCTAGGGGTCCATGGCCCGGGCCAGCCGCTGGCGGGCACGAAAAATACGCACTTTGACGGCCGCCACCGAAATATCCAGCACGCGAGCGATCTCTTTGTAGGATAGTTTTTCCTGCGAAGCCAGCAGCAGGATGGAGCGATCGGCTTCGGACAGGGACAGCAGGGCCCGCTGGAGGGATTCACCCTGCTCGCGGGCCAGGGCGCTGGCTTCGGGTCCGGGCTGCCCCGCCGAAAATGTGGTGCCCTGTTCGACCAGGGCGTCGAGCGATGTCAGCCGCTTTTCCTTCTTTGCCCGGTTGAGGTACAGGTTGCGGGCGATGCGCAGCAACCAGGTCCGGACGCTCGAGTCGCCTCGGAAGCCGTCCAGCGCAAGCATGGCGCGCAGGAAGGTCTCACTGGTCAGTTCATCGGCGACCGCCCGGTCGCCCGAAAGGCGCAGCAGGTAGCCATAAACGGCCCCGGCATGCCGGTCGAAAAGCTCCCCGATCGTGCCCGCTCCGCTTTGCTGAGACGGCTTCTTCATGGCGTGCACTGTAACATAGACAGACAAAGCATGGAAAAGGTTACAGGGGAAAACGTAATGCGAAAAAAAGTAATGCATAATAAAACCAATTAATTTGTGGTACACTGCGGCGCAATGGTCCTCACCGCCCGCACCTTCCGCGCCCGTAGCCGCGCCGGCAACAACCGGCCGTCTCTGCGCGGCCGGCGGGCGTAGACCTGCGGCGCTTTTGATCCAGCGTATAAAAGTAGAAGCCGAACGAAACAACGCCCTCCGGTCTGTGCCGGGCGGGCGTTTTTTTGTCCACCCGGCCGAGCCGAACAAAGGCGGAAAAAGGAGCAAACATGAGCGAAATCAACAAAGTTGTGCTGGCCTATTCGGGCGGGCTGGACACGTCGGTGATCGTGCCCTGGCTCAAAGAGAACTACGGCTGCGAGGTGATCTGCTTCACCGCCGACCTGGGCCAGGGAGAGGAATTGGAGGGGTTGGAGGCGAAGGCGCTGGCCAGCGGCGCCAGCAAGCTGATCGTGCGCGACCTGCGCGAGGAGCTGGCTGAAGACCACCTGTTCCGCATGCTGCGAGCCGGTGCGGTTTACGAGCGGCATTACCTGCTGGGCACCTCGGTCGCCCGGCCGCTGATCGCCAAAGAGATGGTGCGCATCGCCCAGGCGGAAGGTGCCGACGCCCTGGCGCACGGATGCACCGGCAAGGGCAACGACCAGGTGCGCTTCGAACTGACCTTCGCCGCCCTGGACCCGCGCCTGAAGGTGATCGCCCCCTGGCGCGAATGGAACATTCGCTCGCGGGAGGACGCCCTGGCCTACGCCGAGGTGCACAATGTGCCTGTGCCCAACACCCTGACCTCAATCTACAGCCGGGACGCCAACCTGTGGCATATCTCGCATGAGGGCGGCGAGCTGGAGGACCCATGGCTCGAGCCGCAGGAGCGTATGTTTCAGCGCAGTGTATCGCCGGAAAACGCCCCAGACGAGCCGGAGTACGTCGAGATCGAATTTGAAACGGGCGTTCCCATTGCCGTTAATGGGGAGCAGCTTTCGCCGGCCTCCCTGATCGCCCGCCTGAACGAGATCGGCGGCCGCAACGGAGTCGGGCGGGCGGACATTGTCGAAAACCGCCTGGTTGGGATGAAGTCACACGGCGTGTACGAGACCCCCGGGGGGACGATCCTGCACTTCGCCCACCAGCAGCTTGAATCGATCTGCCTGGATCGGGATACGCTGCACTATAAGGATCAGGTGGCGCTGCGCTACGCCGAGCTGGTCTACAACGGCCAGTGGTACACACCGCTGCGAGAGGCGATCGACGCCTTTGTCGACGTCACCCAGGGGCCGGTGACCGGGCTGGTGCGGCTGAAGCTGTACAAAGGCAACGTCATCCCGGCCGGGCGGAAGAGCCCTTTCAGCCTGTACCGCGAGGAGTTCGCAACCTTCGGCCAGGACGACGTCTACGACCAGTCGGACGCCGAGGGCTTCATCCACCTGTACGGTCTGCCGCTGAAAGTCAGCGCGCTGGTGGGGCTGCCGATCTCGGGGATCGATATGCCGAAGCCGGATTATGGAAGGTTTAAAAGAGATTGATCAGGAACCTGGTCCTTTTTTCAAACCAGAACCAGAGAAAACTCAACTCTGGCACTGGCCAAGTTGACCAATCAAAAAAATTAAGGACCAGATTGCTGTTCGGTTCTTTCAATATTGAATAGCTGGCAGAAAACTTGGCACCAGGACGGAGATTAAATTATTGTCAGGAACCTGGTACTTAATATTGAAAAGATAGAGCAAATAGGAAAAAAAGAAGGATAGATATTTAACATGGAAGGAAACAAAGTAAAAGGACCAGGTTCCTCCGCACCATTATGGAGCGGCCGTTTCAGCGGTGCAGCGGACGAAGCTGCCTTTGCGCTCAATGCCTCGCTCTCTTTCGACCGGCGCATGGCCAGCCAGGACGTACGCGGCTCGCTGGCCTGGGCGGCGTCG
>JBFKII010000401.1:0-3128 GCA_041632295.1 Anaerolineales bacterium | reverse complement strand
TTTGGCCCCCAACGACTGCACGTCCAGGATCCTGCGCAGGCCGTGAGGACCGTCTGAAACCAGCATTTCCGGCACCTCGAGCCTTTCCATCGGGGTTGTTGTCCAGGCGCTGGCCCCGGTGCACAGGGCGGCCTTTTCTTCCAGGGTCATTTCGGATAGGATGGCGGAAATGTCGGGCATGCAAAGCTCCTTGGGGTCCGGTGGCTCCGGCGGCAGCGCGGACGAAAGGCCGTTCCGGCTGAAAGAAAATTCAGATGGGCAATTATACTGACGTGGCTGTTTTCTGAAAGGCCGCGTGGATTCCAGGCCATGGCTTTCTCAAAGTCGCGAAACCTGGTGGAAAACGCTGGTTGAGCCTGCCCTGAGCCTGCCCTGAGCCTGTCGAAGGGCCTGTCGAAACCCAGTTTTCCACCTTTCTCGGTTTCGATACGGCCGCTTCGCGGCCTACGAAACCAGCGATAGGCTCTTTTGTCAACGGACTTTGAGAACGCCTTGGATTCCAGGCGGCGCCACAAGGCGAAATTCCGGCCTACAATTCAAGGCGATCGGCTGCCTGACCCTCCATAAGGGAGGGCACCTTGCGTTGCCGCTCTCAAAATCAGGACCCCAATGAAACCAAAAGGCTTTCGCGGCTACCTGGTAATCTGGCTCGGCCAGACGGCTTCCGTCCTGGGAACGTCAATGACGACCTTCGCCATGACGATCTGGGCCTGGGACCAGGTCGGCCGAGCCGCGCCGCTGGCGTATATCGTCGCGGCGGGGTTCGTCACCTACCTGCTGCTGACCCCGGTTGCCGGCGTGGTGGTCGACCGCTTCGACCGCAAACGGGTCATGTTCGTCACCGACCTGGGCGCCGGGCTGGTCTCCCTTGCCATTTACCTGCTGTTCGCCGGAGGAAGCCTGCAAGTCTGGCACCTGTACATCACCACCTTCATCGTCGGCGGGCTGGAGGCATTCCACCTGCCGGCTTACGTGACGGCTGCCGCCACACTGCTGCCGGAGGAGGACTATGGCCGGGCGGCCGGGATGCGTTCTTTTTCGTACTCCCTGGCCAACGTGGCTGCCCCTCCGTTTGCGGGGGTTCTGATCGGCCTGATCGGCATCGGCGGTATCATCCTGATCGACGTGGCCACCTTCACCGTCGCCAGCCTGCTGCTGGCCACCGTCTCTGTCCCGCGCCCTGAACAAACTGAGGCGCCTCCCGGTTTCACGCTCGCCCAGATGTTTTACGGCTTCGGCTACATCCGGCGCCGGCCGGAACTGGTCGGCCTGCAGGCCACGCTGACGGTCACCAATTTTTTCGCCGCTTTCACCGAGTACGCCATTCTTTCGGCCATGGTCCTGGCGCGCACACGCGGGGACGAGCTGGTGCTGGGCACCGTGCAGGGGGCGGCGGCGGCCGGGGCGCTGGCGGGCGGTGCGCTGGCCAGCCTGTGGGGCGGTCCGAAGCGCAGGGTGCGCGCCATCCTGCTCTCCCTGGCCGGGGGCTTCCTGGTCAACAACATCATTTTCGGCCTCAACCGTGGGGTCCTGGGCTGGAGCGGGGCGGCTTTCCTGGGGGCCACGCTGACGCCGGTGCTGGTCAGCGCCTTCTACGGCCTTTGGCAGGCCATCATCCCGCCCGACCTGCAGGGGCGCGTCTTCGCCGCCCGGGACATCCTGGTCGATCTGCCCGTGCTGATCGGAGCCCTGCTGGCCGGCCCCCTGGCGGACCGGGTCTTTGAGCCGGCTCTGCGGCCCGGCGGGCTACTGGCCGGGCCACTGGGCGGCCTGTTCGGGAACGGGCCGGGGGCGGGGATGGCCGTGATGTTCGTCCTTTTCGGTGTGGTGGGGGTGGCGATTTCCCTGGCAGGTTTCAAGGTCCGGCCGCTGATGTTGCTGGACCGGAGCCCGCCGGACAGGAGGGACTCGCCTGGATAAACCATCCTGTGCATCGAGACTGGCACCTGCCTTCAATTTAAGGTATGGTTCCTATAGGGAGCAGGCCGCCCGGAATCATTGTGATGGCCACCGTAGAGGTCCGGCGGCAATTCACGGACGGCCACATTTGGTGAAAACAAAAGGAAAAAACACATTATGTTCAATTCCAAACTACGGCCGATCGTGATCCCGCAGTACGAACACGGCCGGATGGCCGGCGAGCTTGCCCGGCATTGGGGCAATAACCGCTTTGGTCGGCCGAATCTGGAATTCGATTCATTCGTAAGCGGGGTCGCATTGCACGACTGGCATTACGGCTTTGGCGATACGCTGCCCATCCTGGAGGCCGCCGAAGCGGACTGGCTGGCCATGGCCCGGCTCGGCCTGGATCTCCGTTTGCACGACGCGACGGCCGATCTGGTCGCCAAGCTGCACCTGCGCCGCCTGCTGTCTTACGATCCCTCCCCGCCCCGGCGAGCGATGATGGCGGAAATAGACGACTACGTGGCCGCCCGCCTGCCCAAAACCGGGCAGAAACTTGCGGATTTCGAACGGGCCGATTCGATCACCCATTTCTGTGACAACGTGGCCTTCCATTTTGCATTCGAAGCCCACTTCGAAGGAGCAGTGAAGGTGGACAGCCAGGGATCGGGAATGATCGAAATCAACTACCGGATCCAGCCGCAAGGCAAGGTAGCCGTCGACCCCTGGCCTTTTTCCGTCCCCCTTATTTCTGGCATCATCCTGGGGTTTCAGGCCGAAGGCTACCCGCAGCGACTGGAGCCGGTCATCGTGCCTTACAGGTTAGGAGAACCCAGCTATTGAATTTTTAAAGCTTCACTATACAATCAAATGGAGCACACCGTTCGCCAATAGATTTCCTCTTCTACCTATTCCAACTCTGCGAATGGTGCCTGCGACAATTTTCAGACAATTCAGCCTTCTCAATCTGCCCAACAATATCAATTTAGAAGTCAGAATCGACACAAATTTTAGCTGGAAAATGCCTCTAATTGGCTCGACATGAATTGCTCCAGCATCCTGAGATGCAAATCCGCGGGAACCGCACCCGTTCCCTCAGGAAAAGGAGGGGTCTATTAAGATTTACGGTTCCGGGAAATGAGGAATAACGATTCCTGAAATAAGGAGACATCAAATGAAAAGGCAGATGAAATTTTATTTGTTGGCGGCAGTGGTTTTGCTGTTCT
>JBFKII010000400.1:0-3139 GCA_041632295.1 Anaerolineales bacterium | reverse complement strand
TCCAGAAAGGTGCCGTGGGCTACTGGGTCAAGGGCCGGGAACAGGGGTTACCGGAATTCCTGCGACAGGTGCTGGAATCCCGGAACGAAAATGATAAGGAGTTGTCATGACCGATTACAAGGAAGCCTCCGCAGAAAGGAAAGCCGCTCTGCTTCAGGCCGGCGCCAAGGTGGCGGCCCATATCACGACCATGATGGACCTGCCCGTTCTTCTGCAGAAGGCTGTCGATATCATCTGCACCGAATACGGCTTTGACTATGCCGGGATCTTCCTGGTGGATGAATCCGGAGAGTGGGCCCGTCTGGAAGCTGGCTACGGTGATGCCGGTGCCGCACAGGTGGGGGAAAGCCACCGGTTGGAAGTGGGCGGAGAGTCTATGATCGGGATGGCCATTGCGGAGCGAAAGGCGCGCATTGCCCTGGATGTCGGGGAGGAAGCTGTGCATTTCCGCAACCCCCACCTGCCGGAAACCCGCTCCGAAATGGCGCTGCCGCTCGTGGTCGGAGACGGTGTTCTCGGTGCGCTGACGGTCCAGAGCACGGAGGAAGCCGCGTTTTCACAGGAGGACATCCTATCGCTGCAAAGCATGGCCGACCAGCTGGCGATCGCCATCTTCAATGCCTTTTCGCTGGCCGAGCTGAAAAGAACGCATACCGCGCTGCTGAGAGCCCGAACTTATGAAACACTGGCCAATGCAACCCTTCAAGCCATCCACTGGATGGGAAACAAAACCATGCCGATCAGCAGCACCGCCGCCCGTCTTAAAGCGGAGGCGGAAGAGGGGGACCTGGAAAGCAAGTCCCTGCAGGAGGACATCGATCTGATCGCCGAGAACGCAAGGAAAATCAATGATGTCAAGGAAACCCTGGTTGGGCCGGCAATCGAGCATTCCCTGCGCCCAATCCTGGTCCCGGACGTGGTCCAGGCGGCGGCATTTCACAGCGGAATCCCGGCGGAGATGATCAGCATCGAATCGGCCCCCAGCACACCTTTTGCGCTGAGCGATTCCAGCCAGCTGGCCCGTGCGCTGAGTTACCTGTTGAAAAATGCCCGGGAGGCGGGGGCGGAACATATCTCAGCCAACGTCACCCAAACGATAGACGGCCAGCACGTTGCCATCGCGATCGCAGATGACGGTCCGGGCATCTCTCCGGAAGTGCGTGAGAAGATGTGGACCGGTTTTTTCACCACCAAAGGCCCCCAGCACACCGGGATCGGCCTGACGGCGGTGCTGGCGATTCTCAGCCGCATGGACGGCCGAATCACGGTCGATTCTGAGGAGGGCAAAGGGGCTGTGTTTACCCTGGTGCTGCCTGCGGCCCCGGACGACGAAGCGGTCGACCTGAGCCATGCACCCGATCACATCTTTTTCGTGGACGAAGAAGGGGATGACTGGGCAAATTTTGCGGCCAACGTGCTTCAGCTGGCCGGCAAAGACGTGATCGTCCAGGGCAACCCGGCGGGAGCTGCCGCAGCTGACCTGATCCTGGTGGATGAGGCCCTGACCACGATGACAGTCGAGCAGGTGCTTGCCGACCTGAAAGCGGCTGGCATCGAAAACAAAGCGGTTGTCGTTACCGCCTGGCTTTCCACCGACCGGGCGGCCAAATATGCCCACATGGGGGTCCGGGATGTGGCCTTGAAGCCCTACACCTACACTGGGTTGTCCAATTTCTTGAATTTCGAGGTCAAAAACGCCCCTACCGACGGCCAGGTATAAAGATTCACGCCGCTGCCGGAAGCCGAAAAAAGAGCGTCGCTTTACAGCGACGCTCTTGCCTTTACCGAATTTGCCACGCCCGATGTAGTCTTATTCGGAAAGGTACTACAAGGATACCAAATTTTGGGACAATTGTCCAATCCAACTTAGAACGAAATTTCTCTTTCGTCTTGCCGGCTACGGCACAATCAATGCGTTTAATCCGGTGATCATGTCGGTTGTATGGGCCATACGGTTATTTTCCACCCGGCAGCGGGCGTAAACGGCTTTTTCAACGGCGCTTTTCAACGGTTCCCAGGCAGCGGAGGAGGCTTCCGGCCAGCCAAATGCCAGGGTCGCATGGGAATCTGCCGGATGCAGGCCGCCGTGGACGCCCCGAATCTCTCCTCCGAAGTAAAAGCCGTCGGCATAATTGCTGACTAATAGCAGGTCTCCAGCATAGCGCCCGGCACAGTGGTTGAGCCGGTTGACCGGATCCAGATATTCCTCACCAGGCTGCGAAGCAAACCATACTTTAAGTGGCTGGATGTCCCCGTCCGCGGTCAGGGCCGTATAAGGCGCCTGCCATCCTTCCACTTCAACATTTCGCAGCAGGACCCCGGATAGCGCCCCCTCAAGCTCAGCAGCGTAGCGGCCTTTGGCGTGTGCCTCCCAAAAGGCGCGTCCAACCGGAACCACGTCTCGTTCAAATATCGGAGGGTCCTGCCAACTCCCATCTCGTTTCTGAAGATACACGGATGCCAGGCCCCCGTTCAGGGCCATGACGGCATCACAATTTGGGTCCTCGCCGGGAAAATCGTGCACATCCAGGCCGAGCGCGCTGAACAGGTGCCCCATCTCTTTATCGAAGGGGAACCCAATTCGCAGGGAATGGCGGTCGTCCGGGATCACTTCAATTTGCCCGTGGTCCGAAAACACCGCCACCAGCGGCAGGCTGCCTCCCGCCTGCTCCCGGACCGCCTGCCACAACTGGCCGACCATCGGGTCGACGTGCTCGACCAGGTACGGCAGCTGGCCTTTGCCGGGGCCATAGAGATGGGAGTCGTGGTCCAAGCCCATGAAATACATCGTGGTCAGATCGGGCAGGCCGTTCTCGGCCAGGTCGTCCAGCAGCGTGTCCAGGACGTGCTGGTCGTAGCTGCGCGAGTCCAGCCCGAAAAGGTTCCCCCCCTTTGTGAAGCGGGCCAGATGACTCAGTGAGGGCCGGATCCAGCGGGTGGCGCCGCGGGCGTACATGTTTCCGGCTACCAGGCTGGTACGGCCCTGTGACGCCAGCCGCTCGTATATCGTGCGAGCCTCCAGGCGGCCTGCGGCCAGGCCATCGGAGAACACCCGGACTGCATCGTCCACGGCCAGCGTGTCCCCGACATCGAAAGCAAAATGCCGTGGGGCGCCGGCGAAACCGCCCCCAAAGCGGTC
>JBFKII010000399.1:0-3140 GCA_041632295.1 Anaerolineales bacterium | reverse complement strand
GGGTGTAGGAGATGTTTTTTGCGGCCATCATTCCTCCTTTCAGCCCCTCCCGGCATTAATGATACGTTGGAAAACTGTTTCGGAGGCATAAGCTGGACCAGCCATGTAAAAACCTCTTAGCCCAGAGGCCCGAAAGTAAACCTTTAGGGCATTTCCTCAAAGGTTGGAAGGATTTCCAGCCCTATGGTATTTAGACGGATGCGATCTCCCTGTTTTGGAGCGCAAGCCGGCTGCGGAAAGGCAGGAGACTCGCAGCGTTCGATCAGGCTTCTCCGGTGGGCGGATGGGGTTTGAACACGCGGCGAAACGTAAAAGCGAACGGGGTATCCCCGTGAGCTTCCAGGTATGCCATGCGGTCTCTCGCTTCGGTGATGGTGGGGATGTGCCCGGCCGGCACCCACCAGAGCGCCAGGTAGGGTGCCAGGCGTTCGAACCATTCGTGCCGCCGGCGCAGATAGCGGACATGCTCGCTATTGTAGGTGAAAGCCTTGAGCGATTCGAGCGACTCCCACACGGTCAGGTTGATCAGGATGGCGGGGTCCTCAAAGGCGTGGATGGCGGTGGCATTGCCGGAATCGTCCTCCAGGATCCAGACGAATCCCGGGGACGCCTTTCCCAGTTCGTTGATGCGGTTGAGGTTGTCCACGAACTCCAGGATGCGCGGGTCGTCGAGCGGAAATTTAGGCTTTGCGATGTTGAGCTGTGCGAGGTGGAACATCAGCGTTTTCCTCTCGGGCGCCAGGCCATCTTCATGTAGACGTCCCCGCGCCGCAGTTCATCCAGCATTTGATCCAGGCGCTTCTGCCGGGTGTCGGGCCGCCTGGCGCGCCCGATCCAGCCCAGGTAATCGTTTTGCTGGTATGCGGGCCTGGCGCGGTAGGCTTCTATGAGTCCGGCATTTTCCAGAGCCAGGCGCACGTTTTCCGGCATGGGATGGCGCGGCCGCTGCAGGTTGGCGAATTTATCTTCCGGCATCGGTCAGCCGCCCTCTGTCGCGCTGCCGGGACTGGCCATCCTGGCGGCCTCGTAGTCGCTGTAATTGCCGATATGGGAGACGATCCGGCCGTCTTTCAATTCCAGAATGCGGTCGGCGACCCGGTCCAGGAAGTAGCGGTCATGGGAGATGGCCAGCACCGTCCCTTCGAAATCCTCCAGCGCCGCTTCGAGGACCTCGGCCGAGGGGATATCGAAATTGTTGGTCGGCTCGTCGAGCAGCAGGAAATTTGCTCCGGAGAGCATCAGCAGGGCCATCTGCAGCCGGCTGCGTTCGCCGCCGGAGAGGTTTTTGATGGGCCCGCGGGCCTGTTCATATCCGAACAGGAAACGCCCCAGGAAAGCCACCGCCCGGCTCTCGGGCCATTCAGCCGCGTAGGCAACGGTGTCGATCAGGCTGCGTTCGGGGTCCAGGGTTTCGTGCTGTTGGGCGTAATAGCCGGTGACCACACTGGGCCCGATGTAGATCTCCCCACTGTCGGGGGCCAGCTCTCCCAGGACCAGGCGCAGCAAGACGGACTTGCCCGAGCCATTGGGGCCCACCAGGCCGGTGCGCTCCCCGCGGCGGATGAGCATGTCGACCCCGGCCAGGAGGGTGTTTTCGCCGGCATCCGGGTCTTCATCCGGGGGCGGAAAGGACTTGTGCAGGCCAGTGATCTCCAGCACTTTGTCGCTGCCGCGCCAGCCTTCGAGAGAAAGCCCCATGCGCTTGCGCTCCAGGACGGGCCGCTCGATGCGCTCGATTTTTTCAATGCGCTTGAGCATGCTCTTGCCGCGCTGGGAGAATTTCTCGTTTTCGTATACCTGGCCCCACATCATCAGGCGCCGGGCGGACTGTTCGAGGCGGGTGATCTCTTTTTGTTGCGCCTGGTACAGCTGCTGCTGGCGCTGCAGCGCGGCTTGCTTTTCAAAGGCGTATTCCGAGTAATTACCTGGATAGCGCGTCAGCCGACCGTCTTCCAGCTCTGCGATCTCGTCCACCACCAGATCGAGCAGGTAGCGGTCGTGGGAGACGATGATTACGGCGCCCTTGTAGCTGCGGATGAATCTTTCGAGGAACGACTTGCCCTCCAGGTCGAGATGGTTGTCGGGCTCGTCCAGCAGCAGCAGGTCCGGCTGGCGGATCAGCAGGCGGGCCAGCCCGGCCAGTTTTTTCTGGCCGCCGCTGAGCGCCTCCACCGGCAGCTGGAGGTCTCCTTCCTTGAAACCCAGGCTGAAGAGGATGTTGCGGACGTGACCCTCGTAGCCCGGTCCGCCCAGCTGCACGAATTTTTCGAGCAGACTCTCCTGCTCCGCCAGCGCGCGCGCCAGCCGGTCTGCGTCGCTGTACACCTCGGGCCGTGCCAGGCGCAACTCCACCTGTTTCAGGCCTTTTTCAACATCGGCCAGCGCGCTGGAGGCGGCCAGCGCTTCCTGCCAGACCGTGCTGCCTGGGTGCAGCCGGGGCTCCTGATGCAGCAGTCCGGTGGTCAGCCCACTGGCGCGGTTCAGAAATCCCGATTCGCTCTCCAGTTCGCCGGCGATCAGCCTGAGCAGGGTGCTCTTTCCGCAGCCGTTGGGGCCCACCAGGCCGACCACGCGGTCTTCATGGATCTCCCAGGAAAGATCTTTGAAGATCGGGTCGTGGACATAGGTGACCGTGACGTTGTCGAGGTGGGCGGCGAGCATGGCAGGTGAATTCTACCAATCTACCTGCGTTGTGGATGGTCCTGCCCGCCCGATAATATGCCATAATTATTTTCATGTGAAGCAGACTTGAGCTTTTTGGTTTGAGGATGCAGGCTGCTGCCCTGTCTTTGCGCAACCGGGCGGATTCTCCCGCTTTGAAACACTTTGCCTGTTCGTTGGGCATCCGCGCAACGGGCACAGCCTGGTAGGGGCCCTGATTGAGGCACACCCGGATGCCGTGATCGCTCATTAACTGAATCAGGTCGAGCTGGTCAAGGCGCGGTTCCCCACCTGGCAGCTTTGGGCGCTGTTACTTTGGAACGTCAGGCGGGCATCCATAGCAGGGAGACGGGACGTACAGTCAGGCTATGATTATGCCGTTCCGGGCCCGTGGCAGGGCCGGTGCCAGACCCTACGGGTCATCGGGAACAAAAAAGGCGGTTTGACGATCTGGTATCTGCGAAATGAGCCCCAGCTGT
>JBFKII010000398.1:0-3156 GCA_041632295.1 Anaerolineales bacterium | reverse complement strand
GAATTGTCAGCCAGCCTGGATATGGATATCGTCCTGAACAGGACGCTTTCGCTGATCAACCGAATCACCGGGGCAGAGCACAGCACCATCATTCTGGCCAATCCCGCGGACGGGGAACTACTCCAGCGCGCCGGGCTGGGCTTCGATGCGGTAGCCATGGCGTCTGAGGGCGAAACCCTCGCCAATCTGAACTTGATGCTGGCAGGCTGGGTTATCCGGCAGCGGCAAGCAGCCGTGATCCCCGACCTGGGGGACGACCTGCGCTGGAATCTGGATGATCGGTCTGCGATATGCTCCACGCTTGCCGCCCCTTTAATGCTGGGACCTGAGGCCCTTGGAGCGCTGCTCCTATACCACCGGGAAAAAGACCGTTTCACCGACCACCATCTGGACATGATCCAGGCAGCTGCGAAACAAATCGCTGTGGCCGTAAACAATTCGCAACTGTATCATCTGATCCGCGACCAGGCGGAACGGCTGGGTGGTATGCTGCGCACCCAGCAGATTGAAGCCAGCCGGCTGCTCGCCATTCTTGAGGCCGTCGCAGACGGGGTGCTGGTCACGGATGCACGCGGCGAGATTTCGGTTTTCAACGCCTCTGCAGAACGCATTCTGGAACTGGATCAGCGGAAAGTTGTCGGCCAGCCGCTGGAAAATTTCTCCGGCTTTTTCGGCCAGGCCGGCCTCGAATACATGGAAACCATCAAACGCTGGTCTCGAGATCCGGGGTCCTTCGAGGCCGGGGAAACTTTCTCGGAGGAAATCGAGCTGGATGATTCTCGGGTCGTGGCGGTCAACCTCGCTCCCGTAAGCTCGGTGCACGAATTCCTCGGTACCGTCTCCATTTTCCGGGATATCACCCATCTGATCGAGGTCGATCGGATGAAATCGGAATTTGTAGCCACGGTCAGCCACGAATTGCGCACCCCGTTGACATCGATCAAAGGGTATGTCGATATCCTTTTGATGGGCGCGGCCGGCACCCTCAGCCCCCAGCAGGCGGAATTTTTGCAGATTGTGCAGGGGAATACCGAACGGCTCAACATCCTGGTCAACGACCTCCTGGAAGTTACCCGCATCGAGGCCGGCAAGATCTCGCTCACCCCGCAGGCTGTGGACGTCGCGGGTGTCGCCGGCGAGGTGACAACCGATTACTTGCTGCGTGCTCGCGAGCAGGAAAAAAATATCGACATCCAGGTAAACGGCAAAGCCAGTCCCCCGCTGGTGTTTGCGGACCCCGATCGGCTGCGCCAGATTCTCGATAACCTGGTCAGCAACGCATATCACTACACGCCGGATGATGGCCAGATCGTTATCAATTTCAAAACCACGGGCGATTTCGTCCAGGTGGACATCCAAGACACCGGGGTGGGCGTCTCCCCGGAGGACCAGGAACGGATTTTTGAACGCTTTTACCGCGGCGATGCACCGCTGGTTTCCACCACAGCCGGCACAGGTCTGGGCTTATCGATCGTCCGCTACTTTGTCGAGCTGCACGGCGGGAAGATCTGGCTGAACAGCCGCGGCATACCGGGAGAGGGAACGACATTCTCATTCACTCTTCCAATTTTTGAAGAGGAGCATCACGTATAACTCATGGGAAAAATATTAATTGCAGAAGATGAACGCGATATTCGAGACCTGATCACCTTCACCCTGCGCTTCGCCGGGCACGAGGTTGTGGCCACGGCCAACGGAGAGGAGGCCGTGGAAGCCGCGCGGCGTGATGTGCCTGACCTGATCCTGCTGGATGTGCGCATGCCTCGCATGACCGGTTACCAGGCCTGCGAAATCATCAAGCAGGAAGAAAACCTCCAGCACATCCCGGTGGTTTTTCTCTCGGCCAAAGGCCAGGAATCTGAAGTGCGCACCGGATTAGAAGCCGGCGCGGTCGAATATATCCTGAAACCTTTCGCTCCTGATCAGTTGACCGCCCAGATCACGCGCATCCTGGAGAAATACTCCTGAGGGCCGGTCACCCAATTGCCCGCCCTGGTCACCAGGGCTGCAAGCTGCGCGGCTAAGGAAACGCTGCGCGGCTGAGCAAATGGCCGCACAACCGGAACAAGCATGAGCGCCCTGATCGTCAACAACGAAATCGTCCATTACGAGGCGATCGGCAGGGGGAAACCGATCATATTTTTACACGGGTGGCTGGGGTCCTGGCGTTATTGGATTCCCTGCATGCAGGATGCCTCCTCGGCATACCGTGCCTACGCACTGGACATGTGGGGGTTTGGGGACAGCGCCAAAGCGACGGCCAATTATTCCATCCCTGAACAGGTCGGCTTGCTCAACCACTTTTTGTTTGAAATGGGAATCGGTAAGATCGCACTGGTTGGCCACGACTTCGGCGCGCTGGTTGCGCTTCGCTATGCCAGGAGTTATCCGGAGCTGGTCGACCGCATGATGATCGTCGGGTATCCTTTGGGCTCAGGCATGATCGACACCCGGGTCGAATCCCAGGCGGTCCCTGAGTTGCGCAGCTGGATGCTCAACGGCATCCCGGGCGCCGAACCGATCCAGCAGGAGGCCGAAAAAGCCGACCAGGAGGCGATCCGGGCCACCTTCAAGATGATGAACGAGAGCGACCCGGAGGACCTGGTCCTCAATCTGGATATTCCCCTGCTCATCGTACATGGAGAGATGGACAAGGCCGTTGTACCCCCCGATATCGAAACGCTGGCCAGGTTAAAGGAAAACGCCCATCTCGTCCTGTTTGAAGGTGCCGGACATTTCCCGATGATCGAGGAGCCCTCCAAGTTCTCTCGCCTCCTGAAGGAGTTTCTGGCCCTGGAACCGGGTGAGAGCCCTCGCCAACTGCAGTTGAAAGAAGAGTGGAAGCGTCGTTTCAGATAAAAAAGGCGCTCCTGCTGATCGCTCTGTCCCTGGCAGCACCTGCTTGCGCTCCACCGGCAGGCCCTGCCGCAAATGCGGCCGCAACCGTCTTTCCCACGTTCACTCCGCTGCCGGGTCGCACGGAAATCGCCCCCACAAAGGTGGTCCCGACTGCCACCCGGACCCCAACCGTCACGCCTTCCCCAAGCCCATCGCCAACTCCCAGCCTGACCCCCACGCCCACTGTTGAGAGCTGCTGGAGCCAGGGCGGCGCGATTGAAAAAAAGCTGCTTTATACCGAGGTGGATCCGCTTCCAT
>JBFKII010000397.1:0-3183 GCA_041632295.1 Anaerolineales bacterium | reverse complement strand
GGTGGGGACCGGGGTATCGTCCAGCACCGCCCGGGAGAACAGGTCGCCCTGGATGGTGTACTGGTCGCAGATTTCGAATGTGATTTCTTCGACTTCACTGCCGCGCTGGTGCCAGATCCGGCACGGCCGGTCCGGCGGGGCGTTGAAGGGGATCTCGATCTCCACCCGGCCCTGCGTGCCGAAAATATGCACCCGCTGGTACGGCGCCAGCTGTGTCGCGCAGGTGAAAGTCGAGGTCCCGTTGGCAAACTCCAGGATCCCGCTGGCGATGCGGTCGACGCCGAACTGGGGATCCAGCTCAATATGCCCCTGAACCCGAACCGGTTCGGAATTGAAGAGAAACCTGGAGAGGGAGATGTTGTAGCAGCCGATGTCCATCAGTCCGCCGCCTCCCATGGCCGGGATGTTGCGGATGTTGGCCGGGTCGTCGTTGAAGTACGAGAAAAAGGACTGGATCGTGCGCAGCTCACCAACCCCGCCCTCAACCACGATCTGCCTGGCCCGCTGCCACTGCGGGTGGTGGCGGTACATGAAGGCCTCCATGATTTTGAGATGCGGGTACTTCATCGACTCCGCAAGCAGATGCTCCCCCTCGGCGACGTCCATGCTGATCGGTTTCTCGCACAGCACATGCTTCCCCGCTTCCAGCGCCTTGATGGACCAGGGCACATGGAAAGGGTTGGGCAGCGGGTTGTAGATCGCATCAACATCTGGGTCGGCCAGAAGCGCATCGTAGGACTGGTAGGACTTGGGAATTCCGAGTTGCGCCGCGGCGGCCTGGGCGCTATCCAGATTGCGGGAAGAAATGGCGGTGACTTCTGTGAACTCCCCCTGCTGCATGGCGGGGATCACCTTTTCTGTGCCGATCCGCGCGGTGCTGAGTATGCCCCATCGAACTTTGTCCATTGCTTTACTCCTTTTCCGGTTGTGCTTCAGAAATTGCAGTTTCTTACGCGCCCGCTGCACTCAGAGGATCGCTTGAATCTGGTCCTGCTCGTCCGGGCTAAAGTCCAGGTTTTGCAACGCCCCGACATTTTCCCGCAGCTGTTCAGGTGAGCTGGCGCCTACCAGCACGGAAGTGATGCGCACATCGCGCAACAGCCAGGCGAGGGCCATCTGGGCCAGGGACTGGCCGCGAGCCTTGGCGATCGCCGCCAGCCGGCGAATTTTGGGCAGCGCCTCCGGGACGCGCGCCTCTTCCAGGTACGAGCGTGCATCTGCAGCGCGCGAATCCGCCGGGATGCCGTCCAGGTAGCGGTTGGTCAGCAGGCCCTGCGCCAGCGGGGAGAAAGCGATCAGCCCGATCCCCCGGTCCCCCACCAGATCGAGCAGGCCGCCCTCCACCCAGCGGTCGAACATCGAATAGCTGGCCTGGTGGATCAGGCAGGGCGTGCCGAGCTCCCGGAACATTTCCAGGGCAGTCGCGGTCTGGGCGGCGTCATAATTCGAGATCCCCACGTACAGCGCCTTGCCCTGTCGGACGATGGCGTCCAGGGCGCCGATCGTTTCTTCGATGGGCGTTTCGGGGTCGGGGACGTGATGGTAAAACAGGTCGACATAGTCGAGCTTCATGCGCTTGAGGGACTGGTCCAGGCTGGCAACCAGGTACTTCCGCGAGCCGCCCACGCCGTAGGGCCCCGGCCACATATCGAACCCGGCTTTTGAAGAAATGAAAAGCTCGTCCCGAAAAGGGCGGAAGTCCAGGTCCATCAGGCGGCCGAAGGTCTCTTCCGCAGAACCGTAGGGCGGGCCGTAGTTGTTGGCCAGGTCGAAATGGGTGATCCCGAGATCGAAGGCTTCCCGCACGATCTCCCGGGCGCGGCCCAGGCTGTCGTACTGCCCGAAGTTGTGCCACAGGCCGATCGATAGGGCCGGCAGCCTCACCCCGCTGCGCCCGCAGCGGCGGTACTGCATGCTGCTGTACCGCTCCGCCGCCGGCAGATAGGTTCCGAATGGTGCGTGGTCATTGGTTTTCATCGCGCCTCCGCCATTGTGAATACCCACATTGTACGCGCAACTACCGATCCGGGGGCATCCATCCGCTGCAATTCCCCCCGCCCCGGCACGTTGCAGCGGTCTTATCAAAGTTTTTGGCTCAGAAAATTTTTTCGCTTCTTATCCGCCCATCTGCCAGCGAACGCGTAAGTCCCAATCAGCGCCCCATCCAGCCCCCGTCCACGGCCAGGACCTGGCCCGAAACATAATCCGACGCGGGGGCGGCCAGGAAAACGACCGCACCTTTGAGATCGTCCGGAGCGCCCCAGCGGCCGGCCGGGATGCGCTCCAGGATAGCCCGGTTGCGTCCGGGATCGTCCTGCAGCGCGGCGGTCAGGTCGGTGGCGATATACCCCGGCGCGATGGCGTTGACCTGCACGCCTTTCGAGGCCCATTCGTTGGCCAGCGCCTTTGTGAGTCCGGCGATGGCATGCTTTGCGGCGGCATACCCGGGGACGGTGATACCGCCCTGGAAGGAAAGCAAGGAAGCGGTGAAGATGACCTTCCCCTGCCCGCGGGCGATCATCTCACGCCCGATCTCCCGCGTAAGGATGAACTGGGCATTCTGGTTGACCTCGATGACGCGATCCCAATCCGCGTCCGGATGGACCGCGGCGGGGTCGCGCCGGATGGTACCGGCGTTGTTGACCAGAATATCGAGGGCCGGAAATCGGGATTGGACCTCGGCGATGAAGGCATACAGCGCCTGGCGATCGGAAAAGTCGCATCGGTAGGGATGGAACTGGCGCCCGGCAGCCCGGACCGCCGCCTCAACCCGGCTGCCTTCCGACTCAAGGGTGGCGCTCACGCCGATGATGTCCGCACCGGCCTCGGCCAGGGCCTGCGCCATGGCCAGCCCGATGCCCCGCTTGCAGCCGGTCACGAGCGCCGTCTTGCCCGCCAGCGAAAAGAGATCAGTAAAGGTCACCATCCACCTCCAGCAGGATTTTCATCACATCGCCGCCGCTTTCCATGTCCTCAAAGCCCTGTTTCAGCCCATCCAGGGGACGGACGCTGGTGATCAGCCTGTTCAGCGGCAACGAACCTGCCGCGGCCAGTTCGATCGCTTTCTCGAAGTCCTCGGCTTCGTAGACACGGACCCCGATCACCCGCAGTTCCCGCCAAAAAATCCGGAAAAGGTCGACCGGTGGAGCCTGGCCAAAGATCGCCACGACCACGGCCAGGCCG
>JBFKII010000396.1:0-3232 GCA_041632295.1 Anaerolineales bacterium | reverse complement strand
CAAGGATACCGACCCCAAGGGAACGCTATTCGACAGTTTAACGCCCGTGCGCCATGTATCTTGTACCATGGTAGCGGTGGGCATCCGTAGGAGGTTGAAATGAAAAAGCCCTCGGGTCCGAAGGCTTTTTTGTGGGCGGGAAGGGACTCGAACCCATGACCTCTTCTTTGTAAGAGAAGCGCTCTGACCAGCTGAGCTACCCGCCCGATCGGGCGGCGGGAATTATACCATTCCCTTCTTTGTGCTGGTCCAGACGTGGCCAATCCTGCAATGATGTTCGCTTAAATCGGCTCTAGTATGCTTGGCGGCCACCTTTCGACTACGCTGGCTGGCACCGGCTCTGCTCTTCTCACCTCGCACCTTGTCTGCCTCGATTGCACCACATGAAGCGCTGCTCCACTCGGGACAGGCTTTGCACGTGGTACTTTGTACTTTTTTCCCCAAATTGACACACTCCCTCATCCTGATTACACTACTGCCCCGATGAACCTCCCTGACTGGCTGGTCTTCACCGCCCTGACTTTTTTGATCAGTATCCCATTGTACCTGCTCGCCCGGCGCACCCCATCCGAAGAAAAAGAGGCCGCTCTGGAGCGCGTCATGCGCCAGCTGATGTGGGTCCCGGGGATCGTCGCATTCGGAATGCGAGCGTTCAGCGGTCGCGGATTCCTCGACCTGAACCTGAGCGCGGGACGCGAACCCTGGCTGCTCCTGGGCGCGTTCCTGCTTCCCATCGGAATGGAACTGCTGTTGATCATCGCCGCCCTGCGCTTCAACCTGGGTTTCATCGACGGCGATATCTACGCCGTTCGGGACGGCTGGGTCTACGTCAGCCAGCAGGTGCGCATGCTGCTCGGGAGCGGGAAACAGGCGCCCTTCAAATTCTGGCTCAACCTGGTCGGCACGGTCGGCCTGGGGGTGGCCTTCACCCTGATTTTCTCATTCGCCGAAGAGTTTGGCTGGCGCGGCACCCTGCAGGGGGAGTTGGTCGACCGCTTCACACTGACCTGGGGGCTGGTCCTCGGCGGGCTGATCTGGGGTTTCTGGCATGCGCCCATCGTCCTGGCCGGGTACCGCTTTCCGGCATACCCGCGCCTGGGGGCTTATGTGTTCATGCCGGTCTACACCATCGCTTTGGGGATCGTGGCCGGCTGGTTCTATTTTCTGTCCGGCAGCCTGTGGGCGCCGGCCATTCTGAACGCTTCCGCCAGAGTGAGCGGGCGCCTTTCGGAGGTCGCTCTCGGCGAAGCGGGCAATTCGCGGCGCGTGCGGGTGGTCTGGCTCTGGCTGTGGGCCGTGCTGGGCGGCCTGGGCCTGTCCTTGTGGTGGGCGGGGCAATAGGAGCAAACCCGATGCACTTTCTCGGCGGCGTCTACGCCGCAGCCGTCACTCCGCTGGACTCCACTTTCGCCCCCGACCCAGAAGGCCTGCACCTGCTGCTCGATTTCCTGGCGCAGCGCGGCTGCCACGGTGCGCTCCTGCTCGGCACCACCGGGGAAGGGCCATCCTTTTCTTTCGAAGAGCGCCGCCTTATTTTCGAACAGGCCACCGCCATACGCCAGGCCCATCCCGATTTCCGGCTGATCGCCGGCGTGGGCACACCTTCCCTCGAGGAGACCGCCGCCCTGACCCGGCTGGCCTACGATCTCGGCTACGACGCCGCCCTCTCCCTGCCGCCCTTTTACTACCGCAACGCCTCCGACGAAGGGTTGTTTAGCTGGTTTGACGCCGTCCTCCGGCAATCCGTGCCGGCTGGCAACGTGTTCCTGGCCTATCACTTCCCTAACGTCAGCGGCGTGCCGCTCAGCCTGGACCTGCTGGCTCGACTGCAAGACGCCCATCCCGACCGGTCCCTGGGCATCAAAGACTCCTCGGTCGAACTGGACTTCGCCCAGGCGCTGGGGGAACGTTTCGGGACCGATCTGCTGATCCTGAACGGCACCGACTCGCTCTTCACCCAGGCCCTGGAGGCCGGCGCGCAGGGATGCATCACGGCACTGGGCAACCTGGTATCCCCCGAACTGCGGGCGGTCTGGGAAGCGCACCAGAACGGAGAGCAGAACCGCATCGCCCAGGCGGCGCTGAACGAAGCGCGGGGGGTCTCCTCGCGCTACCCCCCGGCGGCCTCGTTTATCAAGCTGGTGCTCTCCGAAAGCTTTGGGCTGCCGCTCTGGCCGGTCAAGCCGCCGCTGGTCCATCTTTCGGGCCCGGAGGCCAAACGGGCCCTGGTCTCCTGGCGCACAAAGGGTAAAATCGCCTGAACACCGGTCGCAGCAACCCGGTGCGCGCCCGACGGCGCGAAACAAAACTTGCGGCGGTCGCAGTTCCCGCCTGACCAAAACAAAGGAGTACGCCATGTCCCAACGCGATTCTAGGGGGAACCGTATCGCTCAAACTGTACCGTTCATCGCCGTCATCCTGATCGCCGCTTACATCGCCGCCCAGATGGTCTCCGACATCGCTAGCCTTAAAATCGGGGTCGTAGCCGGACTCGCGGTTGATATGGGCACCTTCATATACCCGATCACCTTCACGCTGCGAGACCTGGTCCACAAGACCCTGGGAAAGCGCAACGCCCAACGGCTCATCGTAACGGCCGGGGTGATCAATTTCCTGATGGTGCTGTATCTGCTGTGGGCTGCTTCCGTGCCATCGGACCCCGATGCGTTCGGCGGCCCCGAATTCAGCCTGGTTTTCGCCCCCTTGTGGCGCATCGTGGTGGCTTCGATCATCGCCGAGGTGGTCAGCGAATTGGTCGATACCGAGGTGTACCATTTTTTCGTCCGCCGCATCACCACCCGATTCCAATGGCTGCGGGTGCTGGTCAGCAACTCGATCAGCGTTCCGGTGGACAACGTCATTTTCGTCCTGCTGGCTTTTTCGCCGGTCGTCCTGCTTGGGGACCAGCTTGTCGATTCCTGGGGGGTCGCCTGGCAGATTTTTCTGTTCAATTTGATGGTCAAGTACGGCGTGACGCTGATCAGCCTGCCCTTGATTTACCTGGCGCCGGAGAGGGAGATCCCGGACTAGGAATCGCGGACGTCCGTCCGCATGCGCCAATATGGGGAAACCCCGAACCAGGAATCGCGGACGTCCGTCCGCATGCGCCGATATGGGGAAACCCCGAACCAGGAATCGCGGACGTCAGTCCGCATGCGCCAATATGGGGAAACCCCGAACCAGGAATCGCGGACGTCCGTCCGCATGTGCCGATATCGGGAAACCCTGAACT
>JBFKII010000395.1:0-3237 GCA_041632295.1 Anaerolineales bacterium | reverse complement strand
GCGGATGTCCAGGTCCGATACGGCAACACGGCGGAAATGGCGGCAACCTTGCTGGAGGAAGGCGCTAATTCACCCGCAGACCTGTTTTGGGCCCAGGACCCGGGCGGTTTGGGAGCGGTCGCAGATGCCGGGCTGCTTGCGGACCTGCCGGAGGAGATCCTTTCGATGGTCCCGGAGCAGTTCCGCTCCCCCCAGGGCAATTGGGTCGGGATCTCCGGCCGCGCCCGCGTGGTCGTCTACAACACCGAAGCCGTCTCACCTGGGGACCTGCCGGATGACATCTGGGGTTTCACCGATCCCGCCTGGGAGGGCCGCATCGGCTGGGCGCCGACCAACGGATCGTTCCAGGTGATGGTGACCGCCATGCGCCAGGTCTGGGGACAGGAAAGGACCGCTGAGTGGCTGGAGGGCATCCAGGCAAACAATCCCTCGGTTTATGATGGAAATACCCCGATCGTCGCCGCGGTAGGTGCCGGGGAAGTAGCGGTCGGGTTTGTCAACCACTACTACCTGTACCGATTTTTGGCGGAGGAAGGTGAAACTTTCGGCGCCCGCAATTATTTCCTTCCCGGCGGCGGTCCCGGTTCGTTGGTCATGGTTGCAGGCAGCGGGATTCTGAAAACATCGAACAGCAGGGAACTGGCCAACCAGTTCCTGGCATATTTGTTGTCTGAGCAGGCGCAGGTGTATTTCACCACCGAAACCTTCGAATACCCGGTGCGGCCGGGGGTCTCACTGCCTTCAGAACTGGTTCCGATCGGGCAGCTCAACCCGGTTGACATCGCCCTGGGGGATCTCTCCGACCTGGCCGGGACGATTGAACTGCTGCAGGCGACTGGGGTGCTGCCGTAGAATCTTCGAGTGGTCTTCGATTAAAAATCGGGTTACACTTTCCGGCAAATGGCAGAGCTGTCAAACCCGGGCCGGTCTGAAACCAGGTGGCAGGTAAACGCCCCGCGCGTCCGGCTCCATTCCCTTTTGATGTTGTGGCTGCCGGCGATCCTGCTGGTAGGAGCCATCCTGCTGCCGCTTGTTTACCTGTGGCTGCGCGCCGTCCAGGGTGAGCAGGGGCTGTTTGAACTGGTCCTGCGCCCCAGCACGCTGCGCATTCTGGGCAACAGCCTTGGGCTGGCGGCCTCGGTTGCATTTTGTTCAGCGCTGATCGCGGTGCCGATCGCCTGGCTGACGGTGCGGACGGACCTGCCGCTTCGCCGGCTGTTTTCGGTGCTGACCGCCCTGCCGCTTGTCATCCCAAGCTATATCGGGGCTTACCTGATGGTTTCGACACTCGGGCCGCGCGGGCTGGTCCAATCCTGGCTCCAACCGCTTGGTGTCGAACGCCTGCCGTCGATTTATGGCTTCCCCGGCGCCCTGGTGGTTCTCACCTTGCTCACATTCCCCTACACCCTGCTATCTGTGCGGGCTTCGCTCCTTGGGATCGACCCCGCCCTGGAAGACGCCTCACGGGTCCTTGGCCGAAATCGATGGCAGACATTTTGGCGAGTGGTCTTCCCGCAGTTGCGGCCCGGAATGGCGGCGGGCAGCCTGTTGGTGGTGCTTTACACGCTGCGGGATTTCGGTGCGGTGTCGATCATGCGCTTCAACACCTTTACGCGCGCCATTTACATCCAGTACCAGTCGCTGATCGATCGCTCGGGAGCGGCTGCCCTGGCCCTGGTTTTGGTCCTCCTGGCGCTGGGGCTCCTGGCCGCGGAGTGGGGCATCCGGCAGCGCGGCCGTCATTACGGCAGCAGCCCCAAGGCTGTGGCCCCGGTTCAGGTCGCCCTGGGGCGTTGGAAATGGCCGGCAATGATTTTCTGCTCTTTGGTGGTCCTTTTCTCCTTGCTGATCCCGGCCGTAAACCTGGTGTACTGGCTGGTTCGGGGGCTTGGGGCCGGGGAGCAGGTCGGGGCGCTGTGGGCGCAGACGTGGAACTCATTTTGGATCTCCGCTGTGGCTGCACTCGTGACTATGGCTTCCGCCCTCCCGGTGGTGGTGCTCTCTGTGCGCCGGCCCGGCCGCCTCAGCCAGGTGCTGGAACGGTCGACGTACCTGGGATTTGCGATGCCGGGGGTGGTGATCGCTCTGGCGCTGGTGTTTTTTGGATCGAATTTTGCAACCTTGATATACCAGACCTCCCCGCTGCTGATCTTCGCCTACCTGGTGCTCTTCATCCCCCAGGCGGTTGGGTCGGTGCGCGCCTCCCTGCTGCAGGTGCATCCCAACCTGGAGGAGGCGGGACGCAGCCTGGGCCGACCGCCGCTACAGGTGTTCTTGCGGGTGACCGCCCCCCTGGTCCGGCCAGGGTTGGCGGTTGGGTTCGCCCTGGTGTTCTTGACGGTTATGAAGGAACTGCCGGCAACCTTGATTTTGAGCCCGATTGGGTTTAAAACACTGGCCACATCGGTCTGGAGTGCGGTATCCGCGGCCTATTTTGCGCAGGCAGCCCTCCCCGCGCTGCTGTTGATCGTGGTATCTTCTGTTCCGATGGCATTCCTTATCCTGAGAAGGGACCTTTAAGCACTGATGGACCAACCGATCGCGATTGAATGCCGCGGCCTGACCAAGGTATTTGACGGAAAAACGACGGCTGTTTATGACCTTGACCTGACGGTCATGAAGGGGGAGGTGCTGGCCGTGCTGGGCCCGAGCGGCTGTGGGAAAACGACCACCCTGCGGCTGATCGCCGGATTCATCCAACCCAATCGCGGCGAGATCGCCATTGGCGGGCAGGTGGTTAACCGCAATGGTCGTAGCGTCCCCCCGGAAAAGCGCGGTGTCAGCATGGTATTTCAGGAGCACGCCCTGTTTCCGCACCTGACGGTGAATGAGAACGTGGCATTTGGCCTGAAAAGCGGTACGCAGGGCCGCCGGCAGGTGGAATACCTGCTGGCACTAGTCGGGTTGGAGGATCTGACCGACCGCTACCCGCACGAGCTTTCCGGGGGCGAGCGGCAGCGGGTGGCCTTAGCGCGAGCGCTGGCCCCCAAGCCGGTGGTGGTGCTGCTCGACGAGCCGTTCAGCAACTTGGACGCCGATCGCCGCGCCCGGGTGCGTGAAGAAGTGCGCGCCATCCTGAAAGGGACAGGCTCCACTGCGATATTCGTCACCCACGACCAGGAGGAAGCGCTCTACATGGGAGACCGGCTGGCGGTGCTCAACCACGGCAGGCTGGAGCAGATCGGCACACCGGAGGAGATCTTCCAGGCGCCGCGCACGCGTTTTGTGGCCGAGTTT
>JBFKII010000394.1:0-3252 GCA_041632295.1 Anaerolineales bacterium | reverse complement strand
CTCTGAGACGCGGAGAAAAGCCCGGATGCAAGAGCGGATTTTCTCCTCTCTGGCACCCTGGCGTCTTTGCGTCTCTGCGTTTTCTTCAGCCCCTTCCTGCGGCCCGATTCGGTGCAGTTCCGGTATCCGGACGGCTAAAAAAAGCCCAAAGCCTCAGAGACGCGGGGAAAAGCCCGGATGCAAGAGCGAATTTTCTCCTCTCTGGCACCCTGGCGTCTTTGCGACTCCGCGTTTTCTTCAGCCGTTTCTTACGACCCGATACGCTGCAGTTCCGGTATCCGGACCAATCCTTTCTCCGGTTTATCGGGTAAGATTGGACAGGTTTCCCTTTTCACCCAGCAGGCCTTTGGGCCAAACACACATTCGCCAATAGGCGACATCCGCCTATCACAGAGGTGATCACCTTCCTGTTCACCGGTATCAAGGGCAGCACGCAGATCTGGGAAAACGCTCCCAAAAAAATGGAGTCCACCCTGGAAAAGCACGACCTCCTGATGAGTCGGGTGATCCACTCTTTCAACGGGCATGTCTTCATAACCGGCGGAAATGGTTTTTTTGTCGCCTTCGAAGCTCCGTTGATAGGATTGTTGTATGAATGGAAACTCAACCCAGCATAAGGAAAACATGAGCGAAAAACAAACCCGTCAAAAATACGATCTCTACAGCCAGGATTCCAAGGATCACATCCACGCCATTTTTGACCGCATGCGCAGGGAAAAACCCTGGCACCTGCAGCCCGGCATGGACGGAGAGACCCCGATCTGGTTCGTATCGAAATATGACGATGTTGAAGCCCTCCTGCGGAATGACAAAGCTTTTGTGCGGGACTGGCAATCCCTCAGGGATGATGGGGACGGCCAGCTCAGCGATCTCGAACAGTTGATCAACAACCACATGCTCAACAAGGACGGCGAGGACCACCGCCGCCTGCGCGGCCTGGTCAGTAAGGCCTTTACCCCCAAGCTGGTGCAGGGCATGCGCCCCCACATCCAGGAGATCGCTGAAGGGCTGGTGGCGGTAGTCCGCCCGCAGGGCCGGATGGATCTGATCGCTGATTACGCTTTCCAGCTGCCCACGATCGTGATCGCCGAGATCCTCGGGGTCCCGGCGGAAGACCGCGCCCGGTTCAAGGCCTGGTCGACCGCCTTCGTCACCCCCGCCATGGATCCCGAAACCCAGGCGAAGCACGGCCAGCTGATCGGCGAATTCGTCGAGTACCTGCGAGACATCTTTGCGCAGCGCCGCGCCGACCCGCAGCAAGACCTGATCAGCGCCCTGCTGCAGGCCGAGGAGGGCGGCGACAGGCTGAACGAGCAGGAGCTGTTTTCGATGGTTGTGCTGCTGATCGTGGCCGGCCACGAGACCACCGTCAATCTGCTGGGCAATGCCATGCTGGCGTTATTCGAGCACCCCGAGGTCATGGCCGCACTGCGGGAGCATCCTGAGTGGATGCCCCGCGCGGTCGAGGAGTTCCTGCGCTACGACGGGCCGGTCGAACGCGCACTGGTGCGTTTCGCGGCCCGGGACTTCGCTTTCCACGGCCAGGATTTCAAGAAAGGCGACCTGGTGATCGGGCTGCTCTCCAGCGCCAACCGCGATGAAAGCCAGTTCGAACATGCCGCCGGGCTGGACATCCACCGCAGCCATAACCCGCATATCGCCTTTGGAAAAGGTGTGCATTACTGCCTGGGCGCCCCACTGGCCCGGCTGGAAGGCGAGATCGGGATCAACACGCTGCTGGGGTCCCTGCCGGGTTTGCGCCTGGCGGTGCCGGTCTCCGAACTTCGCTTCCGCACCGTGCCCATGTTCCGCGGCCTGGAAAGCCTGCCGGTTACCTGGGAATCCTGAAGCCGGCCAGGCACCCGGTCAGCGCTTCAAAAACGGGATATTCACCCTGGTTAAAACGGCTGTCACCGGGTGCGAAAAGCGCAAGAGGGGGGAGTGACTGTCACTTAAGGTGACAGTCACTGGTGTGAAAAAATTCACTTTCTTCCCAGCCGAAAGTCCACAGAATTTATTTTTCCAGACAGGATTCTATTAATCGTACCTACTGTGGCCAAATCCATCCTTCGTCTGCTCCTTCACTTCGTTCAGGCTCCGCTTTTGGCCGATTCTTACTCTGCCCGTTGGCCCGCCACCAGCCCGAGCAGGTGTGCTTCAATCTGGTCCAGCATGCGCGCCATCGTGTAGTGCCTGCGCACGAAACGCTCGCCGCGGGCAGCCAGGGTCTCCATCAGGTCGGGCTGCTCGCGGATGCGCAGGATCTGCTCCGCCAGGCGACCGCTGTTTTCGGGGGGAAAGGTCAGCCCGGTCTCCCCGTCACGCAGGATCTCGCCGCTGCCGCCGGTGGGGGTGCCGATCACCAGCAGCCCCAGCGCCATAGCTTCGATCATCGTATTGGAGAGCGGCTCATCCCAGATTGAAGGGAACAGCATCACGTCGTGGCCGGCCAGCAAGCGGTGGTACTCGCGGCGCGGGATACCCGGGCGCATAGACACGGCCTGCGCCAGGGCGGCGCTACGGATGGTGTCCTCCAGCGACCGGATGTAGTCGGCCGGTCCATCGCCAACGATGGTGAGCGTGACCCCTTCCAGCCTGCCCAGCCGCTGGAGTTCCTCCAGGGCTTCCAGCGCCGTATGCACGCCTTTCTCCGGGCTGACCCGCCCACCCATGATCAGGCGCAGCCTGCCCGGCATGGCGCCCGAATGGTGCAGGCCCCCCAAAGCCTCCAGGTCGGCGCCGTTGGGGATCGTGACGGCGTTGGGCCCGATCCGCCCGCTCAGGGCCAGCCGGCGGCGGACATGCTCGCTGACGGAGATCGTGTTTTCGAAAGCCAGCCGGGCCGGCCGCCCTTCCCCCAACAGCCGTTTTTCGGCCAGCGGCTTCAGCAGCCGTTTGGCCAACCGGGCGGCAGGGGTGCGGCCGGGCGCCGACCAGAATTCAAGGTATTCGTCCGGCATTTCGGGCAGGTAGTTGGCCAGGAAATAGACGCAGACCGAGTCCGGACGCCCCTCAGCCCGCCGGAACATGGCGCGCGAGAGGCCGTGGCCGTGCCAGATGAAGATCACCTCCGGCGCCAGCGATCCAGCCACCGTTTCCAGCTCCTGCATGGCGAGCCGTTCCCGGCGTGGGCTGTCGAGGAAATACTGCAATACGGCCGAGCGCCCAGCGTGCCAGTCGGGGTCCAGTTCCAGCGTGCGGTGCACCGGGTAGGGCTTGGCCTCGGGCCCGTGGCGGTAAGTGCTGGTCAGG
>JBFKII010000393.1:0-3256 GCA_041632295.1 Anaerolineales bacterium | reverse complement strand
GACCCGCAGGTCCGTCAGGCGTTCGGCCTATGCATCAACCGCAAGGCGATGGTCGAGACGCTTTTGCCCGCCGGCGCGGGGGTGCCCACCAGCTTCGTGCCCCCAAATCACCCTGCACTAAATACAGACCTCCTTCTTTTGGAATATGATCCCGAAGCCGGCAGCGCACTGCTGGAGAGCGCAGGCTGGTTCGACAGCGATAACGACGGGGTGCGCGAGTACGCCGGGGTAAGCGAACGCATCCCTGCAGGCACACCCCTGGCGCTGACCGTGCTGGCGCCGGATGACAGCCGCTTGCGCGAAGCGGTGCTGCCCATGCTGGTCAGGAACCTGGCCGGCTGCGGGATCCAGGTCACGCCCACACGCCTGCATCCGGATGTCTTTTACCGCACCGGCCCCAGTTCGCAGGTCTACGGGCGGCAGTTTGAGTTGGCGCTCTGGTCCACGCCGCTCAGCGCCTCTTGCCGCGATTTTCTGGCTGGCGCGGTCCCCGGGCCGGGCAACCTGTGGACCGGGTACAACATCTCCGGCTACAGCGGGGGGGATATGGAGCTGGTCTGCGGCCAGGTCTCCGAGTTCCTGCCTGCTTCGATCGGCCAGGTCGACAACGACCTGCTGCTTGCCCAGCAGATCTTCGCCTCCGATCTGCCGGTGATCCCCTTTTTCCAGTCCCTCCAGACGGCCGCCACCCGCCCGGGCCTATGCGGTTTCCGGATGGACACGACCGAAAGCAACCTCTGGAATCTCGAAGCCCTCTTCTATGGTGAATGTACTGAAAATTAAGAGCTGGCTGGCCGCGGCGATCCTGCTTTCCGCCGGGCTGGCCCTTGCCGCCTGCAGCAGCCCACCCGTCCCAACCGAGTCCGGACCCTCCGCCGATGAGACCCCGGTGGTCTCCACTCCTTCCATTGTGGACGGCCCCACCGATGCGCCCCCACCCCCGACGCCAGTCCCACCGGACCCGCGCACGCTGGTCATCTGCAGCGCGCAGGAACCTTCCAACCTGTACCTGTACGGAGAAGGGGACAGCCGCGGCAAACGCAACGTTTTGGCCGCCCTGTACGACGGCCCGATGGACATCAATTCCTACCGCTATGAGCCGGTGATCCTGGAGAAGGTTCCCAGCCTGGCCGATGGGGATGCGCTTGTCGAGACGGTGGAGGTCGGGCAGGGCGAGACGATCCTGGACGCCAGCGGCAGCCTGAGCGCGCTGGAGCCCGGCGTGCGCTACCGCCCTGCGGGATGCCGGGGCGAGGACTGCGCCCAGGAGTACACGGATGTCAGCGGCGCGGTGCGCATGGACCGCCTCTCGGTGCGCTTCCGGCTGCTCCCCGGGCTGAAATGGTCCGATGGGGCCCCGCTGACGGCTGCCGATTCGGTCTTTTCGTTCGAACTGGCTGCCGACCCGGCAACCCCCGTTGAGAAGGGCATCTTCGACCGCACGGCGGCCTACCGGGCGGAGGACGACCTGACCGTCCTGTGGCAGGGCCTGCCGGGGCACCTCGACCCGGTCTATTTCGCCCGTTTCTGGACCCCGCTGCCGGCGCACCAGTGGGGCGGCATGGCGGCCCAGGAGCTGCTGGAATCCGATCTTGCTAACCGCAGCCCGCTGGGCTACGGGCCCTATGCGCTTGAATCCTGGACGCCGGGTGAAGAGATCCGCATGGCCAAAAACGGCGCTTATTTCCGTGTCGACGAAGGCCTGCCGGTGTTCGATACACTGGTGATCCGCTTCGTGGAGGAGGGCGGCTCCTCAGCGGGGGATCTGATCGCCGCCGGCTGTGACCTGCTGGACCAGACCATCGACCTGGAGGGCCAGGAGGACGACTTGCTGCGCCTGAACGCCCGCGGAGACCTGCGCCTGCAGTTCTTCGAAAGCCGCGCCTGGGAGCACGCTGATTTTGGGATCATGCATGCGGACTACGACGATGGCTATAATTTTTTCCAGGGCGACCGGCCCGACCTTTTCAGCGATGTGCGCACCCGCCAGGGGATCGCGGCCTGCATGGACCGCCAGGCGGTGGTGGACTTCGTGCTGATGGGCCGGACGGAAGTGCTGCACTCGTTCGTTTCCCCCACCCATCCATTGAGCAACCCCGAAATCGTCCAGCACCGATTTGACGTACTGGCCGGCAGCGCGCTGCTGGAGAGCGCCGGCTGGCTGGACGAGGATGGCGATCCAGGGACGCCACGCGTGTACCGCGGGGCCAACCTGCAGATCCCGCAGGGTACGCCGCTGGCGTTCACCTATGCCACCACAGCCGCCGACCAGCGCAGCCGCACCGCCGAAATCTTGATCGATTCCATGGCCCTGTGCGGGATCGGCGCCACGCTGGAGACCTGGAGCATCGAGGAGCTGGTCCTGGAAGGCCCTGACGGACCGCTGTTCGGGCGGCGCTTCGACATGGGCCAGTTCGCCTGGGAGAACGATGTCTTCACACCGTTCTGCGATTTCTACATGACCGAATTCATTCCGGGCGGGGATTTTGAGCGCTTCCCGTATTTCTGGGGCGGCTGGAACAACACCGGGTTCTCCGACCCGGATTACGACGCCGCCTGCCGGGCGGCTCTCCAGGCGCTGCCCGGTGAGCCGGCGTACGCCGAAAGCCACTTGCAGGCGCAGGAGATCTTCGCCGAGCAGCTGCCTGTCGTGCCGCTCTATCTGCACGTCAGGATGAGTGTGACTCGCAGCGACATGTGCGGCTACCAGCCCGACCCGACGGCCCTGAACGACACCTGGCAGGTGGAAACGCTCGATTACGGCGACTGCGCACAGCCCTGAGCCTGCTGTTATTTTGGTAAGTAAACTCACTCAAGCGAAAAATATTTCGCCAGATGAGGCCGATCCTTGAGCTGCGCCGGCTCCCCGAGCGCAGCCGAAGGGGCCCGCACTGTCGAAAGGCGGGCGCATCCCTCAGGCGAATCGATTGTCCTGGCTTTGCGAGCGATAGATTTTTATATCTGGGTGAATATTTGTGAAAGTCGCCTTTTTAAAGCGCTGGCTGCCCTTGGCGGCCCTGACTCTCCTGGCTTTTGCCGCTGCCTGCAGCCGTGCGGATGTCCCCCCGGTGCTGGTGCAGGTTTTCGTGACCGCCACCCACACCGTCACCCCCGAGCCTTCGCGCACCCCGGTCCCAACGGCAACACCGACCCCGACCCCCACACCGACCGCCACCGCGCTGCCGGTCACCGTGCGCGGGAACCCGCGCGCGCAGGGTCTGCAGGGCCCGACCCCGGTCCCCGGGGCGTACTGCGG
>JBFKII010000392.1:0-3290 GCA_041632295.1 Anaerolineales bacterium | reverse complement strand
GCGTCCCGGCTGGCCGAATTGGAGGCCGGGCGCGGCAACTCGGACGAGGCGCAGGCGCTCCGCCAACAAGCCCGCGAAGCGATCGACTTCATGGCCGCACACGCCGGCCGTACCGGCTTGAAATCCTCATTTCTGGCGATCCCCCAGGTTCAATCCATCATTTCAGCCACAGGAGGCGTTCATGACGAGCCAGAACCGAAAACAACTGAATGAAATCATGTCCCACATCGAAGAGAACTGGGCCAACCTGCAGGTCTTGTTCGACGAACTGGCTGAATCCGGCGGCTGGGAGAAGCAGCATGGTGCGGACTGGACCTTTGCAGACCTTCCGTATCACCTTGCGTATTGCAATGACGAAATCCTGATCCGGGGCCTCAAAGCGGGGGCCGGCCTGCCTGAGGCTGATCAAGAGCTGCTGGCCAGCCGGGAGGCGATCAACGACTGGAACCCCCGCAAGTTCGCCGAACGGCCGGCCAGACCGAGGCGCAGTCTGTGGCGCAGTGGCAAGGCACGTGCGAGGAGATTCGCCGCCTGGTGGCAGGTATGGGCGATGCGGACCTGGGCAAACCTTTCTGGATGCCGCTGATGGCCGGTTGGACCACGGCGGCCGAAGGCTTTGAATTCACACGCACCCACGATTGGAGCGAGTTCATGCAGCTGCGCATCCACATGGAGCGAGACGAGCCCGTACCCAGCGCCGGCGCCACCCGGGCCTACCTGAACCGTATCTTGCAGTTCTTCCCCCTTTTCCCGGACCGGGAAGCGGCAGCCGGCAGAGAATTTACCGCGGTGATGGTGTTCCGCGAAGCGGGTGTGGGCGCGTTCAACATCCGGGTTTCCAACGGAAATGCCAGCGTTACAGCAGGCGAAGTCGAGAACGCCGACCTGGTGATGACTCAGAGCGCCGAAACGTTTGAAAAAACCTTCCGCGGCATCCAAAAACCGGCCGAGGCCGTGGGTTCCGGCGAGATCCAGGTCAGCGACTTCGAAGGGCTGGCTGTGTTTGGCCAGCTTTTCCCAATGGGATAGACCCTCAGCCGCCCCGGACCCAGGTCAATCTGTGCCTCTGAAGCTGAAATAGAAAAATGCACCCGCAAGCAGGACGTTCAGACCAAAAAACACCCAGCCGATATTGGTGTCCAGGTCCGGTGTGCTGGTGATGTTGATCACGTTGACCAGTGCAAATACCGCATAGTTTACGCCGACCCCGATCAAAAAAGCCCGCCGCGCCCTGGAGGGCGGCTCGCTGCGCAGCAGCCAGCTCGTGACTGCCGCGCCAATGGTGACTGAGCCAAATGCCCGCTCCAGGTTGATGGTGTACTGGGTCACCTCCAAACCGTTGGTGTCGAGGAGTGTGGTCGGTGACAACAGCGCAGTCAGGGACACGAGTGCTACGAGAACGGCATTCAGGGTCAGCAAGTTGCGAACGTTCATGATCGTTTCATCCTCCTTCACTTAGATGCGAGTTTACCATCAACCCAACCCATGAAATCTCCCCCTGACCCCGGTATCCTGACGTTTCTGTTCAGCGATCTCGAGAACAGCACCCCGCTCTGGGAGCAGTTTCCGGCCGCCATGCGGCAGGCCGCAGCGCAACATGACGAACTGCTCCAAAATGCCATCGAAAACCACGGCGGTCAGGTCGTCAAAACCACCGGGGACGGTTTTCACGCAGTGTTTGACCGCCCGGCGGACGGGATCGCCGCCGCGCTGGAAGCCCAACAGGCCATGCACGCCGAAGCCTGGCCGGCTGCAACCGGTCCCCTCAAAGTCCGTATCGGCCTGCACAGCGGTGAGAGCCAGGCGCGCGCCGGGGACTTTTACGGGCTGGAGGTGAATCTGGCCGCGCGGGTCCTGGGCCTGGGCCACGGTGGCCAGGTGCTGGTGACTCGGGCCACCGCCGAACTCGTAAAAAAGCATTTGCCTGCCGATTGCACGCTGTCCGACCTGGGAAAACAGCGGCTCAAGGGGATCTCCGCGCCCGAGCAGATCTTCCAGCTTTGCCATCCCGATCTGCCTTCAAATTTTCCCGCCCTCCAATCGCTGTCGGCCTTCAAGCACAATTTACCGCGCCAGTTTTCGAGCTTTATCGGCCGCGAAAAGGAAATCGCCCGGGTCGAAAGCCTGCTGAAAAATACCCCCCTGCTCACCCTGGTGGGCCCCGGCGGGACGGGCAAAACCCGCTTGATGCTTCAGGCGGCCGAAGAAGCGATAGAAAACTATCCGCATGGGGTCTGGCTGGTCGAGCTGGCCGAGCTTACGGATCCGGAACAGATCCCCGAGCGGGTGGCATCGGCCTTGAATGTCCAGGAGCAGCCGGACCGCAAGATGCTTGATACCCTGACCGAATATCTGCGCCGCAAGGACTTGCTTCTCCTTGTGGACAATGTCGAACATCTTGTCAGCCCGGCCGCGGCGTTCAGTGAACATTTGCTCGCACGCTGCCCCGGGCTGACGATCATGACCACTGGACGGGAGGCGCTGTTTATCTCCGGAGAGCGCACGCTGCAAATCCCGTCCCTGGCTTTACCGGAAAAAGAACAAACTCTGGAAGAAGTCGCGGGTTCCGAGAGCGTTCAACTGTTTCTGGCGCGCGCCAGAAGCGCCCGGCCTGATTTCCGGCTTACAGAGCAGAACGCGGACGCCCTCCGCGAGGTGGTGCGCCGGCTGGACGGGATCCCGCTGGCGCTGGAACTGGCTGCCGCCCGCCTGCGCATGCTGACTATTGAACAGATCCACGAACGCCTGGACGACCGTTTCCGCCTGCTGACCGGCGGCAGCCGCACCGCCCTGCCTCGCCAGCAGACGCTGCAGGCCCTGATCGACTGGAGCTGGAACCTGCTCGACGAATCAGAGAAGGTCCTGCTGCGGCGGCTTTCGGTCTTTTCCGGCGGCTGGACCATCGAAAGCGCCCAATCGATCACCGGGTTTGAACCCCTGGACGAGTTCGCCGTTTTTGACATGCTGGAACAGCTGATCCACAAGTCGCTGGTGGTGGTCGAATATCCAAGCGGCGGCCAGGCCCGCTACCGCCTGTTGGAGAGCATCCGGCAGTACGCCCAGGAGAAGCTGTTCGATTCCGGAGAGGGTCCGATCTTGCGCGACCGCCATGCTGACTTTTTCGCGGCCTTCGCCCTGGAGGCGGAACATCACATGCGCCGTTCTACCATGCTGGCGTGGGTGGAGCGGATCGTCCAGGAACTGGATAACTTTCGCACCGTGCTGGCCTGGACCCTGGAGGAGCGCCCCGACCTGGCCCTGCGCCTCAGCGCGGCGCTGCTGAGCGAATG
>JBFKII010000391.1:0-3301 GCA_041632295.1 Anaerolineales bacterium | reverse complement strand
ATGACAGGCGCTTCGGCGGAAGCGGCCAAACAACTCACCCAGGCTGTGGCGGGCCTTGGGGATATCCACGTTCGAAAAATGTTTGGGGGGCATGGCGTGTTTGAGGCCGGGACAATGTTCGCCCTGATCGACAGCGCCGGCGGCATATTTTTCAAAGTGGACGAGAGCATACAGGCAAAATACGAACAGGCCGGGGCTTCGAAGCATGGCCGCATGCCGTATTACGCGGTGCCCGATTCGGTGCTCCAAAATGAAGAGACACTTCAGGAATGGGCATTGGCCTCGATCCAGATTTCAAAATGAACACGGTTCCCGCAAATAAAAAACCGGAGCTGGTTTCCACTTTTTATACCGGCTGGGGGTCATACCAGGATTCGCTGATCAAAGCTCTGGCCCCGCTAAAGCCGGAACAGCTCGCCTTGCGAGCCGCACCGGGACTGCGCAGTATCGCCGAGTCGGCGGCGCACATCATCGGCGCTCGCGCCCGCTGGTTTTATTTGCTAATGGGCGAAGGCGGGGATGAGTTCAAAGAGCTTGGCCGTTGGGACCAGCGCGGAGCGCGTGCCCGCGGCGCCGAAGAACTGGTCCACGGGCTGGCCACGACCTGGGATGGGATGCACGCCGCCATCGACCGCTGGAGCCCCCAGGACTGGCAGCTGACCTGGCCGGGGGAGGACGCCAGCGAGCCCGAAACCATCACCCGAGCCTGGGTGATCTGGCACCTGGTCGAGCACGACCTTCATCATGGCGGTGAGATTTCGATCACGTTGGGTATGAACGGCCTCCGAGGGATCGCGTTATGAAAAATGCAGAAAAATCTAAGGCCGCCGGCCATTCAGCCTGGCGGCAATTTATATTTTTCCTCGTTCTGATCGTGCTGGTCTCCGGGGCCTGCCGCGTTTTTACCCCAGATCTCCCGCCAGGCGAAGGGGAAAAAGCCGAGCGCGGCTATGTCGCCTGCCAGCCGATCATCGAGGCTTTGGAAGCCTATCACGATGCCAACGGTCAATATCCAAGGAACCTGGAAGAACTGGTCCCTGCGTTCATCTCCGCATATCCGAGAGAGGTGAACGACGAGCCGATACAGTATGAAATGACCGCCCAGAACAACTACAAACTCTCTTTCAGCTACATCGGGCCCGGGCTGAATCACTGCACCTATACGCCGCACGACGATTGGCGCTGTACCGGGTTGTATTGAGGCCCCTGGCCCTAAAAAAACATGATCATGCCCCGACAAACTATCCACACCCTGATCTGGTGCGCGGTATTGCTCATGGCGGGCGCAGCCTGCCAGGCACAGGACGGCCGGTCATTCATCAACCACACTGCCCCCCCGCAGGCGGATCTGGATTTCACAGCTTTCGAGGGCGCCGGCTGCCCGGACGTGCCGAACCGGCTGCGCATCTGCCAGCCCGACAGCCCGCTGCGCGCCCTGGGCTGCCACGAGATTCGCGAGCCCTCCGCGCTGGTTGGTTTCCTGGAGCCAGAACACCCGGTCATCTATTGCGTCCTGCACCCTTCCCTCGACCCTGGTAACCCGTTCGCAGAGATCGAACGGCTGCGTGAAGAAGGCAGATATATCAAGGAGCAGGGCGGTCTGGACCCGATCTTCTTCCGGTACGCGATCGCCCGCCAGGGGGAATATGCCGTTCTGGAAACGGCGGAAGATTTTCAAGCGGTCTTCGCACCGGTGGAAAGCCCGGAAGAAGCGCTGAGCTTTGCTCTGGCGCTGACCAACCTGCAAGCTTATTACGGCCAGTCATTCGACCCCGAACTGGAATATTTCGTCGACCGGATCGAAGACACTCACGTGGAAACCGTGTCGGGCGGCTATGAAGTACAGCTGTTCCATTATGCGGAGTTTGGCTGCGGCCCGCACCCGACCTCTTCGGTGGTCGTGCGGGTGGCTACGGACGGTACGCTCGATGAGCTTTCGCGCCAAAACGTCTATAAAGATCCAGCGGAGGACAATCTGTGCGTGGACTGAATCCCGGACAGATCATCATCCTGAACGGGCCGCCGCGCTCGGGAAAGTCTTCAATCGCAGCCGCCATTCAAGATACTTTCGATAAGCCCTGGCTCAACCTGGGGGTAGATACCTTCAAGGAATGCGCCACGCCGGCCCGCTACCTGCCTGGGATTGGGCTGCGTCCCGGCGGGGAGCGGCCGGACCTGGAGCCGTTCATCCGCCTGGCCTACGCGGCCATGTATGAATCGATCGCCGCACACAGCCGCCTAGGTTTGAATGTTGTTGTAGACGTCGGGCACCACGATTCCTTTTCAAAAAGTTTGCAAATCCTGCCTGACTGCGCTCGCCGATTGCGCGGGCTGCCGGTGCTTTTCATCGGAGTGCGCTGCCCAATAGAGGTCATTATGGCGCGTCGCCGCGCCACGGGATGGACGGATCTGCCGTTGGAAGCGCCGGTTTCAGAGGCCGTGCGTCGCTGGCAGGAGGCGGTCCACAGCCACGGCAGCTATGATATGGAAGTGGATACCGGTCTGCTTGATCCGCTGGCATGCGCCGAAACCATACGGGCGCGTTTGGAGAAGGGGCCTCCAGGCAATGCTTTTGAGACGCTGGCGGTTTTGGGGGAATCATTTTCACTAGAAAATCAAAGGAGGTAAGTTTATGCTGGCATCCGGAACATTTGAAGTCCAACTCAACCCGCTCGATCCCTACGCGCAGGGGCAGGAAGGCATTCAGCTGGGCCGCTTTTCAATCGACAAGGTCTTCCAGGGCGACCTGGAAGCGACCAGCCGCGGCGAGATGCTGAGCGCCAATACCGCTGTGGAGGGGTCGGCTGCTTATGTCGCCGTTGAGCAGGTGCGGGGCAGCCTGTCCGGGCGCAATGGCGGCTTTGTGCTCCAACACTTCGGCGTGATGGCAGGTGGGGAAAACCGCCTGCTGCTGGAGGTCGTGCCGGATTCGGGCAGCGGCGAGCTTACCGGACTGAGCGGCTCGATGGAAATCAACATGGAAGGCGGTGCGCACCGCTACCGCTTCGAGTATTCGCTGGAGCTGTAGCGGGCAAATGAGCATCCCCACCATCCGAACCGAACGGCTGCTTCTGCGCCCGTTCCGGGAGGAAGACTGGCAGGGGGTGCTTGCGTACATGTCTGACCCGGCGGTGACCACTTTTTTGGAGGAGGGCCTGCTGGACGAGGCCGGCAGCCGGTCGTTCGTGGCCCGCAATCTCGGGGACTCCGCACAGGCACTGGCTGTCACACACCGCAAAAGCGGCGAACTGATCGGGCACCTGGTTTTTCACCCCTGGTTCGGGCCCCGGACCCAGGAGAT
>JBFKII010000390.1:0-3303 GCA_041632295.1 Anaerolineales bacterium | reverse complement strand
GAGCGCCAACTCAAACTGCCGCCCGTAGACCTGCGAACTGGGGCCGGTGCGGTAAAAGACATCCGGATGCAGGCGTGTGGGCGTGACCTGGATCCCGCAGCCGGCCAGGTTCCTGACCAGCATGGGAAGCACCGCTTCGCGCAAGCGGCTGTCATCCGGCGCCAGCACGGTCAGCGCCAGGGGGGTGCCTGCAGGAATGCGTTCGCTTACCCCGGCGTACTCGCGCACCCCGTCGTTATCGCTGTCGAACCAGCCTGCGCTCTCCAGCAGTGCGCTGCCGGCTTCGGGATCATATTCCAAAGGAAGGAGGTCTGTATTTAGTGCAGGGTGCTCCGGGGGCACGAAGCTGGTGGGCACCTCCGCGCCGGCGGGCAAAAGCGTCTCGACCATCGCCTGGCGGTTGATGCATAGGCCGAACGCCTGACGGACCTGCGGGTCGGCAAAGAAATCGGGGCGGTCCACGCCCGGAACCCAACCGTCGTCAAAGGAAGCGGGTTGGATGCCGAAATCGAGGTGCTCCCATGCCGGCGCGGGGTGGAAACCGGCCTGCGCCAGGCCGACCGATTCAAGCTCGGAGAGCAGCTCCCGGCGGTCGTCCAGGCCACCGATCTGATCGAGAATGTCGCATTCGCCGGCCAGCAACAGGGCCAGGGCGCCATCCGTCTTGTCCCCGACGAAGCGGAAAGTCAGGCGTTCGAAAGCCGGCAGCCCCTCGCCCGCCCGGAAATAATTCGGGTTCTTGCGGAAAGCGATCGATTCGCCCTCGTCCCAGCTTTCCAGGACATAGGGCCCCCAGCCGACCGGCGCACGGGTGCTTTCCTGCGCGGTCAGCAGATCGGCGGCCCCCAGGCCGCCCAGCAGGTGGCTGGGCAGCGGGACCCAAAAATTATCGAAGTAGGTGGGGTCTTTGAAGCCCGGATGGCCGATCCATTGAACCGTGGTTTCATCCAGGGCCTCGTAGGCGGCGGTGCGGTTGATCAGGTCCTTGTTCCCCGGGGTGGCGGGCTGGGAGGCGATCTGGAATGAAAAAACCGAATCCTGTACGGTGAGCGGTTCCCCGTCAGACCAGGCCAGCCCGGGCAGCAGCTGGAAAGTCACCACCATTTCGTCCATCACCAGGCGGGTCTGGCCATCGTAGACCAGCGCACAATCGCTGGAGGAACAACCGCTCGGCTGCACGCTGATGCCGGCTTCCAGGGTGACCAGGCGGCCGTCAGCGTCCACCACCACATCTCCCAGGTTGACATCCACGGCCTGCATCAGCGCGTCCCCATCGGCCAGGGAAGGCAGTTTTTCGAGGATGACGGGCTGGTAGCCATAGGCGCGGCGGTCGATCGGCCCGTCGTAGAGCGCCTGGAGCACAGCCTGCTGGCTGCCGCTCAAGGTTTCTGTGCTGTAGAGGTAGAGGGAAGACGGCTCCGCCCCCAGGCAGACTACCAGTTCTTCCGATTCCGGCTGCCCGCCGGCCCCGGGTGTGGGCTCGGCGGTCGGGTCCGGGGTGGGAGTCGGCTGGGGATCGCTTTCCGCCAGCATCTCAGCCGCCGGTTCTGCTTCCTGGGTTGCCGGCGCGGCCGGGGGCGCCGTCGATTGCTGTTCTGAACAGGTGGCCAGGGCAATACCGAAGGCCAGGAACAGTGGAAGCAGGCTGCGCAGGTATTTACCGATTTGTTTGCGGGAAAACACGGTGGCCGGCGGTTTTTTCATGAGGAGGGGAGAGGCATCCGAAAGCCAGAAGGCTGCAAAAGCGCAGCCTCCTGAAACCCTGGTTCGATGGCTCGAACTGGCATGCAACCTATTTTAACGACAATTGAGTCTTTGTCAAAAAAAGGATGATTAAGGTTGGAAGAGAAGATTCGGGATAATTTCCGGTTTTTTATGTTTTTTCGGGCATGGCGATCCTGAGCGGAACCGGCGCAGCCGGTGAAGCCGAAGGACACCACCGGGGCCTCAGCGGGTCATTTCGACCTGGATTTCCCTTTACGGGATAATTTTCACGTAAATTTGAACCTTTTGGCGGGCTGGATAGTATACCTAGAGGCAGGTGCCAATGACATGACTTATACCTCAAAAGACTCCCCAACATACGACCCGGCGGACTCCAAGATCCGCAGCATATTAAAAGGGAGCCTCGCGCTGCACAGCCCCCCACCGGACGGGCGGCAGCGATTGCTCCGGAAAGCGCGTTCGCTGGAGGCGGAGGCCCGTCGATCCCCGAACGTTTTTCAGATCATCTTCACCTTTTTGCAGCTTCCCAACCGGGACCCGGAGTCGCTGGCGCTCTCCGAGACTTTTGCCCTCTCCAACGCCCGCATCTTTGGGCTTCCCGGGGCGCAGAGCCTGCACATGATATAACTTTGGCGCGAAATCGCGCCTTTTCGCTTAAAAATGGACGAATGAGCGCAGGGTTGACCGAAAAAGTGTTCGTAGGTATATTAATAGGTGGCTTACTCGAAAACAACCGAACAACCGGATGCTGTCATGGGGCGGAGAACAATACAGCGCAATGGTAATCCAACATTTAAGGAGGTGATTGAATGAAGCCAATCTGGCAGCGGCGCAGAAAGCCCGAATACGGTGATGAGGCGGTTCGACTGAACCAGTGCGAACCGCCCTTTTCCGCGCCAACGCCGGGAGATAGCGTTTGTTCCATCCCCGTACACCTACATCCTAACTTTTTCTCTATGGAGGAGAAAATCCTATGAAACAAAGTTCCAAGTTTATGCTCCTGAGTACACTTTTTGTCATCGGGCTGATGGCCCTGGCAGCCTGCCAGACCGCCACCCCGGAGACAATTGTGGAAACGGTAGTCGTTACCGAGGTCGTTCCCGGCGAAAACGTCGAGACCGTCGTCACCGAGGTTGTCTCGGTGGTTGAGACCGTTGTGGTCGAGGTCGAGGCTTCGCCCGAACCGGTCGACCGCACCGGCTCCTGGCTGGACACCATCATCTTCATCGAAGAGCCGTCCTCCGACGCTGCGGTCTCCCGCCTTGAGGCCGGTGACATTGATGTGTACGCTTACAATGTCTCCGAGCCCGACATTGCTGACCGCGTCTTCGCCTCCGACTCGTTGGCCTACCAAACCGCCTACGGTAACTACAATGATCTGACCTTCATGCCCTCCACCGGGCCGGAGTTCGAGGACGGGCGTCTGAACCCCTTCTTCTCCGACCGCATCCGCGAGGCCATGAACTGGCTGGTCGACCGCGATTTCATCGCCGATGAGATCACCGGCGGCCTAGCACGGCCGCGCTTCGTGCCGATCAACTTCGCCTCCAAGGACAACGCCCTGCTGGCGGACACCGT
>JBFKII010000389.1:0-3310 GCA_041632295.1 Anaerolineales bacterium | reverse complement strand
TGGGTGGCCGCAGGGAAGCTGCAGGCGGCCAGCAAAACGCTTGCTGCGATGGCGATGGTACGCATGGTCGAGTGGATGGCGAGCGGCATGGGCATGTGTGTTTGTTGCGGAGTTTGGAAGGCCTGGTTCGAACGGATTTCGATCGGGTGTGGTGGAAAGCCCGGGAAAAAACAAAAGGAGAGGCGTTCGCCTCTCCAGGCTTAGAACTCGATCAGTTGACTGTCCCTAGTAAGAGATCATCGGGTCAAGCGACTTGGCCTGCTGCACCCAGCCTTCCACCATCGACAGGGAGGGCGGGCGGCGCACAAGGTTTTTCTGGTCCTGGGCGGCCATCATCGCTTTGTGCAGGTTGGCGGGGTTGCGGTTGCGCAGTTCCTTGATCGTGTCAACACCGGCGACCTCCAGCAGGTCGCTGTACTCCTCGCCGACGCCTTTGACCCGCATCAGGTCCGCCCGGTTGGCCCAACCGAGCAGTTCTTTCTCATCGATGCCGGTCTGCGCCGCCAGGTTTCTACGCCCCGAGGCCTTGGCAGCCGCCTTCAGCAGCCCCTGCGTGGTTCGGATGCCGGCCTTTGCCAGTTTTTTCGCTTTGGCCGGCCCAATCCCCTCAATATTTTTTACGTTCATTCCCGTCTCCTAGGTGAAAACTTTTAAGAATTATAACCGTTGTGCCGCATCCCGCCCTCTCTGCGGCACAAGAATCTCCGGAAAGACATGGGCTTCTTAGGCCGGCCCATTTGGGTGCTGTCGGGAGGTTTGGGGACCGGTGTAGAATACAGGCACATAGCCAACGGGAGGCAATTTTGGCCGAATACGAACGTTCGAAAGACAAGTGGCGCGCTTATTATGAAATGGTTTCTGACCGTCCGGTGCGGGGTTCTCTAAGCCAGGTATTGCGGCGCTTTGATCAGCCTGGCAGGGCGGTGGACCTGGGCTGTGGCGCCGGAAATGAGACCCGGTACATGCTCCAGCACGGCTGGCAGGTGCTGGCAATCGACCAGCAGCCGTCAGCGTTGGATTTTGTGCGCAATGGCCTGCCAGGCGAACAGCTTGCCAGATTGGAATTGCGGGCAGCAGCTTTTGAAGACCTTGCGATTCCGCCGGCTGAATTAATCTGGGCCGGTCTCAGCCTGCCCTTCTGCCCCCCGGAGTATTTCGACCGCTTATGGGCCGGCATCGTGGCCGCCCTTTCCCCCGGAGGGCGCTTTGCAGGCGATTTTTTTGGGGAACGGCATGCCTGGTATGGTACCGGAACGATGATATTTCACACCCGGGATCAGGTGCTGGGGCTGTTTGATTCATTCAAGGTGGAGTACCTGCGCGAAGAAGAGGGGGAGCAGGTCACAGCCATGGACGGGGTACAGCACTGGCATATGTTCAGTCTGCAAGCGCGCAAACGCTGAGCTTATCCTCCTCCCTCCTCCGGCGTGGCTGCCGCCCCTGGCAGCCCCTCCCGTTCCAGCAGCAAAGAGGTTACAGTTCCAATGACCAGCGCCCAGAAAAAGGGTCCCAGCCCCAGCAGCGAAATTTCCGATAGCGCAACTGCGAAGGCGAACAGCGGCCCCAGGGTCACCTTTCCCTGGGTGATTTCCTTGAGCGCTCCGGCCAGCACCCCGACCATTGCCAGCCCCGCCAGCGCCAGCAGCAGGGAGAGCGGGATGGCTGCGGTCAGCTCGGCTGCCGCACCTGCCAGCAGCCCGATCACGAGCAGGGTGCCACCGGCCAGCAGGGCGGCGCGGTAGCGTTCGCCCAGTTTTCCCGCCGGGGGGCTGGCCACCAGGGACGTGGCCGGCAGCGAAAGCGAAACGGCCACCGGGCCCAGCAGCGAGCCCAAGATGATGCCGATCCCGCTTGAAATGTTGAGCGCGCGCGCCGGTGGCTCGTATCCCTGGCTTTGCATGAAGATGACCGAGGGCAGGTTAGCCTGGACCAGGATCAGCACAAACAGCACAGGGGCAGTGGTCAGGATCGACTCGAACGTAAACTCCGGCTGGATCATCGTCCAGGCGGGAAATGCAAAATCCATGGATACCGTCGCCAGCCGTCCGGTCAATGCGGCAGCGGCCAGCCCGACGATCAGGGCCGGCAGGATCGGCGGGATGCGGCTGGACAGCAGCCGGCTGCCGGCGATGTAAGCGATGAAGGTGCTGCCCACGATCAACGGCGCTTGCCCCATCCAGTTGAAGACATCGGAGACGAAAGGGATCAGCGCCCCGGCCAGCAGCCCCAGAACGACCTGCGGGGGGATCCATGTTGCCAGCCGCCGGGTCAGGCCGAGCAGTCCGACTACCAGCACTGCTGCCCCGGCGACCAGGAACGCCCCCACCAGTTCCGGGAACCGAAGCTGCTCCGGCAGTGAGAAGACGAAGATCATCGCAAATATGTTTCCGGTGATCAGCAGCGGCTGCCGGTAAAACCCGGTCAGGATCAGGGTGAGCAGGCCCGGCAGCCCCCAGAGCATCATGATCCACAGGCTGGTTTCCTGTGCCGACAGCCCGAAGCCCTGGGCGGCAGCCAGCGGGATGCTCAGTGCCACCACGAACATGATCATCAAAGGCAGGGCGGCGCTGAAAGCCGCCAGCCAGGGGCGAGACGGGGGATCTGTGGTTGCCATGTTTTGCTCCTACCCGGGGAGGGTTTTTCGTGAAAGATTTCCGGAGGCCGGCAGACAGCCCCAGACGATGGCCCTCCCTTCGGTAAACAACACCTGCATTCCAACGAGGTTTCGGCCGGCAGGTATTTTTCGCGAAACGAGCCTTCATCGCCGGGGATCTCGAAATCGTAGATCTGCGATCTGAGATCTTCTAACTGCCTACCACTTCCCGAACCCGACCGCCTGGGCTATGATCCCGTCCGATGCGTGTTCTCTTCATCACCGCCTATTTTCCGCCCTGCGATTTCGGCTGGGGATACATGCGCCTGGCCGAGTCTGCTGCCGATGCGCTTCACGCCCGGGGACACACCGTCGAGGTCCTGACCAGCACTTACCGCCACGGGCCCGAGGCCAAGCCCTACCCGGTGCACCGCACGCTGGAACTGGACCCCGACTGGCACGCTGGGCGCTCGGCCGTATTGCAGTATTTCCTCGACAGCCCACGCAGGGAACGGCTCGCCATGCAGGAGCTGGAAACGGTGGCCGGATCGCTGGCGCCGGAGGTGATCTTCATCTGGCACGGCCACGGCCTCTCGCGTGCCATGTTCCGGCGGGCTGAGGGGCGTCCGGACTCGGTCTGCGTCTATTTCCTGGCCAACTACCTGCCCGAAATGCCGGACGAATACCTTGAATTCTGGTCGGCGCCCGGCCGCACCC
>JBFKII010000388.1:0-3322 GCA_041632295.1 Anaerolineales bacterium | reverse complement strand
GGGCAGGGGAACCAGCCAGGCATCCAGACCCCGGAGGAATGGCAGGGACTGGAGGGCGATACTTTCGCCGAAAAGGTCGATGACGCCTTTCGCCAGATGCGCAGCGGCATCCGGTCGCTCCAGGAGCGTTACCCGGTCGAGTTCCGCATGGGGGTTTCGGCTGCGGTCACCTTCTTTGTCGTGGCGCTGGTCCTCGGCACGATCGTCGCCGTGCTGCGCTATGTCGCCGAGACGGCTGCCATCCGCATGGTCGACGAGTACGAACGCAGTGGTTTGAAGGCCGGGTTCCGCCAGGGCTGGCGGTACGGCTGGTCGCGCGAGGCCTGGCGGCTGTTCCTGGTCAACTTCCTCGTGCATCTGCCCGTGATCGCCCTGCTGGTGGTGCTCGGGCTGGTGGGCTGGTGGATCTTCTCCGCCCTGATGGGCGGCGTGGAATCGACCATTATCACCACCATCATCGCCGGCAGCGGACTGGCCTTCCTGTTCATCTTCGGCACGGTGATCCTGATGGCCGCCCTGTACGTGCTGCGTGACTTCGCCTGGCGGATGATCGCCCTGGAAGGCGCTGCAGTGGGCGAGTCGCTGCGCATGTCGCTTGCGCTGGTGCGGCGCGAATGGAAAAACGTCGGCTTGATGTGGCTCGTGATGATCGGGCTGCAGATCGCCTGGGCGATCGCCTTCGTCATCCTGATCTTCCCGCTGCTGGTCGTTTCCCTCTTTACTGCGGTGGGCGGCCTGGCTGTGGCGATCATCCCCACCCTGCTGACGGCCGGGATCTCCAGCCTGCTCTCAGCCCCCGACTACTGGCCGTGGGTCTTCGCGGCCATCATCGGTCTGCCGTTTTTCTTCGTTGTGGCGTTCTCCCCTATCCTGCTGGTCAGCGGCTGGGCGGAGATCTACCGCTCGAGCGTCTGGACTCTGACATACCGCGAGTTGAAAGCCCTGGAGACTCTCGACCTGGAAAACGGGGGGCCGGAACCCCTGCCTGAAGGAGGCGACGAGACGGCCTGAAACCCGCCCCACTCACAGAACAAGAAAAGGACCTGCCCGCTGGATTGGGCAGGTCCTGTATTTTTATCGCGAACAGTGCGTCCACTCTCAGCCGACTGGCCGGGCCAGTGCATTGCCCGCCATCATCCAATCGGGATTGACTCAGCAAAAGATCCCTGAGACGTGCAGGAAATCATTGACTGCCAAATTTGGATCCGGCTTTTCTTCGCTGAAAACCTAAGCCTGAAGGATTGTCAGTCGTCCGACATGCGGCGGCGTAAATCGCGCGGCAGGTAGACAGCAAAATTGCTGCCGACCTCGAGCTGGGATTCGACCGAGATTTGTCCGCCATGAATCTGCACATAATCTTTGGCGATCGCCAGGCCCAGGCCGGTGCCGGGAATCTCACTGTGCGAACCGGAGCGATAGAACCGATCAAAAATGTAAGGCAGCTCCTCTCTGGCAATGCCATGGCCGTTGTCCACCACACGAAAACACGCCCATTCCCTCGTTTCCAATTTCTCAATCCCTGGCCAGCCCTTTGCGTGCTGTTGTGCCGAACTGAGCATGCCGTCGATAGCGATACTGCCGTATTCTGGGGTGAATTTGAGGGCATTCTGAACCAGGTTTTTCACCACCTGGCGGATCTGCTTATGATCTGCCCAGATACGCATTCGATCCGGCCCGAACACATCCACCTCGATCTGTTTGGAGCTTGCCAGCGTGGAGAGTTTTTCTACCTCCTCGTAAATCAATTCCATTAAATTAATCTGCCGCCTCTCTGATTCGACTTTATCATGCTCGAGGCCTGCAATTTGCACCACACTCCCGATTAATCCATCCAGCGTGCGGGCCTGTTCGCGAATTTCCTGGACCATTTCCAGGCGTTTTTCTTCATCGAGTTCATGATACAGGGTATCGAGGTTTCCGCTGACAAGTGTGAGGATGGATAGTGGAGTGCGCAGCTCGCGCGAAATATTGGAGACAATTTTCTCTTTTCTGCTGGCCATTTCTCCGGCCGGGTGTCGTGGCATGGTAGTCCTTTGCAAGGAGTCCTCGTCATTCCAGAGCGAAATTTCCGCCTCGTTACGCATTGCCATATCACGCACGATCATTTGAACCATGGTCTGTTTGTCGTGCTCGAAATGGGCCGCATTAATTTCGACCGGAAAAGTGCTGCCGTCGAGCCTGCGCATTTCTATTTCCACCTGCCCGATCTGCCACTTATTTTTCAGGGCGCTTTGAATACAATCCAGCAATGCGTTGCTCTGGTCCTCCTGAACGTACCTGAAAATCGGTTTGCCCACCATGGCTTCCCGGGCCGGCAGGCGCAGCCTCTCCACAAGGGCGGCGTTAACCAGATTGATCATCCCATCTTGCTCCACCAACAGCACCCCATCCGGGGACAGCTCAACGAGTTGCTCGAATTTTTTGCGCGCATGGAACAACCTGCGGTTGCGATTCATGCGCACGATGTTGTTTACACGGGCGCGCAGTTCGATCGGGTCAAATGGTTTGTTGATGAAATCATCCGCTCCCGCTTCCAGCGCCTTGACCTTGGCCTGTTGGTCCTCCGGGACGGTGACGATGATGACGGGAACCTCTCGCAGGTCCGGGTCGGCACGCAGGGAGCGGCACACCTGGTACCCGTCCTGATCCGGCATCAAGACATCCAGCAGGATGATGTCCGGCATCACCACGGCGGCAGTTTTTATGGCTTCTTCTCCCGACGAGGCAAAAAAAAGCTGGTGCGGCTCCGTTTTAAGGGTAGCAGCCAGCTTTTTCTCGGCGGGTGAATGGTCGTCCACGATCAATACTTTAGTGACAGTATCCATTTTCATTGAGACCCTGCCTGGGTTCCACAAAAGAAGGTTACCGGGAACCCCATCTTCATAATTTGTGTGACTAACGCCCCGGCTTGGCCAGCGTGCTGCCCAGCAGCACCCCATTCGCCCAGTAAAATCCAGTTTCGCTGGCGGGCAGCAGATCGTAGGTGGCTGACGCCCGGTACATCTCCAGGCTCGCACTTTCCACCAGCCCCCCTGAAAGCCGGTCCCCGGCCTTCAGTTCACCGGCCGCCCGCCCGTCCGCCATTGGATGGCCGGGTGAAAGCCACACCTCGCGCCCATCCTCCAGGACCAGGTGCACCACCCGGTGGCCGGCGGGTGCCGGAGTCCGGCCGACGGCAGTCAACGGCCGCGCCACTCGCTGCCCCTTTCCATCCAGCGTCCAGACCAGGTCGCCCGGCCGCAGGCTCTCGACCGGTCTCTGGCCGTCCGGGGTGTCGATCCGCGTCCCGGCGGACAGGCAGATCGGGCAGGAGACGATCGCC
>JBFKII010000387.1:0-3351 GCA_041632295.1 Anaerolineales bacterium | reverse complement strand
GTTCACGGCCGGCCTGGTGAGCCACTCGGTTGTGGAGATCGCCAGCCGGGCGTTCTACGCCTTACACGATACTCGCACCCCGGTCTTCGTTGGGGCGGCTGCCATGGGCCTGAACGTGGCCCTCAGCCTGCTGCTTTCCACCTGGTTTGTCGACCTCGGCTGGCCGCCCCACGGCGGGCTGGCCCTGGCGAACACTCTGGCCACCAGCCTGGAGATGGTCGTGCTGCTGGCGCTGATGCACCGGCGGCTGGACGGGCTGGAAGGCGGCCAGATCTGGCGCGGGGTGGGTCAATCCGCCCTGGGCGCAAGCCTGCTGGCGGCGGTGGTGCTGGCCTGGCTGGCCCTGGCCGGGGAGACCGGCGCCTGGACCCAGGGGATCGGCGGGGTGGTCGCCGGGGGATTGGCTTACGGCGTGGCATTGGCCGTTCTGCGGGTTGAAGAGGTCGGGGAATTTTGGGGATTTCTAAAGGGAAAATTCTCGCACAGTTCGCAGATCTGAGATCTCAGATCTGCGAACTATGATCCAATGTAAGGTTGCCAGCCGAGGGACGCTCCGGTAAGATTCGGGCAACCACATTCACGGGGTTTTATGGCCAGAACCAAAGCGCACATCCTGGTTTGCAACGACGACGGCGTGCACGCGCCCGGCCTGCTTGCGCTGGCGCGCGCCCTGCGGACCATCGCCGACGTCACGGTCTTCGCGCCGAACCGAAACTGGTCCGCCAGCGGGCACGTCAAGACGCTGCACAAGCCACTGCACGTCCGATCCGTCACCCTGGCGGACGGCAGCGCTGCGCAGGCCTGCGACGGCGCCCCTTCCGACTGCGTCGCCCTGGCGCTGATGGGGGTGGTACCGGAACCGGTAGACCTTGTGGTCAGCGGGATCAACCCCTACCCCAACCTGAGCAGCGATATGCTCTACTCGGGCACCGTCTCCGTGGCGATCGAGGCTGCCATCTTCGGCGTGCCGGGGATCGCAGTCTCCAGCGGGCATCCGGAGGACACGAACTCCGATTGGGATTACACAACCGCCGCCTCCGTCGCCCGGCAGATTGCCGAGAAAGCCCTCCAGCTTGGGCCGCCCATGGACATGCTTCTGAATGTCAACGTGCCCTACCTGCCGGAGGACAAGCTGGCCGGCTGGGAGCTGACCCGCATGGGGCAGCGCATCTACCGCGATTCGCTGGTCACCAACTACAATCCGCGCGGCCAGCCGTATTACTGGATCGGCGGCGAATTCCCCGACGGGGTTGAAGAGCCGGGCACCGATATCGGAGCCCTGGCCCGCGGCAGCGTGTCCATCATGCCCCTGTCCCTCGACCTGACGGACTACGCCAGGCAAAAAGCGATGCGGCAGGACGGCTGGGAGCGCTGACCGCCTTTCCAAGACAGGGCTGGCAAGCCTGCCCCCCGCAAACGGGGCCAAGCAGGGCGGGCCGCAGGAGCCGGAAATGATCACACCCGCATACCTCGTCCAGCTGTTCGAATACAACCAGTGGGCCAACGCCCGGGCGCTCGAACCCGCCGAGGCGCTTTCCCACAGCCAGTTGATGCGGCCGCAGGGGCACAGTTGGGGCAGCGTCCACGCTCTGCTGGTGCACATGATGGCCGCCGAATGGATCTGGATGCGCCGCATCCGCGGCCACTCGCCGGGCGCCCTACTCGACCCGGATGCCTTCCCCTCCGTGCAAGCCATCCGCGCCCGCTGGAGCGCCGTCTCGGCTGAGACGCTGGCCTTCCTGCACCAGCAGACCGAACGTTCCCTCCAGGGCGAAGTTGAGTATGCCAATACCCGGGGCCAGATTTTCTCCCTGGCACTGTGGAAAATCCTGGTCCATGTCGCCAACCACGCCACCCATCACCGCGGCGAGCTGGCAGCCATGTATGCCTTGATGGATGCCGCGCACCCGGAGGAGGACTGGTACCTGTATTTCCTCGAACAAAGCGGCCAAATCACGGCCTGAAAACCAATGGACATGAACAAAAAAACCCTACCCCTTCTGGGCATCACCACCCTGGCGATCCTGATTTTCCTCTCGCTGCCATCTTTCCAGGAAGTCCGTTCTGCTGGCAGCCTGAACGTCAGCCTGGAGGTCCATGCGACCGGCCTTTCCAACGCGGTGGACATCGCCAATGCCGACAGCAACAAACTTTATGTGGTCGAACGGCCCGGTAAAATCCGTATCATCTCCCCGCTCGGGAACGTGCGCCCCACGCCTTACCTGGATATCCAGGCCCGGGTGCTCTCCACCGGCGGGGAGCAAGGCCTGCTGGGTCTGGCATTTCACCCGAACTACGACAGCAACGGTTATTTCTACGTCAATTACACCCGTGATGCCGCCGGCACCGCCAACGACGGCGATACGGTAATCTCCCGCTTCCAGGTATCGGCCGGCGACCCGAACATCGCAGACCCGAACAGCGAGACCATCCTGCTGGTCATCGACCAGCCCGACAGCCAGACCAACCACAACGGTGGTGGGCTGGAGTTTGGGCCGGATGGCTACCTGTACATCGCCCTGGGCGATGGGGGCAGCTTCGGCGACCCCTGGGAAAACTCCCAATCGCTGGACACACTGCTGGGCAAGATGCTGCGCATCGACGTCAACGGCGGGGGCGGCCGCGATACCTGCAGCCTGCAAAGCGGCGTCTACGGAGTGCCGGCCAACAACCCCTTTGTGGACGGCAGCGGCGGGGACTGCGACGAGATCTGGGCCTGGGGGCTGCGCAACCCCTGGCGCTTCAGCTTCGACAGCCTGACTGGCGACATGTGGATTGGCGACGTCGGGCAGAACGCCTGGGAGGAGATCGATTTCCAGCCCGCCGCCAGCAACGGTGGTGAAAACTGGGGCTGGGACTGCTACGAGGGGAACGCCGTGTACAACGACCCCTCACCAGGGGTCAACTGCGGCGGGGCGGGCAATTACGAATTCCCCGAGTTCGCCTACTCCCATGGTTCGGGCCGCTGTTCGGTCACCGGCGGGCACGTCTACCGCGGCGCCACCTATCCTGAGCTCTACGGCCACTACCTGTTCGCCGATTACTGCAACGGCTGGTTGTGGTCGCTCTTCCCCGACGGGCAGGGCAGTTTTACCGACACCTTTTTAGGGGACATGGGCGGATTGTTCACTACCTTTGGCGAGAACCGCGACGGCGACCTGTTTATCACCAACGGCTTCACGATCTACCAAATCGTGGAGGACACCCTCGCCACCCCGACGGCTACCTTCACCCCCGCCCCCCCGACCAACACACCCACCATCACGCCCACACCGACCACATTCCCCACCTTGACCCCAGCGCCAACAGCCACCACGGATCCTGGGGCGACACCTACCCCGGCAGTTTCAC
>JBFKII010000386.1:0-3383 GCA_041632295.1 Anaerolineales bacterium | reverse complement strand
GGTTTTCGCACCACACCCCCAAATTCCCCTGCTTTTCTATCCTCAAAGTACTGCCTTAATTTTTGGTATACTTCGCAGCAGCAAGCCGAAGTGGCGGAACTGGCAGACGCGCGCGACTCAAAATCGCGTTCCCTCGGGAGTGTGGGTTCGATTCCCACCTTCGGCACAGCCTGAGCCAAAACCGATCCACGTCACCGGGATCGGTTCTTTATTTCTATGCGTATCGCCATCATCGCCACCGGCAGCCGCGGGGACGTCCAGCCGTACATCGCCCTGGGAAAAGGCCTGCAAAGTGCCGGGCACGAAATCCGCCTGCTGACCCACCAGAACTTTGAAGCCCTGGCCCGGGCCCAAGGGCTGGAGCCCTGGATCCTTCGCGGGGACGTGCAGCAAGTGGCCCAAAGTGAAGCCATGCAGGCCCGCCTGGAATCAGGCAATTTCCTGGGTATCATGGCCCAGATGGCGAAAGAGGCCGAGCAGGCCGCAGTCCAGTTGGCTGAGGAAGCGCTGGAGGCCTGCCGGGGGATGGACCTGCTGTTGGGGGGGATGGGCGGGCTGTACACCGGCCTAGCCCTATGCGAGAAGCTGGACCTGCCCTTCCTGCAGGCTTACCTGCTGCCTTTCACGCCCACCCGCCAGTTTCCCACCTTGCTGGCTGACGGCCTGCCTTTCCGCCTGCCCCCAGGTTTTAACCGCCTCTCCCATCATCTGACACGCCAGGTTTTTTGGCAGGGCTTTCGCCGTGCCGACCGCCGCTCGCGCCGCCAGGTGCTCGGCCTGCCGCCGGCGCCGTTTTTGGGGCCCTACCGCTCCCCGCACCTGCGCGGCATGCCGGTCCTGTACGGGTTCAGCCCGGCGGTCATCAGGCCCCCAGCGGACTGGGGGGACGACACCCACGTTACCGGATACTGGTCCCTGGAGCCGGAGGATGGGTGGGAACCCGACCCAGGCCTGGGGTCCTTCCTGGAGGCCGGGCCGCCGCCGGTGTACATTGGCTTCGGCAGCATGAGCAACCGCGATCCCCGGGCCACCGCCGAACTGGTGCTGAAAGCGCTGGAGATGGCCGGGCAGCGGGCGGTGCTCTCCTCCGGCTGGGGCGGCCTGGAGGCCGGGGCCTTGCCGGACACGGTTTTTCCGGTCGGGTCTGTCCCGCATCACTGGCTTTTCCCGCGCATGGCGGCTGTTGTCCACCATGGTGGGGCGGGCACCACGGCAGCCGGGCTGCAGGCTGGCGTGCCTTCCATAGTCGTGCCATTCTTCGGCGACCAGCCCTTTTGGGGCCGGCGGGTCAGGGATCTGGGGGTTGGTCCCGAGCCGATCCCGCGCCGGGCGCTGCGTGCCGAACCCCTGGTGCAGGCCATCGGCGAGGCAGTCTCCGATCCCCAAATGAGGCAGCGCGCGGCCGAATTGGGCGCCCAGATCCGGGCCGAGGACGGGATCGGCCGGGCGGCTGCAGTCTTGGAGAGATTGGCGGCGGGGTAGCCTGGCAGGCGGCCCATGGACGGGCTTTGGTTTAGAATACAGCCGATGCTGATCACGTTTGAAGGGCCGGAGGGGAGCGGCAAGACCACCCAGATCAAAAAACTGGCAGAGCACCTGCGAGACCAGGGCCATGCTGTCACCACGACGCGCGAGCCGGGCGGCACCGCCATCGGCGACCGCATCCGCCAGGTGCTGTTCGACCACGCCCACCAGGAGATGCAGCCGCGCACCGAGATCCTGCTGTTCCTGGCTTCCCGGTCCCAGCACACCGAGGAGGTCATCCGCCCGGCGCTTGATCGCGGCGAGATCGTGCTGTGCGACCGCTACCGCGACTCCACCCTGGCGTACCAGGGCTACGGCCATGGCGTCGACCTGGCGGCGCTCGACCAACTCAACGACTTCGCCACCGGCGGGCTGGTCCCCGATCTGACGCTGCTCCTGGATGTCGGGGCACGCACCGGGCTGCGGCGCCGGGCGGACGACGGCGGCTGGAACCGCCTGGACGCCTATGACCTGGCCTTCCACGGCCGGGTGCGGGAGGGTTTTCACAAACTGGCAGCCGCCGATCCGGGCCGCTGGGTGGTGATCGATGCAGAACAGGGGATCGAGGCGGTACAGGGGGTGATCCGGGCGGTGGTGATGGCGCGTATCGCGGCTTGAAGAGGGTTCACTTCGGAAGACTCCCGGGCCTTTCAATAATCTGAATAATTTGGATAAAGAACTACTTGATGGGAAGCAATGGGTTCAAGTCAAAGTAAGTGAGATCGATTTCAACCCTGCTTTCCCTTTGATTTAGGGAGCGTTATTGATGGTTGAGAAATCATTTGACAATCGTGAGGTCGTGATTAACTATGCCGAAGGCGCAAAGAATGGAAAACCGCTCGTCTTACTTCATGGGGCGTCTCTAAATTGGCAGTCCTGGGGTGAGTTTATTCCAACCCTTAACGAGCATTGGCATATTTATGCACCTGATCTGCGCGGACACGGAAAGACAAAGACTAGCAAGCCCGAATATGCTTTTCAGCAGTTCGTTTCTGACAGCATCGATTTTATCGAAGCCAGAGTTGAAAAACCAGTTGTGCTGGCCGGCTATTCTTGGGGCGGGGCGATCGCCGTTGGTGTGGCGGCTCAGTCGGCGGACCTGGTTCAAGCCCTGGTTCTGCTTGAGCCAACCTTAGCTTACGAACGAGATAACGGCTTGAAACCATTTCCGGGTATCCAAGGATGGTTCAATTGGCTGGACCAAACATTAACCCTGAGCAACAGTTTTGAGGATGTTTTGGCTCATTGCAAAGAAATGGACCCCAATTCAGAAGATCCTGAGGGATTTGCTCAGATGGTCTGGGGCCTGGATCAACGATTTATCGCAAATTTCGAAAGTGAGGCCCTCGTGGGTTATCGTCCCAGACAGCTTCTGCCCCAATTGGCATGTCCAACACTCCTTGTTTATGGAGAATCGAATTTGGAATCAGTCGTAAACGATGCGGATGTTGCTCTATTTGAGCAACATGTTTCCAACAACATGGCTGTTCAAATACCAAATGTGGGTCATGGAGTTATCTGGGATTCGCCGGGGCAAGCTGCGCTGCAAGAAGTCACTCAATTTTTAAATTCACAAATTGCTAATCCATAAAAAAAGAAAGACGGCCATAGAACTGTACACCGATGACTGGAGTACAAATCCACTTGTTGTACGCACACTACTCACCGAACCCGATGTGAGGGTTTTGGGCCTTCGCTGGTTAAGTAGGGCGTTTTTAGCCCGTATCGAAACCTAAAATGCCATCTAAACGGGCTTCGTCGTGAGCTCAGCCGTACGGTTTCGACTGCCCCCCTCGCTCCCCTTCGACTTCGCTCAGGGCAAGCTTGGGGTCCGCTCAACCAGCGTTTTGGATTCGTTT
>JBFKII010000385.1:0-3387 GCA_041632295.1 Anaerolineales bacterium | reverse complement strand
GGATGCCCTCCCGCTCCCAGTAGGCGCACAGGTCGCTCCGGTCCGACTCGAAATACGCCCAGGAATTAACCAGCCCGTCCAGGTTGACCAGTCTGGGCCGGGCGTGGTACCCCAGGTAGCCGGCGTTCCAGCTTCCCAGGACCGCATCCTCGCCCAGGTTCCGGTTGATCCAGTCCGTGGCGGCAGCCGCCTCGACAAATGGCTGCCGGACCGGGACCAGGCCATATGCAAAGCCCAGGATCCCAACTCCAAGCACAGCGCTCACCAGCAACAAAAAACCCAAGCGGAATTTTTGGAGGCGCGCCGGTACGGCCTCCAGGATCGCCAGCAAGCCCATGACCGGCAGCCAACGGTGAACGGCGTAGTACCAGGGCTGATAACTGAGTCCGTCGTGGTATACCAGCACGAAGAAAGCGAACGAAAGCCAGCCATACAGGATAAAAGGCAGCAAAGGGGAGATGTAGCAATTGAACCAGGCGCGCCAGCCAGGGATCGGCCTCAAGAACAATGTGTGGGCTGCCAGCAGAGCAGCGTAGCCAATAACACTCACCGCGATAGAGCCGCTGGACGGCACACCCAGCGGTCTCAATGCGTTCGCCAGCTTGGCTGCCGCCCAGCCTGCGCCCTGGTAGGCTGGATCAGCCTCCAGATACAGGCGGGAAGTTTCCGCTTTCACGGCTCCGCTCACGGTAGCGATCTGCCCGAAAAAGAGCAGACCGAATGCGCTGAAAAGCACTACGGCGACCATCACGGGCGCGATCACTGCTGCGAGGGAAATTACCCCGATACGCCTCCTGGCAAGGACCGCCAGCAGAACCACTGCCAGCAGGAATCCGTCCAGCCGGGCAAGAAAGAGCAGGCTGAGCAGCACGCCGAGGCCCAAATAATCCGCTACCTCAATCGGCCTGCGCCTGCTGTCGATCCCCTGAATCCGGCCCACGACTGCCAGAAGGAGAAAAACCTGGAGGCCATATTCGACTCCCATGACGAAAAGCCGGTAATTCAGCAGGATCCAGGCCAGCGATCCGAACAGCGCGGTCCCTGGAGCATGCCGCTCTGCAGCGATCCGGTAGAACAGCCAGGCGCTGCCGAGCAGAAGCATGCCGATCTGCAGGAACGCGCCCCACTCGCCGTGCTCGGGAGACTCTGTGAGCCAGAAAATCGGGACCAGCAAAAACTGCCACAGGGGGTGGAAGCCGTTGGTGGGATTCTGGCCATCGAATGTGAAGCCATCTCCCCGCGCAATATGGCGGGCGATTTCCAGGTAGTAATAGCCGTCGTCGAGCGTGATGTACTGGCCGGTCCGTAAAAGCCCCAGGCAGAGCAGGGAGACAAACGCCCCCAGAAACACGTACCCGAGCTTTTGATTACCGGCCATCGATGAACGTCCGGTACAGAGCCTCAAACTGCCCTGCGGTCCAGTCCGCGTTGTGCCGCCGCGCCCAGGTCCGGGCGGCGTGCCCCATCGCCTGCCGCCTTTGGGGATCGGCCAGCAGGTCGAAAGCCGCCTGCGCCAGTGCGCCCGCATCCCCGACCGGAACGGCCACACCCGCTTGCGGAGCAAGCTCTGGGAGCAGCCCGACCGCGGTCCCGACCGTGGGCACACCAGCCGCCGCAGCTTCCAGCACGGCCACGCCCTGGCTCTCGTGACGGGAGGATTGGAGGAGGAGATGGGCCTGGCGGTAAAAAGGAACCATCCGGTCAAGCGGTTGGAAACCGTGGAAGTGGACCAGCCCATCCAGGCTCAGGCGCCGGCACAGGCCCTGCAGCCGCCCCGCCTGGGTGTCCTCCCCGAACCAGTCCAGGCGCACCTGTTGGCGGCGGCTCAAATCCTGGATCGCGCCCAGGAGCACTTCCTGGTCTTTGACCGGGTTCAGGTGCCCGACGTGCATCAGCCGCCACGGGGGGCCGTCCGGGCGCGTTGGCGGCGCCTGGAAAAGGCGATCATCCACCCCCAGTGGGATCCAGTGCCAGGGGCGCTTCCTCAGGGCGGCCCCGGCGAACCGGCTTCCTGCGCTGACCGCACTGGAAAGCGCCAGGGCTATGCGCACCGCCAGCCGGCTCCGCACGTTCCCCTGCCAGCCGTAGCCGATCTCCGGAAGCCAGACCAGCTCCCCGCTGAAAATGCTGGTGACGACCGGCTTTCTATTCAACTGGCCTGCCAGCCCGGCCAGCACCCCCACCTCCCCGGCACTGAACGCATGGAAAATATCCGGGGGCTCGCCGAATCCACGCAGAGCCCTGCGAAACTGCCCGAGGCGGCCGAAAATCCTCGCTTCCGGGATCGCAGCCCGCTCCCGTCCAAGACAGGCGACTTTCGCACCCAGCAGGTCGAATTCGCAGTAGTGCTCTTCCGGGTTGAGGGCGATGACCAGGACATCGTGGCGGCGGGCCAGACGCTCGACCAGCCACAGCAGCGCCGGGATCACGCGCGCTCGCCCGCTCCGGTCCACACCACCGGGCACGACCAACACGATCCGCATGCGCCTGCTCTCATCCATGCTCGCGCTCCGGGACTCCGGAGGGCCGCCTACCCGACCCGGCAAACCGCAAATAGACCGCCAATGCCTGGCGGGCGACGGCTTCCGGGGACCAGTGCTGATCGAAAAACGCCCGGATAGCCCCGGGTTCGGAAGGCCCCTCAAGGGCGTTTTCCAGGGCGCTGGCAAAACCGCTCACATCCCCGACCGGCCACAGGGTGCCAAACCGCCCGCCTTTCAATATTTCGCGAAAGGCGGGGATGTCCGTAACGACGGGGCGCACGCCGCAGGCCAGGGCGTCCAGCAACGCCAGGCCTGCCGCCTCTCTCGAGCTGCCCTGCACAAACAGGTCTGCGCTGTTGAAAAAGTCCTCCATGTCCGGATACGGGATGGTTCCCAGCAAAGTGACCGCTTCGTGCAGCCGGGGCCGCGCCGCCAAAAAGGCGCGCACTTCAGGCTCCAGAGGCGCGGCCCGGTAAGCCATGTACAGGCGGGCATCCGGCCTGCGCTCCAGGAAACGGTCAAACCCGACCAGGACGGTGAGCGGATCTTTATTGGGATTGAGGTTGCCGGCCCAGATCACCACCGGTTTCCCTCGCAGGCCGGTCTTTCGGCGCGCCTCCGCCCGGCTTTTTAGTCGAAATTTCGAAGACAGTTCCATGACCGCATGGACGCGCTCGCCGGGGATCAGGCCGGCTTCCGCCCAGGAAACCGCCAGGCCTGGGGAGGCGAACAGGAAACCGTTGATGGCGCGCAGGCCCCAACGCTGGACCGACCGCCGAATTCCTGGCGCCCAGGGCTGGCTGCCGTGGTGCTGAGCCAAAAGCGGCGTTTCCGGGCCGAGGGCAGAGCGCAGCAGCCGGGACTGCAGCGGGAACAACAGCCCATTGAGGTGGACGACCAGCGG
>JBFKII010000384.1:0-3391 GCA_041632295.1 Anaerolineales bacterium | reverse complement strand
GGTGGTGATCAACGGGGATGGCGAGCAGGGCCGCGATTTCCTGTACGTGGGCGATTGCGCCCGGGCCAACCTGCTGGCGGTCGAGGCTGGCGAGAACGGGATTTTCAACCTGGCCAGCGGGTCACCGACGACCATCAACCAACTCGCCGGGTACCTGAAGCGCATCACAGGCTACGATCTCGACCCTGTGCACGGACCCCCAATCCTTGGAGAGACCCGCATGATCTACCTGGACGCCGATAAAGCCGGTCGTTTGCTGGGGTGGGAACAGCAGGTTCCACTTGAGCAGGGCCTGGCACAGACGGTGGCCTATTTCGAAGCCTATGAACTGGCCGGGGACCATGCCGATCGACCAGAGAGGCCGATGTGAGCAGCGTCCAGCAATACATCGCCGATCTGACGCACACCCTCTCGAACCTGCCGCGAGCGGATATCGAGCGGGTGATCGATATCCTGTACGATGCCCGGATCCAGGGGCGGCAGGTGTTTATCATGGGAAATGGCGGCAGCGCCTCGACCGCCTCCCATTTTGTCTGCGACCTGGCGAAAAACACCCGAAAAGCGGGCTGGCCGCATTTCCGAGTCATCGGCCTGACCGATAATTTCGCCCTTTTTTCGGCCTACGCCAACGATGAAGGCTACGAAAATGTTTTCATGCAGCAGCTCGAGAGCTTCGTCCAGCCGGAGGATATCGTGATCGGTATCTCCACCAGCGGAAATTCCGCCAACGTGAACAACGCCGTACGCCTGGCGACCCGGATGGGCGCAATCACGGTCGGCTTCACGGGCTTCGATGGTGGAGAACTCGGTCGAATCGTGGATCACAACATCCATGTCGCTTGCGACCTGATCGAACAGGTCGAAGACGCCCATCTCATGCTGGAACACATGATCGTCACGGTCCTGCGCGCCAGGGTGAATGAAAGCGACAGGAGCAGCCCTGCGCCAAATCGATGAAATTATGGTATAGTGAATCTGCATGCGCCGATCCGGCGCAAGCCGTTTTTTTTGTGATGTTTTCCAGGGATTATTATGGAATTTCGTGATTACATTGCCCCATTGGTAAAGTGGTGGTGGCTGATCCTGATTGCGGTGATCGTCTCATTCGGCACCAGCGTCATCGTTACGATCCAGCAGCCTCTACAGTATGAAGCCAAAACCACGCTGATCATCGGCAATGCGATCGATGATCCCACCCCTTCCAATTCGGAGTTCGTTCTGGGGCAGCAGCTGGCGACGACCTATGCCGATTTTGCCAACCGCGGTCCGATCCGCAACGCCACTGCCGAGGCCCTGGGGCTGGAAACCGGTCTGCCGCGATACACCGTCCGCCCGGTCCCCAACACCCAGCTGATGGAGATCATCGTCACGGATATCGATCCTGCCCGGGCGGCCGCAGTGGCCAACGAACTGGCCAACCAGCTGATCCGCCAGAGCCCCACCAGCGCCGATGAGGAGGAGCAATCCCGGCTGGTGTTCATCAACCAGCAGCTGGACGACCTGGAACTCAGCATTCAGAACACGCGTGAGGAGATCCTTGCTAAGCAGGACGAACTCACCACGCTGACCGGCGCGTTGGAAATCCAGGATGCCCAGTCCGCCATCACCGCCCTGCAATCGAAACTCAACACCCTGCAGACCAATTACGCCAACTTGCTGGCCACCTCCCGCAGCAACGCGACAAACACCCTGCGGGTGATCGAGCCGGCCTTTGTGCCGGAGAACCCGGTCGGGCCGAATGTCGGGCTGACCTCGATCGCCTCTGCCGGGATCGGTCTGCTGCTGGCCGCCAGCGCCACCTTTTTGCTGGAATATCTCGACAACACGGTCAAATCGCCCAACGACATCGATCGGCTGACCCAGCTGCCGATGCTGACCGGCATCGCCTGGATCAAAGGCGATGAGCCCAAGGACAAGCTGATCACGATCGCCCAACCGAGGTCACCGATATCCGAGGCCTATCGCAAACTGCGAACCGGCATCCAGTTTGCGACCATCGACAGCCCGAGCCGGACTTCTATTTTGGTCACCAGCACCAACCCTACGGAGGGCAAGAGCGTCACGGTCGCCAACCTGGCGGTGGTGGTCGCTCAGGCTGGCAACCGCGTCCTGGTGGTGGACGCCGACTTGCGCCGCCCTTCCCAACACAAGATTTTCAGCCTGCCGAACAACCGCGGGCTGACCAATTTCCTGCTCAAGATCCAGCCGCAAAGCCCCAACGGGGAGACGGATCTGCTGCTCAACCAGATCGTCGACCCGACCGGCGTGGAAGGGCTGTACGTGATGACCAGCGGCCCGATCCCGCCGAACCCCTCCGAACTCCTGGGTTCGTCTAAAATGTTGGGCACGCTCGAATACCTGTGCGGCCGCTTTGACATGGTGATCGTTGACAGCCCGCCGGTCATGGCGGTGACGGATGCGGTGGTGCTGAGCACGCAGGTGGACAGCGTGGTCGTGGTGGCGGAAGCCGGCCGCACCCAGCGCGCGCCGCTGCGCCAGACGGTCGAGCATCTGCGCGATGTGAAAGCCAACCTGGTCGGAGTGGTGCTCAACCGGCTGACCTCGCGCGGCGACGGCTACTACTATTACTATCGCAACGCCTACTACCTGGACGAGGGCGAATATGCAGCCAGCAGCGGGGCCAACGGCGGGGGATTTATTCAGAACCTGCTGCAGCGCAGGAAAAAAGAAACCACAATCGGAGAATGACCCCCAGCCCGGCCCCGGCCGGGCTTTTTTTATGCCTTGGAACCCCCCGCTTTTCCGAGCAATGATTCCAGGGCTTCTGATAGATCTTCAAATACCGGGAAAGGGGGCAGACTGCGGGCGCGCGGCCTGAGGGCCTGCCCCCGGCCGCGCCCGGTGCGCACCAGCCCGACCGTTTGCAGACCGGCGCGCCAGGCAGCTTCCAGGTCGGTGAGGGCATCGCCGATCAGAATCGAGCTTGCCAGGTCGATCCTGTGCTGTGCGGCAGCCTCCAGGAGCATGCCGGGCCGGGGCTTGCGGCAGCGGCAGCCGGCCGCAGGGGCGTGCGGGCACATGTACACATGGTCGATCCGGCCGCCGCGCGCCTTGATTGCCCGGACAAGCCGGGTATTGATCTCTTCAGCGGTGAGGTGCGGGATCAGCCCGCGCCCGACTACGGACTGATTGGTGACGATAAAGATTTTGTGGGGGGAATTCCGGATGCCTGCCAGTGCGCCCAGCGAACGGTCGAAGATCTCAACCTGTTCCCAGGATCGGACGTAGTCCGGCCGGTTCTCGATGATCACCCCGTCCCGGTCGAGAAAAATGGCCGGAGCGCTCACTGCGAAAGGATGCCGCCCCTCAGGGTATTTCTCAGACGGCTCAATTCCGGCATGGGGAGGGCTAGCCGGGGTTTCCTTCCGGC
>JBFKII010000383.1:0-3429 GCA_041632295.1 Anaerolineales bacterium | reverse complement strand
TCGGGCTGGTGATGGGCAATATTGCGGAGGTGAATCCAAAACTGAAAGGGCTGGTGATGGGCCAGCACGGGCTGATCAACTGGGCGGATGACGACAAAGCCTGCTATGAATTAACCCTGGCCCTGATTGAAAAAGCCGCTGAATACATCGCCGCCCGCGAAAAAGGCGCGGACACGTTCGGCGGGACAAAATACCAATCCCTGCCGCAGGGAGATCGGGAGCGCCTGCTCGTCCGCCTGCTGCCTCGCCTGCGCGGTATGGTGTCCCAGCAGAACCGATTCATCGGCACGGTACATGCCAGCCAGCGGGTGCTGGAATTTGCCAACAGCCATGACGCCGCGCGGCTGGCGGAGGTCGGGACCTCCTGCCCGGACCATTTCCTGCGCACCAAGATCAAACCGCTTTTCGTGGACTGGGACCCGGGCTCGCAGGATTTTGACGCCCTTGTGGAAAAACTGGAAAGTGGGCTGGCAGCCTACCGGGCGGATTACGCTGCATATTACGAGGCCTGCAAGCGCCCGGATTCCCCAGACATGCGGGATCCCAACCCGACTGTGATCCTGGTCCCAGGGCTGGGGCTGATCGCCTGGGGAAAGAACAAGAGCGAGAGCCGCGTCACGGCTGAATTTTATTCCCTGGCGATCGAAGTCATGCGCGCCAGCGAGTCGATCAGCGCATACCAGGGCCTGCCCCGCCAGGAGGCCTTCGACATCGAGTACTGGCCGCTTGAGGAGGCCAAGCTGCAGCGCATGCCGCCCGAAAAGGAGTTCGCACGGCGAGTGGCCGTGGTGATCGGGGCAGGAAGCGGGATCGGCCGCGAAACGGCCTTCCGCATGGCGAGCGAAGGCGCCCACGTCGTCTGCGCGGACCTGGATGCGGAAGCCGCTGAGGCCACCGCCGGCAAACTGGCAGGAATCTACGGCATGGGGATCGGCGTCGCCGGCACGGGGATATCGGCCTGCGGGCCGGCGATCGGCCTCGCAGCGGACATCACGGATCGGAGCAGCGTCCGGGCTTTGTTCGAGCAGGTAGTCCTGGCATACGGCGGGATCGACCACGTAATCGTCACCGCCGGGATCTACGTCCCCCCCGATCGATCCGGCGCCATCTCGGACCCGAAGTGGTCGACCACATTCGAGGTAAACGTGACCGGGCCCTACCTGGTGGCGGACGAAGCGCGCCGTATCTTTGAGGCGCAGGGACTGCCGGGCACGCTGGTCATCACGACGAGTGTCAACGCGGCGGTCGCAAAGAAGGGCTCGTTGGCTTACGATGCCAGCAAGGCCGCCGCCAACCATCTGGTCCGGGAGCTGGCCGTGGAACTGGCTCCGAACGTGCGCGTCAACGGCCTGGCCCCGGCCACGGTTGTGGAGGGCAGCAGCATGTTCTCCCGCGAGCGGGTGATCGCTTCGCTGGTCAAATACGGCCTCACATTGGATGAAACGGAAAGCGATGGGGAACTACAGAGCAGGCTGGCCGATTTCTACGCCCGGCGCACATTGCTCCAGGCCCCAATCTCTCTTGCCGACCAGGCCGAAGTCGCCTATCTGTTGTCCAGCAACCGATTCAGCAAGACCACCGGGCAGATCTTCAGCGTGGACGGAGGCTTGCCGGAGGCTTTCCTGCGCTAGCCAAGCCGAGTCCACCCGCCTCCCCAGGGGCGACGCAATCGACTTTCGGATCACTGCCAGGTTAGCTCACGATCCTGGATGTCGAAATCTGTACCAGGTCCTTCCGAAACCGGTGCGAGCGGTCAAAACCCCCGCTTCTGCCCCTCCCATGGTGGCTCCTTGCCGGCCTTAAATTCCTCCACGCTGGGGCCTCCCAGGCGGGCCAACCGCCACAAGCCATACAGATAGGTGCCGATCAGAAGCGCCACGATAAACGGCCAGCCCAGGGCGATTTTCACCACCCCCAGGGCCTGGACGGCTTTCAGCTGGAACAGCCACAGCTCCAGGGCCAAGCGCCCTGAAAATGCGACCGCCCAGGCGATGGTCACTTCGCTGTATGCGGGCATCACCTGGGGATGCCAGTACCAACCCAAGGGCCATCTGCGGGCCAGGAAACTGGTCCAGGCCACGAGCGGGCGCCTGAGCGCCACACTGGCAATGCACAGCACCACGGTGAGCGCGCCGGAAAACAAGCCCGGCAGAAAAAAACCAGCCCCCGAACCGCTGAGGGCCACGAAGACCGCCGCCAGCAGGACACCGCCCACTCCACCGAGCGCATACACCAGGCTTTCTTTATTTCTGATTCGCAGGATGGCGATCACGCCAGCGGCTGCCAGCGCCCCGCCGATGGCAGTGTTGACGCCCAGCCACGAGTTGAGCAGCAAGAATATCAGGAGCGGCAGGATCGAATCCAGGAATCCGGCCCCTCTGCCGGAGAGCACCGACCTGAGCTCTTCCAGAAGCTCCCCGGATCTATGCACCGGCCCTCCGGCCCATCCAGAATTTGTTCCAGTCACCGCCGCTGGCGCGCAGGGCGATGAAAACGTACAGGCTGGCCGTGAAAAAGCCCAACACTATCATCAAAATCACCCACAAAAGCGCACGGAGCAGGGTTTTTTCTCGATAAACGATCCAGCCGGAAAAGAGCGCAAACCCGGTGTATAAATCCACCAGCGAGACCACCCCCCAGGGGTTCCGAAGAAGTGCGGCGCCATCGGCGCCAAAATCCCCAATCGTGAACCCGTAAACCAGAACGGCTGCCATCGCCAGCATGCCGAATAACGATAGCCATTTCGCAGCGCGCATACCTATTGCCTCCGTTTAGAGGACCAAAACGATCCCAACGACCGCCTCAACCGCAAAACTGATTACATTCGAACGCACAACGGAACGGTCCCAAAACATGGAAACCGCGCGCACGACGGCCATCACCAGGTAGGTGATCCCGAGCGCCTGGTACGCCTCCGGGGCGTTGAGGAACAGCACAGCGGCCCCTATCCCGACAAAAACGGCGCCCAGAACCGTCCGGATCTCGGTGATCCCCCGCCCGCCCGAGACCTCCAAACCGGTGAAACCCAACACCCTGCGCGGCCAGAATACCGAAACCAGGCCGGTCAGTATGGTCCCAACCGCAGCAAGTATTTTCAAAGTATCGATCAGCATAGTTTTCCTTTATTTCGTGTACTGGATATTTATTTCGAACCTCTTCCGCATGAATCGTCACCCGGACGACTGAAAGGCATGTCTTGAGCCCCTCGACGGAGTTGATCCTGAGCAATGACGAAGGGCTCGGGAAAAACTCCGCCGAAGGGTCTCTTCCGGGCTGAAATCGAGACACCCTGGCTCGCCTGCCCCTTCAAAAATTTCACCCTGTTTTCACTGGGGCGGCCTCGGTACCAGGACGGGCGTGTTCGCTTTGTAGGCCTCATAATCCTCCTGACCACCCCACTTCTCATCCGCCCGGTCTTCCAGCATCGGG
>JBFKII010000382.1:0-3435 GCA_041632295.1 Anaerolineales bacterium | reverse complement strand
CCACCGAACTCGACTCGCATGCTGGCTTTGCGCACCACCTCTCCCTCGAAGGCCGATCCGTACGGCACGGGGACGGGCACGTTGGCGACTTTGACCTTGACACCGCGCACCTCGATGCATTTCTGCACCAGCCGTTCAGCCCGCTCAAGGTCCGAATGCCCTTCAATCTCGTTGAAAGGCAAGGAGACCACGTGCTCGAATTTCGTCACTCCGGTAGGAAGGATTTCGGGGATGACCGTGTCGGCGATGACAGGGAATCCGAAATTGATCGCCCCGGCTGCTGCTGCGTATTTCAGGTCGTCCACCTCGCCAAGGGCGAGGACGAAAGCGTAAACCCGTTCCCTGTTATAGAGCAGGATGTCGCGGGCCTGTCCGGCCTTGAGACCGCCGAAGGTCAGCGCAGAGCGGGTTGCGAAACCAAGGGCGTAGATCGCGCTCAGGGTGTCGGTGCCGAAAGGCACGGTATAGGTGTCGTAACCCAGCTCGACGTTCTCTTCCATCAGCTGGTGGATGATGCTCCGGCCATTGACGTTGCCCGACAGGAAGGTGAGGATGTTGCGGCGCTGCAGTTCCCGGACGATTTTCACGGCCACTTCATTGGACCTGGCGCAGCCAACAATGGCCGCAAAGCCAGGCATCCGGCCGTCCACCAACTGGATCCCCCAGGAGCGCAGCTGAATATCGTCGATCGGTCCGTTAAGGTGCCCGTTCGCTCCATTCCCGTTTGCGCCGTTTTCGCGGTCCGGGCTTGTGAAGGCCGTGCCGCCAGCCAGCCGGAATTCGGAAAGGGGTTCCGGCTGCAGGCCGTACACGAAACGGATCGCCTGGATGGCTTCTGCCGCCAGCAAGGTGGCCATCCCACTGTCCAGGGTCTCCCCAAGGTATGGTGTCCAATGCTGCCTGGCCGGCAGAGGGTGCAGGAGCGCCCGGGCGTGTTCAAGCGTCGGGCGAAGCTGGCCCAGGGTTTCCACCGCCTGACCGGTCATACCGTAGATCAAAGGCAGGTAGTAGGCGGTGTTTGGAAAGGCCACCTGCGCTTCCGGACCTTTTTCCGCCATCGCCTTTTCGAGCATGAACTCCGCTTCGTTGACAAGGGAGTGCGCACCGCGCATGGCGCGGGTTGCGATGTATCGCGACATAGTGATCTCTCCTAAACCTTGCCTGCACCGTACAGTGCGGCACGCCTTTCCTGCAGCGGCAGCGCTTCGATTGCCAGCATGCGCTCGTCGCCACGGTTGCCGAAACGTTCGGGATCGTATTCCGGAAGACCGAGGGCGGCGCGCTTGCTGTCGATGTGCGCCAGCGTTTTTTCGACCATCTCAGCCGGATCCGAGATAAATTCCAGTTTCCCGCCGTACAGGCCTTCCCATCCTTCGCTGATGTATTTCAAGACCTGGTCGCTATCCGCCATGCGATCGGGCATTCCGCCCACCGGAGAGGCGCCGCCAAAAATCACGTACGCACCGGAAGCGACGCAGTAAGCCCCGATCGCCAGGGCTTTTTCGCTCATCCACTCCGGCGCCAGCCCGACTGCCGGAATCTCGCTGATATCCTCGCCGAGTCCGCCTTCCTCCGCCATCTGCGTCAGCACGGTCAGAATGCGGGTGTTGTCCACGCAGGACCCCATGTGCAAAACGGGCGGGATCCCGACCGTTTCGCACACCTCTCGAAGCCCGGGGCCGACCTGATCCAGTCCGGCCTCCCCCAGCAGCAGGCCCAGCTTGGCGCTGGCGATCGCACCGCATCCAGTCTCGACCACCAGCACGTCATTTTGGAGCAGCTCACGGGTGACCGTGGTATGGAGATAATCTTGCTGGCTGCGAGGGTTGTTGCAGCCCACCACTGCTGCCACGCCGCGGATGCGCCCGGACATGATGGCGTCGTTGAGCGGCCGGAAGGAGGCCCGATAGCTGCCTCCGAGCATGTAGCTGATGTATTCGTGTGAAAAGCCCGGGATCAGCTTCTCCCGAACCTGGGGGATACGGGTTGCGTTCCGGTTTTTGTAATTGTCGATCGCAACTTTCAAGATGTCTTTGGCGATTGTCAACGCTTTCTGTTCGTTGAATTCGATATGGGTGGCGCCTTTGATGCGCACCTTCGGAGAGGTGGTGATGACCATGGTGTGGAAATTGTCGGCCAGACCGACCAGGGCCTGCATCACACACTGCACGTCGACCACCATCGCTTCCACCGCTCCGGTCAGGATGGAGAGCTCCTGGTGAAGGAAATTCCCGGCTGCAGGGATGCCCTGTCGCATCAGGATCTCGTTGGCAGTGCAGCAGATGCCCGCCATGTTGACCCCGTTTGCCCCGGCCTCCTTGGCGTATTCGATGATCTCCTGAGTTTGAGATGCGGCGACCATCATTTCGCTGAGTGTGGGTTCGTGGCCGTGGACCACCACGTTGACCATGTCCTCTTTGAGCACCCCCAGATTTGCCTGTCCGAGCAAAGGAGCCGGGGTTCCGAAAAGGATGTCGGAGATATCCGTGGCGATCATGCTGCCTCCCCAGCCATCGGCCAGGGAAGTACGAATGGCGTGGTGCAGGATGTGTGCCGGGTCCTGATCGTCGCCGATATGGGTCCGGTGCAGCGCCTCAACCACCTCACGGTCGATGCCGCGCGGGACCACTCCGTTTTCCGCCCAAATTTTCCGGCGTTTCTCGGGAGCGCGGATCACCGGGGCGATCGCACCGCGCTGCTGCCCGAACTGGGCGATGTACAGGTCGGCCAGTTCGTTTGCGATCTCCTCGGGAGCCCGCCCTTCCACGGGGATTCCATATCTTTCAGCCACAGTCCTCAGCTTGGCCACATCGCGGATGGTGAAGCCTTCGGTCTCGCCGTTTGCGACCGCTTTCAGCGTAAAGGCCATGTCACGGCCGTGATCGGAATGGGCGGCGCTGCCGGCGGCGATCGCCCGGATCAGGTTTCTGGCCTGGATCGTGTCGATCGTCGCGCCGCAAACTCCGGTCTGGCCGTCTTTGACCAGCCGGCAGGGCCCCATACCGCAAAGCTTGCAGCACATCCCGGCGCCCCCGATATTGCAGGGCACCATCTCGTCCGCCCGGCTGAATGCGGTGGAAAGGCCGGCCTCATCCGCAAAATATAGCAGTTCCTGCGCTGCCGGATCGGCAGATTTTTCTTCAGGCGTTCGTTTGATCCGGGGCATGTTTCCCGTCCTCCTGCGCGTAATCGTTGCGCGCGATCAGGCCAAAGCCGGGGCAAGGCCATAACGGCCTGCCCGCATAAGGCATTTGTTGGGCAAAAGCGATCGTGTTTCCGGCCTGGGCGTAAGCAGTCGTGTGCCGGAAGAATGGTTTGACATCGCTGGCAGGATCGCCATTGTGAGTTTCTGCGGGCACCGGCAACTGGGCCAGGTATCCCGCTGCGTCCAGAGCGGACTGGATCGCCTCGGCGGCTGTCAGCGAATCGTCGTAT
>JBFKII010000381.1:0-3451 GCA_041632295.1 Anaerolineales bacterium | reverse complement strand
GCCGGATGCGCCGGCCGGGGCGCTTTTGAAGGCGCGCCTGGACGAGTTCGTGCTGCTGCACCCGGGCGTGCGGGTGACGGTGCGCATCAAGGCGGAGACCGGAAGCGGCGGGATGGTGCGCTCCCTGGAAGCGATGAACGCCGCCGTCCCGGAGGCGCTGCCGGACCTGGTCTTGTTTTCCAGGCCGGAGATGGAGCGGGCGGCCCGCAGCGGCCTGCTGGCCGTTTTCCCGGGTCTGGATGCGGGCTGGTACGAATTCGCCCAGAGCCTGTCGTCCATTGATGGCCAGGTGATCGGGCTCCCATTTGCCGCCGACGCCCTGGTGCTGCTGTACCGGCTTGATTCGGAAGGCCCCCCGCCCGCAGACTGGGATAAAACCCTGCAGCTGGATTCCCCGCTGCTTTTCGCTGCCGGGGACAGCCGCGGCCTGTTTACCCTTGCCCAGTACCTGTCCGCCGGCGGGACCTTCACCAGCGAAAGCGGGCAGCCGGATATCAACCCTTTCGATATGGCGGAGGTCTTCCAGTTCTATCGGCAGGGCAACCAGGCTGGGGTCTTTCCAGGTTGGATGGCAGGCCTGACCAGCCAGGCAGAGGTTTACCAGAGCCTGCAGGCCGGATCGGCCCGGGCGGGGATCGTATGGGCCTCCGATGTGCTACAGGAGCGCGATCCGGACTTTCGCACGGCGGACATCCCCGGCCCGGGCGGGGTGCCGGCCCCGATCGCGACCGGCTGGCTGTGGGCGCTGGGCAATCCGGACAGCCCGCACCAGCAGCTCAGCATGGAGCTGGCCCGATTCCTGACCGAAGCGGATTTTATGGGTGAATGGACCCTGGCTGCGGGGCTGCTGCCCCCCCGGCCGGATGCCCTGGCGGCCTGGCCTGTGGAATCGGAGACCGCTTTTGCCGGCCGGCTGCTGGCTGAAGCGTATCCCCTGCCTCCGCTGGCCATCCTGGAGACCAACGGGCCGCTGATCCGGGACGCGCTGGCCGTCTTGTGGGCAGGGGAATCGACCCTGATGGAGGCCGCCGAAAGCGTCCGGCCTTAGCCTGAGGGGCTGAAAACGGGTGATTCGTACCCGAATCGTACAGTTTTCACAGGCTTGACAGCCTTTTTTGGGGATGTTAGGATGCTAGTCCGATATGGAGCACCCATATGCCTATTTCTGAGGAATTTCCGCTGACCGAATCGGAAGATCCGGCACCGGAAGTTCAGCCATCAGAGCCAGCCCCCAGCGAAAACGGCGAAAATACCATCGGTCGCGGAGCCGATCCACTTGAAAAACTCCTGCGCTACGGCGCCAGCGTGTTAGCTGTGGCCCTGGTGATCGCCCTGCTGTGGGTGCTGCGCAGCGTTTACGGCAACCCGCAGGCCGTCGCACAGGTGGAGATCCCGCAGCGCGCCGCGCTGGCCGCCCCGGTGGGTGCGGTCGTGGATGCTCCAGCAGAGGCGCGCCCAATGGAACAGGGCCTGGGTACTCTGCCGCCGCTGGCTCCCCCCAACCTCTTCGCAGCCGGAATCCCCCGGCTGGCACAGCTGCACACCACCATCCCCAACCGCCCGCGGGTCGGGGTGCTGACTTACACCGTGCAGACAGGGGACACCGTCTTCGGCATCGCCGATTTTTACGGCCTGCGCCCGGAGACGATTTTCTGGGGCAACCAGGAAGTGCTCAACGACGACCCGCACAAGCTGTTCCCCGGCCAGGTGCTCAACATCCTGCCGGTCGACGGCGTGTACCACAAGTGGAGCGCCGGGGAAAACTTGGGCCGGGTGGCGGAGTTTTACGGAGTGGAAGCGGCCGAAATCCTGGAATGGCCGGGCAACCCGCTCGACGTGATCGAATTTGAGAGCGGCGAAACGGAGATTTCGGCCGGCACCTGGCTGATCGTTCCCGGCGGGCAGCGCGAATTTGTCGATTTCGGCCCGCCGCGCATCACGCGTGCCAATCCGGCGGTCGCCAGCACCTACGGTCCCGGCCACTGCGGCTCGATCCTGGACGGCGCAGTCGGGACCGGCACGTTTGTCTGGCCGACCACCGCCCGCTACCTGTCGGGCTACGACTACAACCCGGCCGCCAACCACTCCGGCATCGACATCGCCGGGGATACCGGCAATCCGATCTTCGCGGCAGACTCGGGCGTGGTGGTTTACGCCGGCTGGAGCTATTTCGGCTACGGCAACCTGGTCGTCATCGACCACGGGCAGTGGCAGACGCTCTACGCCCACCTGAGCGATTACTACGTCACCTGCGGCATGAGCGTCTTCCAGGGCGCCACCATCGCCGCGCTGGGCAACACAGGCAACTCGAGCGGCTCACACCTGCATTTCGAGCTGATGTACCTGTCGGCCAAGGTCAATCCCTGGGATTACCTCTCGCCGTAAGCCCTGCGGGCCCGCCCCGCCTCAGACCGCAACCCGCTTCCCCGTTCCGCATGGACGGGGTTTTTTTCTGAAATGGCCTCCGACCCACCCACTGAAAACAGCCTGCGGCCATACCTGGCGCTTGGGGTCGGCATCTTGAGCGTCGGCATGTCGGCGATTTTTGTGAGCTGGGCGGGGGCGCCCGGGGTGGTGACCAGCTTCTACCGCATGGCGATCGGCGCCGTGATCTTCACGCTGCCCTTCGTGCAGCGCAGCCGGCAGAAGGGGATGGTGCCGCGCCGGGGGGCGCTGTTTGCGCTGCTGGCGGGGGCCTTCTTTGGAGTGGACATGGCGCTGTGGTCGACCGGGATCACGATCAGCGGGGCCACCAACCCGACACTGATGGCCAACACTGCGCCGGCCTGGGTCGGGCTGGGGGCGATGATCTTCCTGGGGGAGCGCCAGAACCGGCGCTTCTGGGCCGGGCTGGCGCTGGCCCTGGTGGGGGCGGCCATCATCCTGGGCGTGGACGGCCTGCGTGACTTCCGTTTCGGACTGGGTTCGTTCTACGGGCTGGCGGCAGGGGTTTTTTACGGCGGCTTCTTCCTGTTTGCGCAGCGCGGCCGGGTGCACATCGATTCGGTGCGCTTTTTCTGGTTCTCGGTGCTGGGATCGGCGGGGGTGCTGTTTCTGATCAGCCTGCTTGGGGGCTTTTCGTTCGTGGACTACTCCGCCGGGACCTTTGGCATCCTGCTGATCAACGGGCTGGTGGTGCAGGGGCTGGGCTGGTTTGCCATCAACTATGCGCAAGGCTTTCTGCCGGCCACGATCGTCTCTCCGACCATGCTCGGCCAACCGGTGGTCACCGCCGTGCTGGCAGGACTGCTGCTGGGCGAGGCCTTCACCCCACTGCAGCTGGTGGGCGGTGCGGCGATCATGGGTGGGATTTACACGGTGCATTGGAGTAGGTTGCGTAATCCGTAGTTGCGTAAAACGTAAATGAGTGAAAAGTATTTGGAACAAGCTTTTCGGACCTTTCGCATGGGGCATTTTCCCGGCAAACCGGACTCCTTGGCTCAAAAACCAG
>JBFKII010000380.1:0-3475 GCA_041632295.1 Anaerolineales bacterium | reverse complement strand
TGACGCCAGCTTCTCCGCCAGCGGGGCTCCTGCCAATACGACCAGCAGCACCAGGAACAGGCCTGCCGGCAGCAGCTGCCTCACGCTAGACCTCCCCCTCGCTCGAACCGCCGATGCTGCTGCGGATCCCGGCCACCCAGCGCAGCGGGTAGAAAAACGGCCACAGGAAAGCGGGCTTCGGCCGGTACCGCCAGCGCATGTAGGCCGGGCTGGGGAAAAAATGTTGCCAGAAAAATTTGATGGCCGCGGGCAGCGTCATCTGGGCGTAGCGGTAGTTCTTGCGGTCATCCAGCATGGCAAGGGCTTTCGCCCGTGCCAGGGAGGGCTCGTCCAGCGGGCCGATCCGCCCGGTGAGGTAGGCGCGCGGATCCTGGCGGCCAAAGCGCGCCACCGCGCCATACAACGCACCGAGAAAAGCAGGCTCCCATTTGAAATCTAAGGCTGCGCGGTGGGCAGCGGCCCAATCCAGGCTGTCCGCGGCTTGATCCGCCAGGCGGAAAAGGTCGTAGAACCACAGCAGGCGGGCGTGCTTTTCCCCTTCCCTTTTCAGCATCCAGTGCTTGAGCATCAGGTGGGCGGACAGGAACAGCAGGTTCGCCTCCGGGTTCAGCGCGCGGGTCTTCTCGAGCGCCACCCCCGGGAGCTCCAATGGCGCCAGCCGCGCCAGGAACCAGTCCAGATCCGCCTGCAGGCGGCTCGATTCGCCCCCCAGCAGGTCCCAATGCAGCTCCACCAGGCATTCGGGGCCACCCGGCTTGTGGAAATGGACCTCGATATGAAAAGTCTCCTGGAAATCAGGGCGCAGTGCCGGCCCCCCGGCGTCGGGCAGGTAGCCCAGATCCGCCAGCACCTGGGCCGCGCCGGCGATCTGGTGTTTGGGCAGCAGCAGGTCCAGGTCGCCCATCGGCCGCAGTCCGATATCGGGGTACAGATCCCCGATCAGGGCCGCCCCTTTGAGCACGATCGGGGCCAGCCCGGCTTTTTCCAGGGCCGCCAGGATCGGCCCCAGCTCGGCGGCCAGCAGCGTGTTGTGGGCGACGGTTTTGTAGTAGCCGCTCTCCAGGCCCTGCCGGACCGGCCCCGGCATTTCGGGCGGCCAGCCGGCCTGCTGCAGGCTGTGGTGCAGGAGCGGCCCGACGCCCTCGTTCTCGGGGCGGGCCATCTGCGCCAGCAGGTCCCAGTCTTCCGGGCGGTAGGGTGTCCAATCCACCGGCCGACCGGAGAGCGCCCGGCACAGGTCGCGGTAGACCCGGCCGGCGTCCCCCGGATGCCGGCGGTAGACCGGCGGCGCCGGAAGCGATTCGAGGCTATCCGGCGCCATCGGGTGCGGCCTGTTCGTAATCCCGGACTGCGGCCAGGATCTCATCCAGGGGGATGGAGGGCTGCCAGCCGAGCAGCGCCTGGATCTGGCCGGTATCGGGCACGCGCTGGCGCATATCCTCAAAGCCTGGTGCGTAGGCCTGCTCGTAGGGCACCATCTCGATCGGGGAGCGGCTGCCGGTGATGCCGATGACCCGCTCAGCCAGGTCTTGGATAGCGATCTCTTCGGTCCCGCCGATGTTCCAGACCCGACCGACCGCCTCGGGGTGCTCGGCCAGGCCGTGGATCGCACGGACCACATCGCGCACATCACAAAAGCAGCGCGTCTGGCGCCCGTCGCCGTAGACCGTGATCGGTGCACCCCGCAGGGCCATGCGCACGAAGCGCGGCACGACCATGCCGTAGCGCCCGGACTGGCGCGGGCCGACGGTGTTGAACAGGCGGAAAACGGCCACCGCCAGGCCGTACTCCCGGTGGTAGGCCAGCCCGAGGAATTCGTCGACCATCTTGCTGGCCGCGTAGGACCAGCGGCTCTTGCTGGTCGGGCCCAGCAGCACGTCGTCCTCCTCGGAAAAAGGGATGCGGGCGCCTTTTCCGTAGACCTCGGAGGTGCTGGCCAGCAGCACCCGGCAGCTGTAGCGCAGGGCGGCCTTGAGGACCGCCTCGGTGCCCATGATATTGGTTTCGATGGTGTGGACCGGCCTTTCGACGATCAGCATCACGCCGACCGCCGCGGCCAGGTGGACGATCACATCGGCGCGCGAAGCCAGCCGGTCCATGACCACCTCGTCCAGGATGCTGGCGCGCACGAAGTGAAAGGCCGGATCGCCCTGCAGGTGGGCGATGTTCTCCACCCGCCCGGTCGACAAGTCGTCGATCACCATCACCTGGTGGCCTTGCGCCAGCAGGTGCTCGGAGAGGTGGGAGCCGACAAAGCCGGCGCCGCCGGTGAGCAGGTAGGTTTGTATTTCCATCAGCGGGAAGGGTGGGTGGGCTGCCGCGCTCCGCCCTTGCGACATCGGAGCATGGCGCAATCATTAAGAGGCAAACGGAGGCGGGGACCTTCCGTTTCACGCCTCATGTGTATGTACATGCCGGCTATTTGCGTTTTTTGTGGCGCTTCTCGATCTGGCCCGGCTCCAGCTCGACCGGGACCCGGCGCTGGTTGATGAACTCGAGCAGCACCCGCACCCGCTCGTTGCCGGGGAGCCGGGTGTCGAAAATCGCCTCGTAGCCGGCGAACGGTCCGCTCTGGACGCGCACCCGGTCGCCTTTCTGAAGGCCGATCAGGGCTTCACCGCCGGCCTCGGCGATGGCTTCCACGCGCTTGCGGATCTCGTGGATCAGGTTTTGCGGGACGTGCGCCGGTTCGCCGCCAAACATCACCAGCCCCAGGGAGTGCGGCATCCACTGGTACGCAGAGATACCGGTCTCATCCAGGTCGGTGCAGATGAACATGTAGCCGGGGAAGAAGGGCTTGACTTTCTTGGCGCGCGGGTTGACGGGGTTGACGCGCAGGCGCGGATAGAAGACTTCCACGTCCTGGGCGGCCAGCTGGCGCCAGAGCATATCCTCCTTGCGCGGTTTGCTGCGCAGGGCGTACCACTGTCGGGCCATCGATCAGGCTCCGTTGTCGCGAATGCTGCCCGGGCGCCACTTAAGGGCGTCGATACTGGTCTGGGTCACCACGAAGCGCAGGCGGCCCTTTTCGACGACCAGGCGGATCTCGCCGAAGTCGCCCAGGCTGGAGAGTGCCTCGTCGATCATATCGACCTGGGCCTGGCCCAGGAAGCGCAGGCCCGGTAGTGGGGCCGATTTTTGGGATGGGAATTCATGGGTCATTGCCACCTTCCTGCAAGCAAGCAAAAACTTCTCCGTGGGATTTTTCACCTCTGCGAAGAAGGGAGAACAGGGATTATGCGGATGTCAGGAGGATTTTATCATGGAGGAGGATTTCAGTATTACTAGATAGTCCGAGAAGTCACAAGGCCTTCAAAAATCCCGAATGCAGACGGAAAGCTCGCCATATACTGGCTCCACTAGCGCTTTCCTCTGCTCTTGTTTTCGATATAGCCACATCGTGGCCTTCTCTACCTAAGAACGGTGATATTGTCCACTGACTTTAAGAAAGCCGTCCCGATTACCCAACTTGAGC
>JBFKII010000379.1:0-3508 GCA_041632295.1 Anaerolineales bacterium | reverse complement strand
GATGATGGGCGACCTCTCCCAAAGGATTTCCCGCAACGGCGTCATTCTTGCTTACCTGCTGGCCATCACGGTCGTCCTGATGGGAGCGTTTCAGTATGTAATTTTTTAAACCATTACGGGGAATTACCTTGTGAGAGCAATTGAGGTAATTTTTTTGGAACCTTTTCTACCCGGGAAAGCATCAAATATGTGCTAAGACGGCCCGTTTTTCGAGGCCGTCTTTTTTTCTTTGGGCCGGGTCAGTGAGATCAGCCAGAGCGCCTCGAGGATCGTGATCCCCCCGATCCAAAGAAACGCATCGCGCCAGAATCGTTCGGGGAACAGGCGGATAAATGTGTCCGAGGTGAGAAAGGTCCAGGTGCCCGGATCGAAAAACACCTCGTGGAAAAAAACAAAGAATATCCCAAAGGCAGCCACCACGAAGAGTAATATCGCTGCGACCAGTCCCACGGTGACCCAGGCGCCGCGCCGGATGCCGCCCTGGTAAGCATCCCCGAAATTCCACACCCTGGCGGCCAGGCCGATCAGGAGGACGCCCCCAAGAGAGATGTACCAGACAACCAGCACCCCCTGAACGATGGTCTTGGTGTCCACCAGGTGGCGCGTCTCCCGTTCGTTGTACAGCGGGGCCCCCGTATCCAGCCGGTGGGCGTCCATGGACTCGATCCCGGCATCATTGAGCAGAAAATCCAGCGAAATGATGGACCATTTCAACCGGTCTTCCAGGGAAAATCCGAAAGGATCCTCAGGAAACGCCGGGGTGCGGTACTCGATATGGATCCAGGCGGGAGTCAGCAGCAGGCGCACTGCGGTGAGTACCAGCGCAAAGGGAAGCAAGAGGGTGACCAGCCAGGCAGCGGCGGCAGAGAGGCTGGTTTGGTTGAGATTCATGGGAGCTCCGGTTGGATAGTTTCCGATCAGGGGTTGGATTTGGCCCGTGCTCAAGGTCCACCATGGGATCCGATCGTGGCCTGCCAGTGATCAGCAAATTGACCCGGTTTTCAAAGAAAAATTTAGAATATGGTTTACGGCCTTATTGTAAGCCCTGTGTGCCATTCGAAAGCAGGTAACGCAGCACGAGGTTGTTGGTCAGCCACTCGATCGGTGCCCGGTCATCCGTGAAAACCGTGTCCGAATCCGGGGTTGGCTGCAGGCCGTTGATCGCAGTAGCTGCGGCTTCCAACAGCAAAGGATGTGTGGCCGGGTCCTCCTGCAAGGCAAGATAGTTGCGCAGCAGGTCATCAAAGGTGGATGGCGCGCGAGTGGCGAACACGATCGAATTGAACGTGTTGGGCACGTCCACCACGTGAACGCTCTCGAAAACGCTGCGGATTGTGCCCACCAGGCCCTCAACCAGCCGGCGGTCCTCAGGCGCCCGGCCGATATTGATCACCAACACGCCGTTTGCTTCCAGGCGATCGTGGGCCAGGCGGAAAAATTCCTGCGTGGTGAGATGCCAGGGAATGTACGGCGGGCGGTAGGCATCCACTCCGATCACGGTGTAGCGGTGGGGGCTGGACTGCAGGCCCCAGCGGCCATCCTGTGACAACGCATTGAGGTTGGGAAGGTCCAGTCCAAAATATTGCCGCCCGATCTCGATGATCTCCGGATCCAGCTCCCAGCCGTCGATCGGGATCGGACCAAAGACCGCGCTCGCCTGCCGGGCGGAGGTGCCGGCAGCCAGGCCGACGATCCCGATGCGTCTCACATCTTCCGGGCGGGTGTCCGGTACGAAGAAAGGCGCCACCAGGAACTGTTCCCAGGGCCCGTAGTAATTGAGCTGGGTGGGATGGTACACCGAGTGCACCCCCTGGCCTTCATTCAGCCGCAGCAGGCGAAACCCGTCCCGCTCCAGGACTTCAATATAGTTGTATGCCGATTCGGTTTCCAGAATCTGCCCCGCGGTGCGCTTGAAGGGGGTATCCCCCCACAAAAAAGTCGCTGCCAGCAGGGCGAGCGGCATCCAGCTCAGGGCCAGCAGGCGCCGATTGGACCCGGTCAGATAGAGTCCAAACATGGCCACCGCCAGCAGCAGCAGGGAAAACGTCAGGAACGTCAGGGTGGTGCCGACCAGGGGGATCAGCACGAGCACTGGCAGGAATGTGCCGATGAACGAACCCAGGGTGGACAGGGCGTAGACGCGACCGGCAATGTCCCCCGCTTCTTCCGGGCTCCGGATCGCCAGCCGGATAGCAAATGGGGAGACCGTGCCCAACAGGGTCACCGGGACACTAAAGAGCACCAGCACCCCCAGAAACGAACCGGCCAGCACGGTCACCTGGAGTCTGTCGAAAGCCGCCGCCGCAAAAGGCAGCACGGGCTTCGACAAAAGCGGGACCAGCCCGGCTGTAAAAGCGCCCCAGGCCAGGATGGTGAACAGGGTGATTGGGCGGGGGGACCGGTCCGCCCAGCGGCCGCCGAGGAAATAGCCGGCCGCCAGGTAAATCAGGATCAGCCCGATGATGCTGGCCCAGACCAGATTGCTGGTCCCAAAAACGGCCCCCAGCAGGCGAGCAGCGGTCAGCTCGACCGCCAGGGTGGTCATTCCGGAGATGAAAACCGTGAAAAAGAGATAGCGCCTTGGCATTGGAAGCTGAGATTATAACGGCAAGGGCCCAGGGTATCAAATCCGGGCAGCCTTTTCCAGCCGATCCGCATGATATAATCCGCAATCGCCCGGGGAAGTGCTGGAACTGGCAGACAGGCTTGACTTAGGATCAAGTGTCGGAAACGGCGTGAGGGTTCGAATCCCTCCTTCCCCACACGAGCCTGTCGGGTCCAAACACCGCAACCCGCCACGGCTCCTTTTTTGTGTAAAAGATTTATTATAAAGAGACTTCGCAGGTCCTCGCAAAGGGGGGGAAAACCCCCTCCTTTGTTATAATCAGCGAAATTTTGCGAAAGGTGCCGCTCGTGAAAATTGAAAAAACCATTCTAGAAGACCACCAGGTGCAGCTCAGCGTTCAGGTCGAACAGGAAAGCTTCGATCGCTCGAAAAGCCGCGCTGCCCGCAGCCTTTCCAAAAAGCACAAAATCCCCGGTTTTAGACCGGGAAAAGCGCCATACCACATGGTAGCCCGGCACCTGGGGGAAGCGGCGATCATCGAGGAGGCAGTCGAAAAGATCGTCGATGACCTGTATCCTCGCTTGATTGAAGAGCAGGAAATCACCCCGTACGGACCAGGGCGGCTGAAAGAGATCAAAGAGCTCGACCCGCCGCAACTGGAATTTGTCGTTCCCCTTGCCCCCAGCGTGACGCTGGGAGAATATGCCGGGATCCGCAAGGAATACGCCCCCCCGGAAGTGACCGAGGAGGATGTCGACAAGGCGATCAAAAACCTGCTGGATGGCCAGGCGAAGTCAGAAAAAGTCGATCGCCCGGCCCAGGTCGGGGACATGGTGTACGTCTCGATCGAAGGGCATGAAAAAGGGGCGGATGAGGAGGCGGAAGCGCTCGTCAATCTTCTGAACGCACCGGCGATCGTAGAGCCCGAGGATGCGGACACGG
>JBFKII010000378.1:0-3526 GCA_041632295.1 Anaerolineales bacterium | reverse complement strand
CCTCTGCTGCTGCCAGTGGCTCAGCGTGAGTGAGATCGTCGATTCAGTTGGCGTCAGCCAGCCAACGGTCTCCCACCACCTGGCCATCCTGCGGGAGGCCGGGTTGGTGAAAACGCGCCACGAGGGCAAGCACACGTTCTATACCCTCAACCAGGAAGTGGTGGTTGCCTGCTGCGGCCAGATCATGCAGGTTTTCGCGCCCGACCTGGTCGAAAGCGACGTCTAGTCCCGGGCGGACGTTTTTTTTGGCCAGATCCATCGATGGACTTCGATATGAAACCGTTTTGTTCACCCAAAGGAGCTTTGACCATGAAACTCACACTGAACACCCCGGAGCCGGAATGCTGCCAGGAAGGCTGTTGCTGCTGCGGAGGTAACCGCTAAATTCGGAGTGACCGCCACCTGTGTCCTGAATCAGATTTAGGATTGGGTGGCGGTCACACGGACCAAACGGGCCAGGAGATCGAAAAATGAGCATCAAACCCAACCAAATCCACACTGCGGTGCGCGATCACTATGCGGAACGAGCACGTCAGGGCAGCGCCTGCTGCGACCCGGATCCTGTCTTTTACTCCTCGGATGAGATCGCCGGCTTGCCCGATGAGGTCGCCAACTTTTCCCTCGGCTGCGGCAACGCCGTAGAGGCAGCCCGGCTTCAACCTGGGGAGGTCGTCATCGACCTCGGCTCGGGTGGGGGGCTGGAGTGCTTCATCGCCGCCAGGCAGGTGGGTGCGGAAGGCAAAGTGATTGGAATCGACATGACGCCGGACATGCTGGCGCGCGCCCGTTCGTCCGCCGAACGCATGGGATTTCAAAATGTGTTGTTTCGACAGGGATACATCGAAGACCTTCCCCTTGAGGACCGGATTGCCGACGCCATCATTTCAAACTGCGTGATCAATCTCTCCCCGGACAAGAACGCTGTGATGGCCGAGATGTGGCGCGTTTTGAAACCCGGCGGGCGGATCGCCATCTCTGACGTTGTCACGCAGGGTGAAATTCCCGCGGACCAGCGGGCGGACATGGACCTGTGGAGCGAATGCGCCTCCGGAGCGCTGCCCATCAAGTCGTGGCGCGACGGCCTGCGCGAACTGGGTTTCGAAGACGTGCGCATTGAGCACAACGGGGAAGAGCACGATTGGCTTGAGCGCATTCCCCTGGGAACCCCTTTCTCGGCCACGATCCTGGCCACCAAGCCAGCATAGTTTGCGCGGCAATTAAGGTTTGCGGGAAGATTTGCGAAACGCGACAGGGTAGCCTGTTGCCGTACCTCTCCCCAAGGTCCCTGTTGGGTGGCGTCTCAGATCCACCCTCCCGGGACCTTTTGATTCTTCGCTTTCCGGGTGGCTCAAAAATAAACGAAGGTTCAGATTTTCCCAGTGGCGATTTCATATTTTTTCAACAGGATCAGAATCCGGGTAGACCAGTCGATAAAACGATTTTGCCGCCTGCGCCAGCTGTTGGACAGCGGCAGGACGGCGCTCAAAGCGGACCTTGTTCCGAAATCCCAATAGCCATCCGGGCCGCATTGGTCCCACAGCCATTCGATCGCCTGTACTGCGCGCCCCGCCCAGTTCAGTTTGGTGCCAGCAAACAGCTCCAACGTGGTCAGCCAGCGTTCAAACGGACCGGGCGAGGAAGGGGGAGGGCAGGTCAATGGCGCCCCAAGGTAACCGATTCCACCGGCCCTCGACCACAACCATCCGAGAAAGACGGCTTCCAGGTCTGGCGGAAGGAGGCCGGGCTCTGAGCCCAGCAGGTCCAGCATATAACGGTTATCCAGCACCAGGTAGCTGTTTTTTACTCTGGCCCCGGTTGTATCCAGGTGTGCTCGCTGTTCCTCTTTTGGGTCGTAAGTGCCGCGATGAAATGTGCGGCGTAGAATCCCGAGCCAAAGCGACCGTTCAGGGTTCAAAAGCGGGTGCCCGGGCTGAAGGCGGGCCAGGGTGGCAGCCAGGAACAGCCGGACCCCGACCGGCCAGCGGTCATTCATTTCGGCAGGGTCCGGAAAAGGAATGTCGTCCGTGAGCATGGCGCCGATATACTCCGCGGTCTTTGCCAGAATCCGCCCTGTTGGGGCCAGCCCCAGCGCAAGGGCTCTGGCCACAGCGAACTCCGTGGTTGGGAATTTCCTATGGAGGGCGGAGTCCTGGGAATGGAAACGTCCCCAGCCGCCGTTTCGCTGTTGTGCCGCTGCCAGGGCGCGCGTTTGCCGGCTTTGGAGCAGGCTGCGATATGCCTCGCTGGCCGGGGGGAAGTTCGAGTCCACCCTCAGAACATCCCGAAGCAGGCGCCAGCGGACGGCCGGGTCCGGAGATTGGTCGAGGATCCGGCGGGAAATGGTTTCGATCTGCCTGGGTCGTTCAGGCATCGGAGGCGGATAGGGCTTTCAGGGTTGCCAGGGCTTCCTCCGCCCGCACGCTGGGCACGAAAACATGGTCATGGTAGTACCCCGCGATCAGATTAGCGCTGATCCCGCGCCGGGCTAATGCGCTTGCCACGGAGGCGGTCAGACCGACGGCCTCCAGGCTCGAATGGACCCGCAGCGTGATGCAGCGAAAAGCTGGCCCAAGCGTTAGCGCATGGCCTTCCGCTTTTTCCCGACTGATCACCAGGGTCAGGCCTTCAGCTTCCCGAATGGCAGCGAAAGGCGAAAAACCGCGGATATCGTCGTCGCGCCAATCAGCCAGGCTGACGAAAACAAACTCCCCTGAAATCAAGTCAGGCTGGAGCGATGCCAGGATTTTTTTGAGGTCGGTTTCTCCGGCCATTGGAGCAGGAAATTGGTGGCTTGTTCTACAGCGCGGCCAGGAAGCCAGAAACGGCCGCCATGAACCCGTCAAATTGATCGCGGCGAATGCTGTGACCGGCGCCAGGTATATGAGCGATCTCCAGTTTTCCCCCGTAGCGGTTTTTCAAAACAGAAGCGCTTTCGGGCTCGACGATCGCCCCAAGGTTGGGATCTCCCGTGATCAGCAACCCTGGACAGGAAATTCGCTCAATGGTTTCGGACAGGTCTGGACGACCGTCACCCCACCACCGATCAAACTGCAGGACTTGAAGGCTGAAGCGCTGTTTTGAGTCCACCCATGGTTGCAGTTCGGCCTCGGACCAGGAAGGCGCGGCCTGGCGCTGTTCTGACAGCAAGGTTTGCCTTGATTTTTGCTTGAAACCCGCAAGGGTTGCACGCCAGCGCTCCCGGGCTTCGATCTCCTCCGGAACCGGGGATTGGGCGGGCATCCAAAATGCGGGAGGATCTTCCAGGACGATCGCCCTGGGCAGGTGAGGGTGTGTACCTGCAAGGGTCAGGGTTGTCAGGGCGCCCATCGAATGCCCGAGCAGGATCGGGTTTGAAAGTTGGAGCGCCTCGATCAATCCAACCAGGTCTTCAGCCTGGGTAAAGTCGTCATATCCATTGGCGGGAGCCTCCGAATGACCGTGGCCGCGGGCATCGACCATCAGAACGTCGAAATCCGAGGCCAGGGCCTCGGCCACGGGGGTCCAGCAGAGGCCGTCGTCCGTAATG
>JBFKII010000377.1:0-3527 GCA_041632295.1 Anaerolineales bacterium | reverse complement strand
GCCCGGACCGGCCCGCGAGAGCCTGGAAGCCGGCCGGACCTGTGCCCGGCTGATGAAAGCCCGCTGGTGGCTGTGGCTGCTGGAAAAGCACCTTGCCAGCATCGAGGCGGATCGACAGGTCAGACGGGAGCTGGCGGACTCCTCCCAATCCCACTTCGCCCACATCCTGGCCCACATCCCGGACGAAAGCCTGCGGGAAACTTTCCTGCAAACCACCCGCCAGGAGGAGCTCCAGGCCTGAGGCCCCCTGCAAATCGAACCTCGCACGCTGCCCGCTGCACGTCGCCCGCTGCACGTCGCACGCTGCACGTCGCACGTTGCACGTCGCACGCTGCACGCTGCACGTCGCTCGTCGCACGTCGCTCGTCGCTCGTCGCTCGTCGCACGTTGCACGTTGCACGTTACACCCAAAGCGATCTGGTATCATAAAACCAATAGCCGTCCGCCGCTGCCCGCCCGGACACCTGGAGGTGCACATGCTACGAAAGCCGCCCGCCTGCATGGCCTTTGTTCTGTCCCTCGTGGTGGTGTTCGCCTGCCGGCTGGCCGCACCTGCGCCCACTTCGACCAGCCCACCGCCCAGCGATACCGTCCCTGCGCCCTCCGAAACGCCCCTCCCCACACCCAGCAACACCCCCGAACCCATCCCGACCGGCACCCCGGAGCCCAGCCCCTCGCCCAGCCGCACTCACACCGCGACGCCCGACCTGGCTGCCACGGCTGCTTTCGAATCCACGCAGGCGGAAGCCGAAATCCTGGAACAGGTCGGGGCCGTGCTGCAGGGTTACGGCATTTCGACCGACGAAGGCAGGCTGGGTTGGTTCGGCATCGAGCCGATGGAGCTCGCCGTGCAAAATTTTGGCACCATCATCTACGAGCCGGTGGCCGAGATGCAGGCGTTCGATGATATTCTGCTCAACGTCGACATTACCTGGGACTCAAGCAGCGGATTGGCAGGCTGCGGGGTGATTTTCCGCTCGGAGCCCGACCTCAGGGACGGAGAGCAGTACATGCTGCGCACGCTGCGCCTTTCCGGGCTGCCGGCCTGGTCGGTGGAGCACTGGGACTTCGGTGAAATCGTGACCACGCTGCGCGTGGAGCCCAACGCCGCCATCCTGATCGGCCCGGGGAGCGTCAACAATTTCGTTCTCCTGCTGGACGGCAGCACCCTGACCCTCTACGCCAACGGGGTCCGCCTGACGGGCCTGACCGTCAACCGGCGCGCCGCCGGCCGCATCGCCTTCCTGGCCTGGCAGGAGTCGGGCGTCACCACCTGCCTGTTCGAGAACGCCTGGATCTGGGAGCTGGGGGACTGAATGCGATGACCTCGAAACTGCGCACGCTGGCCATCGCCTGCGCCCTGCTTGGGATCGGCTGCCGGCTGTCCGCACCCCCCGCCACGCCGCTGCCTGCGACCACCACCCCTGCCCCCAGCGTGACCCCCACTCTGACGCATACGCCCAGCCCGTTCCCTTCCCCCACCGCCACGCCTTCCCCGACCCCTGTTCCCTCGGCCACCCCCACGCCGGCGCCCACCAGCGTATTCGTGAGGGCCCCATCGGTGGTCGATCTGGACGGGGACGCACACCAGGGCCGGCCGCGGCTGAGCGGCACGGTCCGCAAGGTGGACACCGCTCACTTCCGCATCTTCTATACCCTGTCCGGGCGAGACGCCGTTTCGCTCGAAGACCGAAACGGCGATGCGGTGCCGGACTACATCGAGGCCGTCGGGCAGGCGCTTGAATTCGCCTGGCAGATGGAGATCGAACAGCTGGGCTGGTCCCCACCGCCGCCGGACAACCATCTGGGCGGCGATCAGCGCTACGATATCTACATCCAGGATCTGGAATTCGCCTTCGCCGGCATCGCCGAAGGCGGCATTCCGGAGGCGTTCATCGGCGACAATCCCTATACGCCGGTCATCGAACAGCAGGCCACGTTTTCCTTCGTGCGCCTGGACAACGATTTCCTCGAAATTGAGCCCCTGGACCTCGGCATCGCCCCGCTTGATTTCATGCGGGTCACCGTGGCGCACGAACTGCTCCACGCCGTGCAGTTCGGCTACGACGGCTTCGAACCCCACCGCTGGCTGTGGGAGGCATCGGCCACCTGGATCGAGACCGTGGTCTACGATGAGATCCGCAATTCCCCGCTGCACCTGATCCCGGCCTTCAAATCTCCGGACACCTGCCTGCTTTCGCCGGGCGGGCTCGAGCGGTGGGAGGACCAGCTGCACTGGTATTCCCGCTGGCTGTTCCTGGATTTCCTGGCCGGGCGGTATGGCGATGAGATCGTGCGCCAGATCTGGGAGCAGGCCGTGGAGCTGGATGGTTACAGCACTTTGGAAGGCGCGCTGGGCGCCAGGGAAACCAGCCTGGAAGCCGAATTGCGCGCCTACGCCCTGGCCCTGCTGCTGCGCGACTTTCCCTTCCCTCTGGATTACCCCACCGTGCGCCTGGAAGCCGCCCTCAACAGCCCCGATTTCTACCGCACTGACCGCGGTGTAGGCCAGCTGGGCGCCGATTTCTTCACCATCCTGGCACCCGGCCCGGTGGCTGTCCACGTGCGCCAGCTCAGCGAGGGCATGCTGGTGGGGATCGGGGCCGGCCAGGCGGACACCTACCCGCTGGTGGACGGCCGGGCCTCGATCGACGGCAGCGCTTACGAAGCCGTCTACCTGATCGTCATGAACCTGGAGCGGGCGGAAAGCATCGCCGGCTGCAGCCTGGCCGCCTACTCGGTCGAGACATCCAGCGAGGCAGGCGTCCAGGAACCGGCGGAGCGCCTGCCGGCCGGATCCTTCCGCCCTCCCTCCGTGGAGACCCTGGAACCGTTCGAACCTTGAGAGCCCCGGGAAGTGGTTTCAGGATCGGGGAAAGCCGCGAAAAACGCCGTCCGGGCCGGCGTGGTCGGCAAATTCCCAAAAATCCATGTTGGCGAGCGAGAGATTGTTCTCCACCCCCCAGATCTCGGATGGGATCACGCGGAACGTCCGGCCGGGCTCGGCCTCCAGGTCCACCACCAGGACCGGGTGATCCGCCCCGGCGAGCGCCAACCGGTCGACGATCAACAGGATCGGGTGCGAAAAGCCCGGGGGCAGCATAGCACGCAGTTGATCGGCATCGAAACCTGCCAGGGCGGGGTCGGAGATAAAATCGACATAGGCCCGGAAAGGCCCGTAACGCCTGTGGATGGCCTGGCGAACCGCCTCCCAGGCGGCTTCATCCTCATAATCCGTCCGGACGGCGGGCACGTTTTCCGTTGCGGGGAGAGTTTTCATCTGAACCTCGCGGTTTGTACAAAATGGACCGGTTGGAACGCGATCGCCGAGCATTTCGACCCGGATCCGGCCAGGGTGATCGGCGAAATGATGTGCCGATTCAATCACCCCGATTATGATATCCTCGGAAGCCGGTTCCCGGCTACCAGATCCGCAACGAATTTCAGGAGCGACCAGCCAGAATGACCCCCGAAGAGCGCATGCGCACCCACCTCGAGTTCCTTTACGGCCCGGAAACCGCCGCCGG
>JBFKII010000376.1:0-3530 GCA_041632295.1 Anaerolineales bacterium | reverse complement strand
TACAGCATCGAATCCACATCCACAGCGCGGTACTGGGGGTCGAGCTTGCGCACGGAAAACAGCGTGCTGATTGCGGTGTTCCAATCGGAGGAGAACATCTGCGCTTCCGCCGCGGCAAACTGCTCGTCCACGCCGCGCAGATCGGGTGTCGGCGTGACTGTCGGCGTGGGGGTGGGGGTCACGGGAGTGGGCGTGGCCGTGGCGTTCCCGCAGGTGATGGCCTGGGCCAGGGCTTCGATCGCTCCGCTGTGGTTGGGGTTTCTTTCGATGACCCAATCCAGGTGGACCTGTGCCCGGGCGCACTCGCCGGCCGCCAGGTTATCCAAACCGAGCTGGTACTGCCGTTCGACTTCGGTCAGGTCCAGGGCGACCTGGGTGCTGCGCCAGTCCCGGCGCCCTTGCTGAAAGCCGCTGTAGGCGCCGATGGCGGCGATCAGGATCAAAATCAGCCAGCCCAGGACCACCAGCCGCACCCAGGGAGTGCGCTTTGGTTTGTGGGCCGGCTCCGCCGGCCCGCCGTCGACAGCCGTCGGGCTGGTGTCATCCGGCGAGGTAGGCCGGGTTTCTTCGATATCAGGGCCTGATTCAGACATGGCGGCAATTATACTCGCGGAGCCGCAGCGGGATATTCTCGCCAATCTGCCATTAATCGTGCCGGGCAGGCGGGCCGGCTCCTGGGTACAAACAAAAAAGGGCGCACACAGCGCGCCCTTGTGGTTCGGTGGTTTCAAGCTCAGACAGTCGCCCGGATGGCTTCTATCAGCACCTCATATTCCTCACGGCAGTCGCCGCACAGGTCCAGGTGATGGCGAACAAGCGGTAGGGCTTCATCCGCATTTTTGCCATCCAATACCAGCTCTACGAAGCGGTCCAGCTCCCGGAAGCAATCCGCACAACCGATCTCATCGTCCCGTGTGGCGACGATCGATCGTATGATCTTTTTTAGTTTGGTCAGGTCTAACATGTCATTTTCTCCGTAATGACTCTGACGCCACGGTGATCCGAACTCTTACTCCACATTAATCTTCGAATTCGGACAGGACTTCATCTGGAGCAATGCCGTTTTCGATCATGCTGCGCTTCAACCGCTGGCGGGCATCGTAGATCAGCTTGTACAAAGCGTTTCGGTTGGTGTCCATGCGCCGGGCGACCTCCTCCATCGGGATGCCCTTCAGCACGACCAGGTTCATCGCCGTGCGCTGTCTTTCGGTCAGTTCTTCATCGATCATCCGCTGGACAAAAGCCAGCAGCGTCCGGCGGGTGGTTTTGTCCTCGGGGGTCACATCCGTATCCGTCAGGATTGCGGGTGTGAAGTCGTTGCCCTCAAAGGAGTCGATCATCTCCTGCAGGGAGATGTCATGCCAGCGGCGGCGGCGCAGCTCGGTGTAAGCCACGTGGACGGCGATCTTGTGCGCCCAGGTCGTGAACTTGCTCTCGCCCCGGAAAGTATGCAGGTTGGCGAGGATCTTCAACAGCGCGTCCTGTACGAAATCCTCTACGACGAATTCCAGGTCGCGCCGGATACGGCTGGCCAGCGCTGCACGCAGGCCGCGCAGCAAGATCTCGCGCAGATCGGCGATAGCCTGTTCGGCATGCTCCCCTTGCAGGTCCTGCAGCCAATCTTCATTTGTGCGTTCCGCGATCATGAGACCAATGATACCAGAGGGCAGCCGCTGCCGCCGGGCAGACGGGACCCCCGTACCGGCGGCAGGCCTGTTTTTTGCGGTAAAATGAACGCCCTGTATCCCCGAAGCTTCAGGAATCCATGCGCATTATTCGATTCTTTCCCATTCTTCTGGTTCTTATCTTCCTGGCTGCCTGCGCCTCCCCTTCGACTCCCGAATCCGGCCCGGCCGTATCCGACAACCCCGCCCCTGCCGGGGGTGAGTCGCCGGAGGATTCCACCTCCGACGGACCGGCAGCTCCGTTTGAACCCCCTGAGGGCGGGGGAGCCATGTCCGGCTGCGTGCTGCAGACCCTGATCCGGCCGCCGGATGCCACCGAAACGTCCATTTTCGAGCCCGTCAGCCCGGAGGACTGGCAGCGCGGGCCCGCAGATGCCCCGGTCACCATCATCGCCTACGGCGATTTCCAGTGCCCCGGCTGCGCTCCGCTGGCCACCGTGCTGGCCCAGCTGAACGCCGATTTCCCGCAGGAGGTGCGCCTGGTTTACCGGCACTTCCCGCAGCCTGAACTCTACGACAAGGCCGGCCTGACCTTCGCTGCCGCAGAAGCTGCCGGCGCCCAGGGGAAATTCTGGGAAATGCACGACCTGCTGTTCGCCAGCCAGGCGACCTGGTCCGGGCAGGGCCCGGAAGCGTTCCGCAGCTGGGTGACCGAACGGGGGCAGGACATCGGCCTGGACGGGGACCAGATTGCGGAAGACCTGGCCGATCCCGCCTATGACGAACTGGCCCAGGAGCGCTTCGATGACATCACTTCGCTGGGCATCCCCGGCACCCCCTTCCTGCTGATCAACGGCCGCATCTATGACGGGCCGACGGATTATGACAACCTCAATCTGATCGTCCGTCTCCTGTCGCTCCAGGAGCTGCAGTACACCAACTGCCCACCGGTCGTTATCGACCCAAGCCGGGCCTACATCGCCACGATCGAAACCGAGAAAGGCAGCATCGTGATCGAACTCCTACCCGGGCAGGCGCCGCTGGCGGTCAACAATTTTGTCTTCCTGGCCTCGAACGGATGGTACGACGGCGTCACGTTCCACCGCGTTTTGGAAGGCTACATCGCCCAGGCTGGCGATCCAAGCGGAACCGGGTTTGGCGGGCCGGGCTATGCCTTCATCAATGAGGAATCGGCCCTGAAATTCGACAGCGCCGGCCTGGTCGCCATGGCGAATTCGGGCAGGGACACCAACGGGAGCCAGTTCTTCATCACCTTCGCCCCCGCCCCCGCCCTGGATGGCGGCTACACCATTTTCGGCCGCGTCCTGGAAGGGCTCGACGTCGCCCGGAGCCTGACCATCCGGGACCCCCAGCAGGGCGTCAACCTGCCACCCGGAGACGAAATCATCACCGTCACTATCCGGGAACGCTAACTGCACCGATGACTTCCCGTTCCAAACTGCACCTCCCGTCCGCGGTCCAATTCGGGCTGGCCTCCTTCGCCACGTTCCTGTTCCTGGGAAGCGGCTTCGGCCTATACGCCCTCAGCCTGGCCCAGTTTCTGCGCACCGGTTCGATGGAAGCACTCGATACCGTCGCCTTCGTCTCGGCAGGGGCCATCCTCAGTATTGGGCTGGTTTCGCTGCCCTCCGTGGTATTCGGTTTCGCCCGGCTGATCGGCCGTCCCATCCGGGAAGCGCCGTCCCTGGATTGGCTCCTCCTGCGCTACAGCATCCTGTTGGTCCCCATCGTTATCGGGCTGGGCTACGTGGTATCCCGTATCCAGGCGATCGCCTGGCTGCTGCTGCCCCCGCTCCATATCCTGGCCATGGGGCTGCCGCTGCGGTGGTATCTCTCGATCGGGGCGCGCCACCTGGAAGATCAATCCCCACAGCGCAGCTGGGG
>JBFKII010000375.1:0-3584 GCA_041632295.1 Anaerolineales bacterium | reverse complement strand
GACCAGCTCGAAAATAAGCCCCAGCATCACGCCCATCGTCACTGCGCCGATCAGCCCACCGATCAGCCCGAAGCCGACCGCACCCAGGAGACGCTGCCAGAGCACGATTTCCTCCGGGTCCCTGAGCACGCCCAAAGCCACGACCGAAAATCCCAGCACTCCGACGATCAGGCCGGCCGGGGCGCCAACGCCAAGCCCGACGGCAGGAAGGCGCTCTCGCCAGGTTTTTTGGGTCCCTGTGGGGGGCTCCGTCCCTTGGGATGTGAATTGGCGGGCGGCGATCAGGCCGCTGATCAGTCCCCCGGCAATGCCGATTGCAGGGCCGTAGAGCAGGATCAGCGGGTTGCTGAAGCCCAGCACCCCGATTCCCAGGCCCAGGATGAGCCCGCTGAGCGCCCGAGAAGCAACGGCATACCACCGTATTTTCGATGGGCTGTCCAGCCAGTCCGGCTGCAGCGCTTCCATCAAAAACAGGGAAAGGCTGTGGGCTTCCATCTGCCGCGCCAGCCAGACCAGCCATTGCAGCTGCTTTCCAGGAGGGTATTGCAGCCCTTCGACCCGCCGCGCAAGCACCCTCCGAATGAAGGCGTCGAAGATGTGCTGGCGGTGGCTTTGCCCACCGGTTCCGGCCCCCTCCAGGCGCTCTGGGGCAGCGTTCCGGTAGACCATCGCCATCACGCTCAGCATCAGCGGGGTACGGGCCAGCTCAAGCAGATCGGGCTCGTTCTCCAGGGCGCGCAGCAGGCCGGCGAGGTCTTCCCCGGTATTTTCCAGGTAGGCTTTCACCTGGCTGCCGGTGAGCGGCTGCAAAAAGATAGCTGCTCCCATTTTCAAACGCGTCTCCAGGGAGCGGTACTCTCCGATGCGCGAGCAGACCGCGATCCCGCTCAGGCCGTGGGTCTCTCCGAAGCGGTTGATCGCTGCCACGCAGGCGCCCTGCTGAGCGGCAGGCATTTCGTCTAAGCCGTCCAACAAGGGCAGTAGCTCGTGATGGTCCAGCCAATCGCGCCCGATTTTTTCCGGAACCTGGTACTTGGCGCGCAGCTCTTTGACCACCCAGTCGTCGAAGTCCGGATGGCGCTGGCTCCAGGTGGACAAGTTGAGCACTACGGGGATGGGCTGCGCCGGGTCAGCCTGCGCCCGGTCCAGCAGATCGCGGGCTAACTCCAGCAGGCTGATGGTCTTGCCGGATCCGGGGTCACCCAGGATCAGCAGCGCCTTACCAGATTCTTCGAATACTTCTGCGATGGGTTTCCTCTGGGGCAGTGGGGCGGCCTGTTGTTCGGGGAGTTCGACCAGCGCCGCCCAGGGATGGTCGACCATCTCCGGGCGGGATTCCATGCCCAGTTCGATCAGCAGGTGGTTGTGCAGCGATTTCTCCAGCACCCCCTGGACCCAGAACCGGCGCACTTTTTCGAGCAGGGTCAGCTGATCCCTGCGGGCGCGGGCCTGTGCGCGGCTGGGCGGCCGGATTTCGTATTTATCGCCGGCGACGAAATCCCCCCCGCCGGTGTAGACGTTTCCGGCGATGTAGGCGCCGCCGCCCGTGTCGATACGCGGGCTGTCCTCAGACAAGCCGGATTCCTTGGGCCATCATTCCGCCCCGCGGCGCATCTCGTCCGCAGCCCGGCGGGCCGCAGGGCCGAACCCCGCAGACGGGCTCGCCAACAGAGAAAGCACCCGTTCGAGGATTTCAGGGGACAGGCGCCGGATCGCCCGCAGTTTGCGCTGTAAAATCAATGCGTCTGCGCCGGCCAGGTTGCCCAGCTCTGCTTCCAGCTCGCGGATTTCGGCCAGCAAATCTGCCCGATCGCCGGAGGCCAGTCCCGGTTGGCTTTCGACGGCAGCGTACACCTCGTCAAAAGGCGCTCCGGCCGTGCCCTCGCCGCCAGCCTGGACGATCTTGTCCCGGCCGACGAAATCTCCGCCGCCCGTATCAACGTTCCCGCCGATGTAGACGCCCCCGCCGGTGTCGACACGAGCGGGAGGCAAGGCGCTTTCGGTGGCCTTTGGTCCAGAATCCTCCGTTTGCATGCGGGCCTCAACGGCCTCGATCAGCGCCTCAAAACCGCTTTCCAGGTGCATTTCACCCGACAGCACGTTCATATCCGCAACTGCGGCCATGAAATCGCTGATGAAGCGGGTGGTGACTTCGATATCGCGCAGGCGTATTGCCAGCGGGGCGGCCATGGTCGGCGATTCGGCGGCCACCTGGTGGTAGGCGGCTTCCAACTCGCCGTAAGCGGCCTGCCAGTGTTTGAGATAACCGGCCTGCCCTTGAAAACTGAAGATATCGGCATCCGGCAGCACGATAGGAAAGACCCGCTGGGAGAATTCTGGGGACTGGAACATGCGGTAGGCTTCGTACATGCAGGTTTCGGACTTCATGTAGCCGTCGCTGACCACGGCGACGACGTACCTGCCGCGCCCGATGCGGTCCATGAAATCCCGAATGCTGTCACGGTAGGACATTTCAGTCTTGTCCCGCATGACGCGGTGGCCGCGGCCGGCCAGCGCCCGGCTGAGGGCTGCGACCATGGTTTCACTTTCGCCATTCCGGGCGTAGGAGATAAAAATTTCCATGAGTGCCTTCAGGAGGAGCGGAACAGAATAAGCCCCATTCCGGGGCTTATTATATCTATATCTGGGGTTCTGACTTTCGATCAGCTTGCGGTGGGCGAAGCCAGGGCTGGTTCGGAAGCCGGAACCTGAGTGCGCAGGAACAGCCACAGCGCAGCCGCCGTGAGGCCGATTCCGCCCACCAGCCCCGCCGCGCTGGGTCCCAGCAGGGGATTGGGATCGCCCTGAACCAGGAAAGCGGCTATGGGGGCCAGGCCGTTGAGGGTGGCGTGGGCGATCACCGCTGGCCAGATGCTCCTGCTGCGCATGGCCAGCCAGCCGAAAAACGTCCCGGTCACGAATATGAACCACGTGAAGGTGAGCATGCCCAACCAGGGAGCGCCCCGGTACTCCAGACCGTAAGCATGGCCCATAGCGACCAGCGGCCAGTGCCAGAGGCCCCATATCAGCCCCATCCATAACATGGCTTTTGGAAATCCGAGAGGGATCAATTTGGGCTGAAGATAGCCGCGCCAGCCGAACTCCTCCCCGAAAATGTTGACCAGATTGAGCAGCGGCGCCAGTAGCAGAGCCTGGAAAAACTGCACGATCAGGAACACAGCCGGTGAAAAAGGTGCAGGCTGGCCTGTACGGGTTTCGACCTCGGCCAGCAGCTCCCGGGTGAGACTGAAACTGGCGTCAAAATTACCGGGAAAGACCAGGAAATAAACACCCAGGCCTGTCAGCAGCAGGGCGGCGGTGCCCAGCCAGGCGACCAGCCACCAGCGGCGGTTGCGGCCTAAATGCGGCCGCAGGGCCATGCCGCGCCAGCCCTCCCCGGTCAACAATCGGGTCAGGACGTGAGCGACAGCCGGGGCCAGCATGTAGCCGAAGGAGACCAGCAGGAAAGCTTCGCTGATCCCCGGGGCGATCTCGCGGCTGCCAGCAAGCCCGCCGCGCGAATAAATAATCAGTGCGATTGCCCAGGAGAGACCAAAAGCCAGGATGACGAACAGCCAGATACG
>JBFKII010000374.1:0-3606 GCA_041632295.1 Anaerolineales bacterium | reverse complement strand
GTGTTCGCTGGCCTGCATGGTCACCAGCCGGTTTGGGCGGAACGCATCGAGGTGATCGCGCAGGCCCGCCAGGGTGTCATCCGCTTTGCGGTAATCCACGGTGTAGCCCTGAGACTCCAGCCTTGCCGCGTAGTGCCGCATAGCGCTCAGCAGCAAGACCAGTTTCTGCCGGTGGTATGGATGCCGGGCCAGCCGCTGCCCGGATTCGATCAGCAGGACGCAGATTTCAGATGGGGCGTGAGCTTCCCGGGCGGCTGCCAGCGAAGGGTGTTCTGCCAGCAGCTGGTCGCCCAGGATCCAGACGGTGATTCGGTTCGGTTGGGTCATCGGCGTTCGCTTATTTGAGGGGTCGGTGGCAGGCGATTTCCGTGGAAGTGTACCACCGGCATGTGGGGCATCCGTGCCGGCCCTTGACATCCGCTTCGGCGTGTGTCGAACTGGGGGTTGGCAATTCCAAGGTGCGTGAAATGCCGCCCTCCTTTCAAGCGGCGTTTTCCGAACACGAAAGGCCGGCCTGAAATGTGATTACAATATCTCTGCAAACCCCGGGAAATGGAGCCCGCCCCGGGCAGGAGATGAAGCCGGAAAGGAGGCGAAACGATCATGGGAAGCATACTGATTGCCGAGTGCCGCTGCGGCTACACGGAACCTTATCTGGAAGTCGGGGGCGGCATGCGGAATTTTATGAAATCCAGCCGGGTCCCGGCGCTGTGCCGGAAATGTAAAAAAGTCGTTCTGGTGAACGAGCTTCTGCCGGAACCGCACCGCTGCCCCAAATCCCACTGCCGGAGCAAAGTGGTCCTTTACAACAAACCGGCTCTGCGACGGGAGAGGATCGAGGTCTATCCGGTCTTCACCTGGCAGGCCCCAGAGAACCAGCCCTTTATCTTGCCGAATGCATACTACCTCTGCCCGCGCTGCAACGCCATGGACCTGCGTTTCTACAACGACGGCGACTGGGACTGATCCGCCGGGGGTCCCCCAATTCTGACCTTATTTTCGGAGATTGAAACCCGAGGAGCAACGCTATGCCCAAAAAAGGGGTCTACCCCATCCTGCCGACGCCCTTCAACGCCTCCGGCGCGCTCGACCTTGAAAGCCTCGAGCGCCTGATCGATTTCCAGATCGAGGTGGGGGTCAGCGGGGTGGCTATTCTCGGCTTTCTGGGGGAGGCTCACAAGCTGGCGGAGACCGAGCGAGACCAGGTGGTCAGCACCGTGGTCGGCCGCGCCGCCGGCAGTCTCGACATCTGGGTGGGGGTGCGCGCCCTGGGGACCATGGGGGCGGTCGAGCAGGCGCAGCGCGCCGCCGGTATGGGCGCCGGGGCGGTCTTCGTGGCCCCTATCGGGGTCCAGGACGATGCGGTGCTGTTGGAACACTACCGGACGGTCTCCGAGGCGGTCGAGATCCCGGTGATCATCCACGATTTCCCGGCCTCCTTCGGCACCACGCTGTCCCCCGGGCTGATCTCCAGGCTGGGCAAGGAGGGGATCTGCAAATACATTAAGCTGGAGGACCCGCCTGTCGGCCCCAAGCTGACACGCATCCGGGAGCTGTCCGGCGACAAAATCGCCGTCTTCGGCGGGCTGGGTGGGGTGTATTTCCTGGAAGAGTTGGAGCGCGGTGCGGTGGGGATCATGACCGGCTTCGCTTTTCCCGAAGTGCTGGTGCACATATTCCGCCTGTTTGACAGCGGCCTGGCGGAAGAATCCGCTCGCGTCTTCGACCACTACGCTCCACTGCTGCGCTACGAATTCCAGCCCAAGATCGGCCTGGCCTTTCGTAAATTTATTTTTCAGCGCAGGGGGATTTTCTCCACCGCCTTTGTCCGCTCACCCGGGATGACTCTGGATGCGTACACCCAGGAGGAGCTGGCCCGGGCCATCCACCGGGTGGGCCTGCGCCTTGATGCAGCCGGCGTCCAGCCGGTGATCTGACCTGGGGGCGATACGATGAAACTGGACACGCTCATCCGGGGGGACCTGGTGCTGCCGGATCGGGTGCTGACCGATGGCTGGCTGGGGATCGCCGGGCAAAAAATCGCCGGCGTCTTCAAGGCGGGTAAAGCCCCGGCCGCCGGGCGAATGATCGACCATCGCGGCAGGCTGGTCTTTCCCGGTGGGTTCGACCCCCACGTCCATGCCTACAGCGCCGGCCCGGACTTCGAAGGCCTCGGCCGCCTGACGCGCGGCGCGGCCGCCGGGGGCATCACGACGATCATGGACATGCCCTACGACTCCCCCGAACCGCTGACCCACATCGACCGCCTGGAAAGCAAGCTGGAGAAAATCCGCCGCGAGGCGGTGGTTGATGTCGCCCTGTACGGCACCATCGCCAAGCATGGGGGCAGCGGCCAGATCGTACCGTTGTGCGAAGCGGGTATCCGCGCCTTCAAGTTTTCCACCTACGAGGCCGACCCCGACCGGTTTGTGAAAATCCCAGACCACGAGCTCATCCTGGCCTTCCAGGAATTGCGAGCGGCCGGTCGGGTCGCCGTTTTCCACGCCGAGAACGGGGAGATTATCGATCCGCTGATCGAATCGCTGTACGAACAGGGAAAAGCGCAGCCGCAGGCCCACTGCTGGAGCCGCCCGCCGGCCTCTGAGACCACGGCGGTCCTGCACCTGCTCGAGCTGGCCCGCAATTTCCCTGTGAAACTCCACTTCGCCCACCTGACCGTCCCCTTCGCTTACGACGCGATCCGTTGGTACCGACGCCTGGGCGTCGATGTGACCGCCGAAACCTGCATCCAGTACCTGCTGCTGGATGAATCCCACCTCAGCACACTGCAGGGGGCGGCCAAGTGCAACCCGCCACTGCGGAGCAAGGCGATCCGGGAAGCGCTGTGGGAAAAGCTGTTTGCGGGAGAGATCGCTTTTGTCGTTTCCGACCACGCGCCCTGGCCGGATTCGGATAAATCCGCACCAAACATTTTTGATAACAAATCGGGGCTGCCGGGTGTCGAGCTGCTGCTGCCGATGCTGTTCAGCGAAGCTGTCGCGGCCCGCGGGATGGGCCTGCTCCAGTTCACCGAGCTGATCGCCGCCGGGGCGGCAAAACGCTTCGGACTGTACCCCCAAAAAGGCGCCCTGGTGCCGGGCTCGGATGCGGATCTCTGTATACTGGACCCCCATCAGAAGTGGGTGGTCCGGGGGCAGGCGTGCCAGACGGCTGCCAAAATCTCCCCCTACGAAGGCATGCCGGTCACCGGGCGTGTGGTTTCGACTTTTGTACGCGGCCGGGAGGTCATTGACGGCCAGGAAGTGGTGGCGCCGGCCGGGCACGGGCGCTACCTGCCCTATGCCGGCGATTCAGCCGGATAGCCGGGTGAGGCGAGATCAACTGCCTTCGCCGGTAAAGCTGCCCGGCATCTCCACAGCACGGCGCATGCCTTCCCCCAGCACCTCCACGTACTTCTCCACGTCCCTGCGGATCACATTGCCGTGGCTGGGGGCGAAAATGCGGACGTCGTAGGCCTGGAACAGGTTTTCCACTGCCTGCACGATCGCCTGCGCATCCGCCCATACCAGCCAGGGGAACTGGAACCAGGCGTTTACCTTGATGTCATCGATCAGCGTTTCCTGCGCATAGCCTCCTGCGATCATC
>JBFKII010000373.1:0-3644 GCA_041632295.1 Anaerolineales bacterium | reverse complement strand
TTTCATAAGCAATATGCACCAGCACAAGATTTTTCAACTCGTGGGCGGGATGCCTGGCCGCGTACTTGGCAAAAAAGAAAACTTCCTCGAGGGAGTCATTTTCATGCCATGTCGTAAATACAAAATCCTTTTCGGGTATTTCCCCGTACCCAAATTGCTGTAAATTCGCATGATCCACAGTTTCGTCCCAAGATGCGCAATCCAGCCCCCAGGCCATCATGTACCTGCAGCCTGAACCTACAAGAAGTGCGCTAACCTCATCGCGCCACTGCGGCGTTACTTCTTCCTCGATAATCAGAACCACCCAAAAGGGATTAAACACAGATAAATCGGGCAGCTTGCCGCCTGGCGGCACTCGGAAATATTGTAGATTCAAAGTGCTCCGGTTGACATTCATTTAATTGGTTTGTTCACCCTGGAGTCCTTTCCTCTCGACCGAGTTCCTCCGCGTTGTCATCTCGACCGGGCATAGCGAGTGGAGAGATCTAAATCCATGTGTACTCCTTTTTGCGCAATTTGGATTTCTCCGCTCCGCCGCTGAACTCCAGCGGCTTCGGTCGAAATGACAACTTTCGTATGGATTCTGCACGAATCTAAAATATAAGCAACTTTAATATTTATACGTTGTGGTTCACAGTTTCAAGTTTGCTGCAGCGCATAATAGAGAAGCGGCTGCCGTCACCAGGGCTGGCCAATCCATATCCCATCGTCTCCCCTTCACCTCACCTCCCAATCCCCCTCCGGCATCAGGAATGGCTGCCCCTGGAGGATGCCGTCCGCGATCACCTTCATCGTCGCGGAGCGGTCGGGGTGCAGGTCATCCGCTGCGAAGTCCTTGAGAAAAACGTAGCCGCGCGTGGACTGCGGCTCCAGGAAAGCCTCGAAAGGCAGCGGGGTGCGCCAGAGCTGGTAGAACATGAATCGCCGGGCATTGCGGAGGAAATGCGGTGGAAAAGGGACCTTATCGGTGTTCAAAAATCCTTCGGCCAGCCGCCGGTGGGCATCCGGATCCGCGGGCAGGTGGACGCATTCGACCTGCGTATAGCGCGCCCGGCCGCCGTTCAACACAGGGACCCCCATCAAGGCCGCTTCCAGGCCGATGGTGGAATTGTAGACCATCACAAACCTGGCCTCCCGGATCAGGGCGTAGGAACTGACGTATTCGTCCGGGGGGATGAAAACCACGTTTTCCACGCTATCCAGGCCGCTGCGCGCAAACCAGCTGGCCACCGTTTCACGCGCCTGCTTGCGCGAGCCGGGGCGCAATTCGTCGGGGTGCGCCCGGAGGACGAAGAGCGCCTGGGGATGGGCGCGCGCAATCCCTGCGACCTGGTCCAGCCAGGCGAACATGTGCTCGAAGACCACGTTGGCATGGACCTGGGCGGTATCGAAGATCACGTTTGAGAATACAGGCACAAGCGCCTCGAAGGCGTCCATTTTCTCGCGCAACCCGGCGTCCAGGCCTTTCATTTCCGGCCAGAATTTGAGCCCCGCCATGCTGAAATCGCCCTGGAAACGACGCGAAAGATAGCCGTCCAGCCGGGCGTTTTGCTCAGGGCTGAGATCGAAATCGGGCGGGATGTCGACCGGGTAGGCCGTCACCTGGCCGTGGCTGAAGAACGCGGTCAGGGGCTGGTGGGCGACTTCGTGGGTGATCACCGGCAGGCCGCGCTGCAGTGCGACCCAGCGCGCCACGGCCTCGGGAAAGGCGATGCCGTTGAACACGACCACGCAGCGCGCCTCGACCGTCTCCAGAAAGGCCTCAAATTCCGTCAGGACGTGGAAGGCGGAGGCCAGGAAAGCGCGAAACAGCCTGCGAGTGGCGGCATCGTCCTGGAGGTGGTGGACCCGCAGCGTCCAGCGCAGGGAGGGGAGGGTCAACTTGCCCAGGGGGGTGGGGGAAGAGGTGAGAGGGTAAGGGAGTGACGGGGTGACGGGGGGGTAGGTGAAGGTCTCCATCTCGGGGACTGAGAGGCCTTCCAGCTCGTTTTGCAGCTCCCTTTGCGCAGAAGCGTGCGGGTCGGGGGGATCCAGCCAGTGCAGCGGGGCGTTTGCGAAGAGGACTTCCGCCTGTGCAACGCAGGTGCGGCAGGGTGGTGGCTGGTCCGGCCCGTTGACCACCACGCCCAGGGTGCAGCGCGACATCCCCCGCCGGCAGGCGAAGTAGCGCACCGGAGTCCCGTAAAGCTGCAGCGCCATGGCCGACAGGGTGGCGAAAGCGGCGTTCAGGCTGACACCACCCAGGCGCGTCGAGGCGTTGAAAAAGACCACCGGCCTGACCCTTACCTCATCCGGGGCCTTCGCCCGGACCTGGCGGGCCAGGGCAAGGATGCGGCGGTCATTGGCGCGCCGCAGCAGAGCCTGCCGGGCGCGCTGAATCGAGCTACTCATTCAAATTCGGTTGGATCGCCCGGGGGCCAGGAGTCAGTCCTGGGAAGCCTCCACGGGAGTTTTTTGGCGACGGGCTCCATTTGCGCCGTTGAGTTCGCGCCGTTCATGGACCGGCACGAGTAACACCGGGGTGGCAGCCTGCTTGACCACCCGGTCGGCCACGCTCCCGACCATCAGCCGTTCGCCGCCACCGCGTCCGTGGGTGGCCAGCATCACCAGGTCGATGCGCTCGTCCTCGCTGACCTGCACTATCGTCCGGGCGGCGCCGTTGCCAGTGATGATCGCATCGGCGTCGTATCCCGCCTGGCACAACTCGCGGACCTTTTCCTCGAGATAGGCCTGCATGCGGCCGGTGAAGTCGATCGGCTCCGAGTCATCCGGGACGGACAGCAGCAGGATTTTGCTGTCAAACAGGCCTGCCAGGGCGCGAGTGTAGGGCAGCACGCGTTCGGCGAAATCCGATCCGTCCAGCGGCACGAGCAGGCGCTTGAAGCGCGACCAGCGCGAGCGCCATTCCCCGCTCGGCCGCAGCAGCAGCAGCGGGGTGTCGGAGACCTCGACGATCTTTTGCGCCACGTTTCCGATCAGGAACCGCTCGATTCCGTACGGGCCGCGGGTGCTCATAGCGACCAGGTCGGCGTTTATGCCGCGCGCCATTTCGTCGATCCGGTCGGCGACCGGGCCGCTGCGGACCTCGTAATTGACGTCCAGGCCAATGTTGCGCAGCCGGTCGGCGACCTGGGAGAGGTAGGCTTCCCGTTCACCGATGCCTCCATTCAGCCCATCGTCTTCGACGCTCAGGTTGTGCAGGAGCCTGGGGGAGCCTCCGGTCTCTTCGACGGAGACCAGGGTCAGCTCGCCCTGATTGGCCAAGCAAACTGCCTGGGCGATGGAGAGCGCCAGTTCGCCGGATGTGGTGCCGTCCAGGGGGACCAGGACGCGGTCAAAGCCCACCGGCCGGGGCTCGCGCACGGCGGCAGGTTGGGGCAGCGGCCGCTCGTATTTCACCGGCACGGCCACGGGTTCGCCCAGGCGCCCGCGGAAGTAGCCGAAGGCCACGTAAAGCACAGGGATGAACACCAGGTAGGTCCAGGCGCCTTCAAAAAAGCGCTCTTCAAAAATGATTACCGTCGCAACGGTGGTCAGGACAGACGCCAGGAGGGTGCCCGCCAGGGCGATCGTGTACTTTAAGGTCAGACGCTTGCGCAGAATGCGCACCAGGCGTTTGGCGGCCGCCCAGCCCGTCATGCTCA
>JBFKII010000372.1:0-3653 GCA_041632295.1 Anaerolineales bacterium | reverse complement strand
GCAGCTGGGCCTGCTGATGGCGGGAGTGACCTCGCCATGAACTTACAGGTCGAACGGGTCCCGGCCCCGCTGCGCCTGCGCCTGCTGATCCCGATCATCAGCATCGTGCTGACATTTCTGCTGACCGCCGGTTTCGTCCTGGCGGTGGACGCCAATCCGCTGCAGGCCACCTATTACTTTCTGCTCGACCCGATGTCCAGCCGGGTCAAGGCGATCGAGGTGCTGGTCAAGGCCACCCCGCTGCTGCTGACCGGGGCCGCTGTGGCTTTTGCATTTGCCGGCGGATACTGGAACATCGGGGCGGAGGGCCAGCTGTACATGGGGGCCGTGGCCGCCACGGCTGTCGGGCTGCAGATGGAAGGGCAGCCGGCCTGGGTGGCCATCCCGCTGGTCGTTTTAGGCGGCTTCGCCGCCGGGATGTTGTGGGCAGTCCCGCCGGCCTTCATGAAGGTGCGCCTGAAGATCGATGAAGTGGTCACCACCCTGCTGTTGAATTCGGTGGCGATATTTATCGTCAGCGCCCTGCTGAACGGTCCGTGGCGCGATCCGATCTCCCAATGGCCGCAGTCGCCGGAGATCGCCGCCGCGGCCATTTTTCCGCGGCTGATCCCGCGCGCCCGGCTGCATTTCGGCTTTCTGATCGCACTGGCAGTCATCGTGCTGCTGTGGTACGTGATGAACCGCACCGCTTTCGGGGTTAAGATGCGGGCGGTGGGCCTGAACCAGGAGGCCTCCCGGTTTTCGGGGATCCGGGTCGAGCGCTCAATGTTCACGGTGGCCCTGATCAGCGGTGGGATCGCTGGGCTGGCGGGCGCTGGCGAGGTGGCCGGGATCCATTTCCATCTGATCGATGCCATCTCGCCCGGGTACGGCTACACGGGGATCGTGATCGCCACCCTAGGGTCGCTGAACGCCTTTGGGGTGGCGCTTGCCGCAGTCTTCATCGGGCTGATCGATACCGGCGCGCAGACCGTCAGCCGCGTGCTGGGCGTGCCGGTCTACCTGGGCGACGTTATCCAGGCCACACTGCTGCTCGTGACTCTGGGCATGCTCCTGCTGCAGACCTACCGCATTTCGCTTGTAAAAAAGGCTCCGGAGAGCTAGGGCGCCAGCGATGGATCTGCTCCAGTCCGGTGTCTTCCTGGCAGGCCTGATCGGCGCCACCTTGCGGGTGGCCACGCCGCTGATCTTCGGGACCGTGGGGGAGGTCTACACGGAGCGTTCGGGGGTGCTCAACCTGGGGATCGAAGGGATCATGTTCCTGGGCGCCTTCGTTGGCTTTGCGGTCGCATTTCGGGCGGACGAGGCCGGCATGCAGGCTTATCTGTGGATCGGGCTGCTGGGCGCGATCCTGGCCGGGGTCCTGATGGGCCTGCTGATGGGCTTTCTGAGCGTCACCCTGGGTGTTAACCAGCACGTCGCCGGGCTGGGGATCACCTTGCTGGGCACCAGCCTCTCGCTGTTCGGCTTTCGCCTGGTGTTTGGGGAGCGGTCGGTGCTGCCTTCGATCGAGCCCTTTCGCCAGCTGGCGCCTTTGACCGAAGTCCCCCTGCTGGGGACGATCCTCAACCAGTATCTGCTGACCTATATCGCTTTCCTGGGGATCGTGCCGCTGAGCTGGTGGCTGCTGCACCGCACCACCTTCGGCCTGCACATCCAGGCAGTGGGTGAGAACCCCGAAGCGGTGGACGCCGCCGGGCTGAACGTCTTTCGCATCCGCTACGTGGTGCTCGCATTGGGCGGCGCCATGATGGCCATCGGCGGGGCGTTCCTCTCCCTCGGCCAGCTGGGCGCTTTCACGCCCGGGATCATCGCCGGGCGCGGCTGGGTGTGCATCGCGCTGGTGATCTTCGCCCGCTGGCGGCCGGTCCGGGCGGCCGCAGGGGCGCTGCTGTTCGGCGGCGTGTTCGCCCTGCAGCTGCGCCTGCAGACCATGGGTTTCGAGCTGCCCTTCGAGCTGTTCCTGGCGCTGCCCTACCTGGTCACCATCCTGGCGCTGGCGCTGGCCGGCCGGCAGGTCTCTTACCCTGGCGCTTACCTGCGGCCTTACCGGCGGGAGTGAGCAGGCATCGAAACCCCTGTTCAAATAAATGGTTTTGGGTCAGCGATCCAATTGTCGTCATTCCAGGCCACCGGCTGCGGCGAAGAATGAAAAAAATTCAGTTCTCCATAATATAAGAAGAAAAGGAACGAACCGATGGACGCATTCATGCAGGCTGCGATCGAAGAAGCGCGCAAAGGATTGGCGCAGGGCGGGATCCCGATCGGGTCCGTGCTGGTGATCGATGGCCAAATCGTGGGCCGCGGCCACAACCAGCGGGTGCAGAGAGGCAGCGCTATCCTGCACGCCGAGATGGACTGCCTGGAAAACGCCGGGCGGCTGAGCGCCCGGGATTACGAACGCTCGGTGCTGTATTCCACCCTCTCGCCCTGCGATATGTGCAGCGGGACCGCACTGTTGTATAAAATCCCAAAGATCGTGATCGGGGAAAACAAGACCTTTCAGGGCCCGGAGGATTACGTGCGTTCGCGGGGGGTGGAGCTCGAAATCCTGCAGGAGCAGGCCTGCATCGACTTGATGGAAGCCTTCATCCGAGACCGGCCGGAGCTCTGGAACGAGGATATCGGGGTGTAGGCTTCGGGAGGCCGATCGAACATCCTATCCGGTCCCGGTGCTCTGCGCCGTCACCAGAGGAGCCCTCACCAGGGGCTCCGCACCGGGATGCCCTGGCAGGGAGAAAGGGAACCTGGGACCCTCGCCGGCGTTCCGCTGCGGGGTCGCAGTGATTCCTGGGTAGATGACTTACGTCATCTCATCTGTCGGGCTAGGAATGACCGCATCAGGGGTGGGGGCGAAGCTAATCCTTGAAATATTTGCGCATAAATTTACGTGTTTCTTTCAGATCGAAGACCTCCCCGGTTTTCTGCAAGACCGGGATCTCCTTGATTTTACCCAGGGAGATCGGGCGACTCAGGCGCGGCGCGATGCGGTGGTAGCGCTGCCGCAGCAGGCGCCGGCATTGGTAATCGACCACCTCGACGCTGCCTTCGAGCATGATGTCGATCAGGTTTTTGCCCCATTTCAGCAGCCCCCAATCGCCATCCATTTCTTCCAGAAATTTCGGATATCCCCCGGTGCTGAGCGAAAGCAGGACCACGCTGGTCAGACGCTGCCCGCCGGTGTCTTTGTCCACCGCCTGGGCGATGGCGCACATACTCGGATTGTTGGCGATCACTCCGCCATCAACATACCCTTGGTAGATTGGGAAGAAGGTCGGCGCCGCAGATGTGCGCAGGGCGACATCGACGATCTTCTGCTCCCCATCGCTGTCCTCCCCAGGGAAATTGTGAAAGAACTTCGGTTTCCAGGTGCGGGCCACGTCCAGGTTGGCGGATTCGTTGTCCAGGTCGAAAGTGGAAATCACGACTCGCCCGGGCAGGTCCTTCAGCTTTTGTTCTCCGAACTCCTCCTCCAGGGCGGCTTTCAAACCCTTGTTGGTGTATTCCGCACCGGCAAGGCCGAAGGCGTCCTTGATGTTATCAAAAGTGGTGTCTCGAAATACTTGTTTGCCTTTCTGGACGTACAGATCGAGTGCGCGCTGCGGGGATTTCCCGGCGGCCAGTGCCAGAGCCAGGATCCCGCCGGTGGAGGT
>JBFKII010000371.1:0-3668 GCA_041632295.1 Anaerolineales bacterium | reverse complement strand
GCTCAGACGCTCGTGCAGCTGAGGCAGGTTGGCAAGCTCGTCCAGCACCGGCACCACCACGGAGACCTCCGGTTTTGGCCCAGGATTCCCTGTCTCACGTTCGGCCAGCATCCCGGCCAGGGCACGGGTGAAGCGCAGGGCGGCTTCCGGGTCTTCGGTGGGGAGATCAAACATCGCGATTGCGAATGACGAAATTGCTGCGGGTCTTGACCAGCGAACGTTCTAGCACAGACCGGGTCAGCACCACGCCGGAGGCGACCACGCTGTCCGAGCCGATCGATAGCCCGGGCTCGATGAAAACCCCGGCGCCGAACTTCACCCGGTCCCCGATCGAGACGTTGCCCGAGGTCATCACTCCCGGGCCGAAGGTGCAGTGGCTGCCGAGTGTGTTGTGGTGCTCCAGGTCGACGAAGCTGCTCAGAAAATTGTTGTCCCCCAGATGGGTGCCGGCGGCGATCTGCACGAAGGGCATCACGGCGTTGCCCAACCCGATCCCCACCCCCGCCAGCACGGCGGCGCGCGGGTCGATTACGTTGGTGAAGGGCACCCCATCGGCCCGCAGCCGCTCGAAGATCGCCGCCCGCAGGTCGACGGAGGTGCCGATCGAGATCACAACGGCGTCAAAGCGCCCGGCTTCCAGCAAGGCAGGGGCGTCGGGTATGCTCCCCCACACGGGCACGCCCAGCAACTCAGTCCCTTTTAGGGCCGGGTCGTCGTCGAGCACGCCCACGGCTCGCTGGCCAGGCAGGCGCGCCAGCACGTCCAGCACCTGGACTCCCGCGCCGCCGCCGCCGATGACCAGCACCCGTTCAGGTCCCGCCTGGACAGGGCGGAGCGCCGGGCCTTGAGATTCGATCGCGCTGCCCGCCAGGAAGCGCTCCAGGTCTGCCACCGTGACCCGCTCCCCATCTTCCGGTTCCAGCTGCAGCGTCTCGATATCCAGCCCGCGCCGCTGGGCCAGGATCTGCGCCCGGCGGGTCCAGGCCTCGCCCGGTTCGCCTGGACGCGGACTCGGGGCGTCAGCCCCAGTCGGGGCTGACGCCCCGTACTCCTGCAACGCCCCCGACTCCTCCATCGCCCCCGACTCCTCCATCACCCCGGACTCCGCCGACACCTCAGACTCCTCCATCGCCCCGGAGTCCAATTTCGCGATCCGCTCCCCAACGCGCACCGTCGCCCCGGGGTCCACCAGCGGGGTCAACACCCCTTCCCGGTCCGCTTCCAGGTCGGCGGTCGACTTGGTGGTCTCGATCACGGCGATGGCCTCCCCGGCACGCACGCGTGCACCCGCCGGCTTGAGCCATTCGATCAAGACCATTTCTTCGTCATTCACGTTGATCAGTGGGGCCAGTATGTAGTGGGACATGATTCCAAAAGTATGTAATTTATCGCCGAAGATGTTCGGCCATTATACCTATTCAGGGACCTCAGGCCTGGCGATTACCACCGACCGGTCGTCCTCATAAAGCAATTCCCATCCGGCGTCCTCCAGGAGGAAAACAACCGGCAGACCGGGCTCGACCAGCACCAAATGGACGTCCCAGCGGTCCAGGATGCGGTCCCAGCCTTCCTCGCCGCGCACCACGACGAACCACTCCCCGATAACCTCGTCATTGTACAGGTCGGTGCGCCCATCGACGAAGACCGGGTACTCGGGCAGGGCCCACAGCAGGTAAGCGCCCCAGTTGTAGGTGTTGAAAATGCGTCCTGGGGGCCGTTCGGCTTCGATGAAATCCACCGCCCCTAATGGCAGGAAATCCTCAAAGGCCGCCCGGTTCGCCTGCTGGGGGACTACGCTCCAGGCCTTCAAGCCGGCTGCCAGGGCGATCAACAGCAAAAGGACCCAGTTGACGACCGAAAGCGGCCTGGCGACGGTCCGCTGGGGCTGCAATCGCACTCCGGTCGCCTCGCTCCAGCCGGCCAGCAGCGGTGCGGCATGCCGCGCCAGCACCAGGGCGCCCGCCAGGGCGAACAGGGCGATGTTGCGCCCTGCCAGCAGTCCCAGGAAGCCCCACCCGCTGACCAGCAGAAAATCCTCCAGCGAAAGCCCTTTTTTAGAGGCTCCGGCGGCGCCAAAGATCAGAAAGATCATGGCCGCAAAAGGCCAGACCTGCCGTTCGTGGAAGTTCGGCGATTGCCATTCCTGGATGAAATCCTGGAGCGCTTCGATCGAGACGGTCTTGAAAGGATACAGAAGCATCTCGAAGCCGAACGGGTTGGCCGCGACCGCCAGCAGCATGGCCAGGCCAACGGCCAGCAATTTGCCGCTGCGCGGGCCCAGCCGCAGGCTGCCGGTTTCCCGCGCCGCCCGAAAACTTTCAAGCAACGCCCCGGCCAGGTACACCCCCCACAAGATCACCCCGGCTGCAAAACCGCCGTGCCCGTTGGCCCATACCACCATCAAAACCGGCAGCCACCACAAACGGTCTGCACGGCCGCGCCGCCAGTCCTCCAGGATCCACAAAAAAACTGCTGCCAACAGAAAAGTCAGGATGTAGGGGCGCGCCGCCCAGTACACCCCGGCGGCCGTGGCCGCCAGGACGATGATGAAGGCCTTCAAGAACGGCCCACCAACCATGGCGCGATGAACGAACCAGAATGCCAGGGTGACCATGGCCGCCACCCACAGGTTCAAAGCGCCGGGACCACCCCAGCGGTACAGCCAGGCCATCGGCACCTGGACCAGCCAGCCGGGAATGCGCCAATCCTCTCCCGCCCGGGTATACGAAAAAGAGTCCGTGCGGGGGATCTCTCCGGTCTCGAGAATCGTCTCGCCGGTGCGCAGGTGCCACCAGGTGTCGGGGCCAACGGTGACGCGGGCGGCCATGGCGAAAACCGCCAGAAAAGCGGTCCAGGTGATCAGGCGGGCGGTGGTCATGGCGCGTTTATTGCGTGCGTTCTGAAAACGGTTCCGGGCTCAGTCCGGGACGGGCAGGGCCAGCTCCTCAGGCCGCACCGGGCGCGAAAGGTCATAGAAGATATGATACGCGCCGATCTGTTTTTCCGCATAGGAAACCTGGAGGGAATCGAATGACCGCCGCAGCAGGGCGTCCAGTTCTGGATGCTTCGTGGTGATGTACGCCGTGCGGGAGGCCTGTGAGACCAGCCGGTCGTAGGCCGGATAGCGGTTGTCGTTCGGAGAATAGGACAGGTCCGCCTTGTAAGGCAGCCGTGGGGAGTAGATTAACTCCTCCTCGCTGAGAAATGCCAGGCGGTAAGCCACCCAGTAATTGGAGTAGCCGGTCTTTTCCCCCTGGGCTTCAAGGAAGGCGACCAGCTGCGCATCCTGGCTGTTGTCGAAACTGGTGATCGGGTCGAACTGGGTGGTCAGGCGGTCGCTGGATGCCGCCGCTCGCCAGGTCTCAGCGCCGTTTATGGCCAGGACCAGCACCAGCAGCGCCCAGCCCCAACGGCCGCGCGCCCGGACCAGGTACGCCGTCAGCCCCCCGATTCCCAACGCCAGCGGGACGACCAGCGGAAGCAGGTAGCGGCCGGTTGAGTCGATCCCGAAGTTGGTGCCGATAAAGACCAGCCCGAACCCGATCACCATCAGGCCCAACAGGCGGCCAGCGCCGGGGACCAGCCAGTCCAACCGGGGGCGGCGCCAGCCCTCGATATAAAAACCGATCACGGCCAGGAACACGAGCAGCCTCAGGACCGCCAGCGGC
>JBFKII010000370.1:0-3672 GCA_041632295.1 Anaerolineales bacterium | reverse complement strand
TTTCCCTGAACGCGGGCTCCGCGAGCAGCCGGTCCGCCAGCCGGCGGATGCTTTCCACCTGCACCTGCCCGGGCCTCAGCATCAGCCCGGCCCCCAGTTCGACTGCCCGGCTGGCGTTGAGGGTCTGCTCCTCCTGCTGGGGGATCAGCAACAGGGGGACGCCGAAAAACAGCCCGTCGTGCACGCTGTTCAACCCGCCGTGGGAGATGAACAGCGAGGCTCGTTTGATGACGGCGATCTGCGGCAGCCAGGGATGGACCGAGATGTTATCGGTGAGCCCGCCGAAAGACTCCGCATCAAACCCGTTCCCGGTTGTGATCAAAACATATTCGTCCCGGCCCGAAAAAGCACGGATGAATTTCGCTACCACATCCCGATCTCGGTTATTGACTGTGCCCATCGAGATATACACCAGGGGGCGGTCCCCCACCCGCTCAAACAGCGCCGGGTCCACGTCCGGTTCCTCCTCAACCACGCGGCCGACGAAACGGAAAGAGGGCGGCGCCTGGTTGGAATAGGGCACGAATTCAGCCGAGGTGTATGAAATCGAGATATCCCCCTGGGCGGTGAGCAGCGAGGTCTGGCCCAGGGGCGGGATGCCGTATTTTGCCCCCAAGGCTCGCGAGCGCCGGTTGGCCTCGATCCCCTTGCCGAAATCTCGAAACAGCATGGGGAGCATGAAGCGAAACGTGGTTGGATTTAAAAAAGCGCGCACGATCGGCGGCATCAGCGAGACGGATGAAACCGCGGGCACCTTCAACACGCGGGCGACCCAGTACCCCCACGGGCACATGCAGTCAAAGAGCACGTAATCGGGGCGCGCCGCGCGGGCAAATTCGAGCAGTTCAGGGAGGATTTCTTCGGTTGTTTTGAGCAGTTCGCAGGCCACGATCTGCGGGTGGAAGCCGTCCCCGGAGAGAGGGACGAAATAGTCATCTTTCACGGTCCTGTACGGTTGGACGTCGGCTCCGGCAGCCTCGACCTTGGCCCGGTAGCCCTCGGAGATAAAATAGGTGATCCGGTGCCCGCGGCGGGCCAGTTCGGAGACCAGCGGAAGGGAGGGGTTGACATGCCCGTGGCCGGGGACGTTGAAGAATAAAGCTTGAGGGGATGTCATTTACTGTTTATTTTACGAACTACTGTGAGAACGGCGATAGCCAAATCTACCAAGCCAGTTTGTCTGCAGGACGGTGGTAAGTATTCCAAACGCAAAGACGCCAAGGTGCGAAGCAAGTTAGATTTCATAAGCTTGACTCTGTGCCTCACCAGCTTTGTGGCTTTGGGTTGGGAGACCCAAGGCCGGTTGGAGCCACAAATTGGCGCTCGCGGGCTGGAGCGTATCATCCACGGCCTCCAGCATGGCAGCCGCGAGACGGTCCATATCCACTTCGTCTCGGGCCGTGGCAGCGAACTGTCTCAGGATCCGTTCGGCATCGTAACTCTGGCGGTAAAAACCCCGGTCGATGAAGTCCTGCACCCGGCCCCGGAGCGGGTTGAACAGCGCAGCGATCGCCAAAGTGGAGAGCACCGTGATGAGCGGGGAGTTGGCCTGCCCGGTCAGGCGGCTGAACAGCGCCTGCAGCAGCACAACCGCGGAAAAATAAACGGCTGCCAGGATCCCGGTCACCAGCGTATATGTGACCGTGCGCCGGACGATCAGGTCGATATCCCACAGGCGGTAGCGCAGGATAGAAAAGGCGATCGTCATGGGCAGCAGCAGGATCAGCAGGATGATGATCGGGCGGATCAACAGCAGGAACCAGATCCGCTGCGGTGTGGGCAGCACGGGCGGGAAAAACAGCAGTGTACCGATCCAAAGCACCATCGTCAGGGCGGCTGCAGTCAGGCCGAACAGCACCCACTTGGTCTGCTGGCGCTGGGTGGAGCTGGAAATCTTGCGGTAGCGGTACACCTGGGCAACCAGACCGGCGGCCAGAGTCAACAACAAAAGGACGACGATCGGGCCGGCTGTGCCGCTGCGGGCGGGCGCGGAGCCCGAAACCGCAAACACCCCGGCGATGGCCACCAGGGCCCAGGGCAGCCAGCGCCAGCCTGGGGCCTGGCGGCCGTCGGGGAAATAGAAAAACACCAGGATCATCGCCGTCCATCCGATCGAAAAGATGATGTCCATCGGCAGCCGCAGGAGCGGGTAGGAACGGTAAACGGCGTCGTCGAACTCCGTGAAAGACACGGCGCCCAGGGAAACCAGGCAGAAGGAGACCACCAGGGCGAAAGCGTCCTCCCGGCTGCGCCAGAAAATGAAGGCGGCGGTCAGAAAGAAAAATATTCCGATCCCGATAGCGCCGGCGTTCCAGAATATCAAGAGACCTGCTGCGGGCAATCCCATGCTGCGCATCATGGCCTGGTCCTCCAGCGACAGGGCAAATGGATCGCACGCATCTGTGATGCAGGACGGCAGCGGCTCCGAAAAGGTGGCATATGCGCCCACCAACCACAGGTACAGGGAAATCAAAGTTGCGCCCAGCCAGAGGGCACGCGCCAGGCGCTGCCCGCCGCCGGCCAGGCGGATCGCCGGCGCTTTCATCGAGAGACTCCCGGATCGTACAGCCACAGCGCGGCGCGGTCGGGCTGCACGGTCTCTTCGACCGTGTCGAGCAGCGCCGCTGCCAGGCGGTCCACGTCCACCTCATCACGGGCGCTGGTCGCGAACTGCGCCAGGGCGCGCTCGGCGTCGTACTTTTTCCGGTAGAAGCGCCGGTCGATGAACTCCTGTATGCGCAGCCGCAGCGGGTTGAACAGGGCGGCTATCGCCAGCGTGGATAAAACCGTGACCAGCGGGGAATTGGCCTCCCCAGCCAGGCCGCCGAACAGGGTCTGAAGCAAGACTACCGCGCCGAAATAGACCAGCGCCAGCAGCCCGGTCAGGATGGCGTACTGCAGCGTGCGCCGGATGATGATATCGATGTCCCAAAGACGATAACGCAGGATGGCGATGGTCGATGCAACCGATATGCCGATCAGCACGAGGCTCAACAGCAGGATCCCGCTGACCGAAAGCCATTCGAAATCTGCACTCTCTCCGATCAGCAGGACGACCAAGCCGGGCAAGAAAAGTACGGCCGAATAAACAAACCACTTGAGCTGCTGCCGTTCGACGCCATTGGAATGGATAAAACGCACGCCCAGAGAAATGATGGACGCAAATGTGGATAAAATCATGCCAGCATAAGAAAGAAGAGTCACCCACTTAAAAATTCCACGGATGTCTGCACCAGGCGAGATCGGGGGCGGAAAATATTGGTTCGCATCGATAAAATCCAGGGGCGCCAATGGGGCGGAAAATAAATATAAAATCAGGGCGCTAACCCCAAACCAGATTACACTGCCCCAGGCGGGCGAGAGGGGCCGACCGGTAGGAAACAAGGAAAACAATATCGTGATAACTGGCAAGGTCAGCGCGCGCCCGAACCAATACACGAAGAGGATCGCCAGTTGCACCCCGGGCAAAGTCACCGAGGATGCGTAGGTGCCATAATAAGCGTACCCAAAGGCAAATTCATCCAAACTGTACAGGATGGCAACGATTGAAAACAGCCAGCTGATCGGATTATCGGGCCGCTGGTAAATCAAAATCACGCCCATCACAGGCCACAGGACAAAGACAGCGTCGTTGATCAGATCTTCCCAGGATGGTGAAAGGCCGGCAGCGTA
>JBFKII010000369.1:0-3706 GCA_041632295.1 Anaerolineales bacterium | reverse complement strand
TACGGCCGGCGGCTTTCAAGACGAACAGCGCATCGGCCGTGACCCATTCGTTCAGCTTCTTTTTACTGGTTCCGCCCCAATCGACCGATTCCGCTCCCGAGCGCATATCGCCCGCGACATGGTAGTACTTCCCCAGGGCCGACCAGCCGCAACGATTCCAGCAGGTCCAGGGCGTCGCTGCAGCGCGGGTCGCCGATTCGACCGGCTTCGGCCATCACCCTGAGTCCCTCGAGGAGGTTGTGATGCCAAAACTGTGAGAAATGGAGGCGGGTGAAGTCCGCTGCGAGGCGGAGTCCTTCCCAAGTATGCCCACCTACACCTCCCAACAGACGGGGGTTGGTCGGATCCCAGCAGGTGTTCGAGGGTGGGCGCCGAGTCGATCACGGTTCCTGGCTCGCTTTTTTCCGTGCTGAGGGTGTTTTTTTTGGGAGTCATTTGAGGTTGCACGGGAGGTTTTATTGATTTGTACCATATTTCGGGAGGGGATATGAACCTGGTGGAGATGACGTAAGTCATCTTGATTGGCAGGACTCAGAAGGACCGGAGGCTCTATCGCAGGGCTCGGTATTACCTAAGCCAGCTCTCTTTTTAGAAACTCCAGGCTTCTTCCCCAGGCCAATTCGGCCGCTTCCTTCCGGTATTCCGGGCGGTCATCTTCGGCAAACCAGTGCTCGGTCCCAGCGTACTCGAAAAATTCGGCCGGATGGCCGGCCGTGCGAATGCGATCTGCCAGCGCGGTCGCTTTTTTGGCATGTGCCCCCCAGCGGTCGTCCTCGGCAAAATGCCCCAGAAAGGCGGCCTGGGCCTTGTCCAGCTTCCCACCCCCCGTGCCATAGTACAGGACAACGGCCCGCACCGAGCGGTTTTTACTGCGCGCCGCTTCAATCGCCAGGCTGCATCCCAACGAGAAGCCGAGGGCGCCCAGGCGCGGCTGCGCAATTTCGGGGTGCCCGGCCAGGAAATCGGCAGACAGGCGCATCGTCCGGATGGCTGCCGGGCGATCCATTTTCCCCCGCAGCACTTTGGCCTCTTCGATCGTCGCGGCCTTCTGGCCGGCGTAACAATCTGGCGCCAGGGCCGTAAAGCCAGCGCCGGCCAGTCGGTCACAATAACCGGAGATGAACGCATTCAACCCCCACCAGGCATGCAGGACCAGCACTCCGGGACCCGGGCCCGATTCCGGCTGCGACAGGCAGCCAGAGAACTTTTCCCCTTTGAAAGTGAAAGTGGATCGAACGACCACAGAAAAAACTACCTTACATGACGGTCATTTCAATTGGAGTTGGCGCGCAACAACCGCGGTATTCAAGGATCCAGACTGGCCCGATTCCCCCTCCGGCCCCTCAGTTGCCTAGCGAATGGATCAGAGTGCGAATACGCCTGGCCAACTCCTGGGAGATCACCAACCCCATTTCGGCGTCATGGGCCATCACGGCGCGAAATTCAGGTGCGCTGAGGATCAGAACGGTTGTATCCTCCGTCGCCACCACGGAAGCGGTGCGCGGCCCCTCGTCCAGCAGCGCGATTTCGCCGAAAAAGTCGCCCGGACCGAAGGAGTTGACCACGGTCTTGCCGCCGTCGGCGGCTTCGAGCACCGCCTGGGCGTGGCCGGAAAGGATGGTGAACATCCCTGCTCCACCTTTCCCCTGGGTAACCATATTCTCACCGGCTTTGTAGGAACGCGAAACAAAGCGTGTGGCGAGCTGCTTTTTCTGGCGCTTGCTCAGCCCGTGGAACAATGGGATCCTTCCGATGATGTCCGTTATATTCGTGTTTGCCATCTATTGCCTCCTCGCACGTTAGCTTTTTTACTGGGAAAGAGTGGGTCCGGTTTGGGGTTGCTTTCGCTGTTTGCCGGTGATTTTTTTGTTTCGTATTATTTTAATTCAATAATGTACGTGGTGTAAGCCTCCAGGCTGTCGACCGGCCGGTAATTGTCAAAACCGCCGCTGGCGTTGAGCGTAGGTGCATTTACCGTCGCCCCCTGCAGAATTTCAATGGCTGTGCCCTCCGCCAGAGGACCTTCGCTCAGGCAGAAGGTGTAGTTTTGGGTCGGATTGGGGCTCAGATTGACCACCACCAGCAGGGTCTGGCCTTGTGAAAAGCGCAGGAACCCGTACACACCGGCCGTCTCGCCTGGCAGCGGCAGCAGGGCTCCGCTTCGCAGGGCGGGATTTGCGTTGCGAGCGTGGATCAGCCGCCGGTAGTGGCTGAGCAGCGAATCCGGATCTCCGGTTTCCAGGGCGACATTGGCCTCCTCATAGCCGCGCTGGGGCAGGCGCCAGGGCTGCGCCGCCTCGCTGAAGCCGGCGTTGGCCTCAGCCGACCACTGCATGGGCGCCCGAAGGTTTTCGTCGGGCTTGTTGCCGCGCTGGCCAACTTCCTCCCCGTAGTATAAGAACGGCACGCCCGGGCCGGTCAGAAGCAGGCTGGCCGCACTTTTGGCTTTCCCGACGTCCCCCAGCAGCACGCTGATCGTGCGCGGCTGGTCATGGTTGCTCAGAAAGCTGGCATACTGGTGGGCGGGATAGCTTCCGGTCACGAGCTCGTGGGCCTGCCGGATGGACATATTCCTTCCGGTGCGGGCGCTGTCGAGCATCGCGCCGGCCAGGCTGAATTCAAAGGCGATGTTGACCTCATCCCCGATGTACCTGACCACCTCGGAAGTGCTGGTCCAGGCCTCGCCGACCGTCAGGGCTTCCGGGTTGATCCCGGTGTAATAATCGTAGAAATCCTTCCAAAAGTCGTGGGTGGAGGCGGTGTTTTCCTGAACTGCCCCTTCCTCGATGATGTGCTTGACGGCGTCCAGGCGGAAGCCATCCACCCCGACATCCTCCAGCCAGAAACGCACCACCTCCTGCATCTCCTCGACAACCAGCGTGTTGGTGTAGTCCAGGTCGGGCATGCCGGCCGAGTTTAAGGCGTAGTAAAAGCCCGTATCGAGCTTGAACCAGACCTCAGTGCCCCAGGGGCTCTGGAAGCCCCCCGGCGAGTCGGTAAAAATGTAATAGTCGCGGTACTCGCTTTCCGGATCGCTGGAGGCTTCGATGAACCAGGGATGCCTGGTGCTGGTGTGGTTGAGCACCATATCAATGATCACCCGCATGCCGCGCCGGTGGGCTTCATCCAGGAGGTCGCGCAGGTCATCCAGCGTGCCGTACTCGGGATTGACGTCCAAATAATCCGCCACGTCATAGCCGTGGTAGCTGGGGGACGGGTGGATCGGCATCAGCCAGATCCCGCTGACCCCCAGGTCTTCTGTGGTCGAGTCGTCCCCGTCGTTGAGATAGTCCAGCTTCTGGATGATGCCGTTCAGGTCCCCAATGCCGTCCCCGTCGCTGTCATAAAAGCTGCGCACGAAGATCTGGTAGAAGACCGTATCGTTCCACCAGAAGAGGTCTCCCTCTTGGTTGCCGGCAGCGGCCATCGAGGTGCAAACAGGGGCGGCAGTCGCTTCCGGGGTGGCCGGATTCTCGGTGGGCGTAGGCGCCGTTGTTTCCGAAGGGGGCACAGGCGGCTGTGTGGCGGCGCTGGAGGAGCATCCGGCCAAAAGGACGGCGCCCAACAGGCAAGCGGCGAGCAGCGCAGTTCTGTTCATTCGCCGGCGTTCAGGCATACAGTTCGAGAATCAGGATCTCAAACGGGACCAGTTCCAGGCCGGCCAGATCTACCGGTCCACTGCGGTTGGAGCTGGCGAAGGCCACGT
>JBFKII010000368.1:0-3753 GCA_041632295.1 Anaerolineales bacterium | reverse complement strand
TCCCCGGGAACCCCTTTGGTTTAACGGTGCCCCAAAACCGGATGGGGCTGGTACGGCTCCTCCAGGCTGGCGATCTCCTCGGGTGTCAATGCGATCTCCACCGCGGCGACCGCCTGTTCCAGGTGAGATTGGGTGCGCGCCCCGACGATCGGGGCACTGACCCCCTCCTGGTGCAGCAGCCAGGCCAGGGCGACCTGGGCCGGTGTGCGCTCTTTCTGCTCGGCCAGGGCCACCAGCCGATCGACCACCTCCCAATCCTCCTGGCGGTAGTACATGCTGTGGGCGAACTGATCGCTCCTGGCGCGCGCCGTATCGCCGCTTTTTTCGCGCGTACGGTTGCCGGTCAGGAAGCCGCGCGCCAGCGGGCTCCAGGGAATCACCCCGATCCCCTGGTCCCGGCAGAGAGGCAGCATCTCACGCTCCTCTTCACGGTAAACCAGGTTGTAATGGTTTTGCATCGAGACGAAGCGCGTCCAGCCGTGCAGGTCGGCCAGGTAGAGCGACTTGGCGAACTGCCAGGCCCACATGCTGGATGCGCCGATGTAGCGCACTTTCCCCGAACGCACCAGGTCGTGAAGCGCCTCGAGCGTCTCTTGGATCGGGGTCTCGTAATCCCAGCGGTGGATCTGGTACAGGTCGATATAGTCGGTGCCCAGCCGGCGCAGCGAGTTCTCGACTTCAGTTAGGATGTGGGCCCGCGACAATCCCCCCTGGTTGGGCTTTTCCCCGGTCTTGAAAAAGACCTTGGTGGCGATCACCAGCTCGTCCCGGTGGGCGAAATCGCGCAGCGCCCGGCCGGTGATCTGCTCGCTGACTCCGTCCGAGTACATGTTGGCGGTGTCGAAGAAATTGATCCCCGACTCCACCGCAGCGCGGATGATCGGGCGGGCTTCGTCCTCGTCAAGAACATAATCGCGCCACTGCGAACTGCCGTAACTCATCATGCCCAGGCAGATGCGCGAGACTTTCAGGCCGGTTTTTCCAAGGTTGGTGTACTCCAAAGGTCCTCCTAAATGGGCGTGATTTCTGTCACACCGCTCGATCAGCTTCCTGGGATTCGGCCAGTTCATCGAGCACTTCTTCGATCAGATCCACCGCCATCTGCAATGTCCCGGCATCGAAGGCAAAGTGGGCGCCGGCAACCTCGTACAGGTCTTTCAGGCCCACGGTCCCGCCCAGCGCCAGCGCCGAGCGATAAGCCTGGACCGCCCCAGCCTGGTCCCGCCGGGCGTTGGCCCAGATCTGGACCGCCCCGAGGGAGGCCAGCCCGTATTCGATGTAATAGAACGGCGATCGGTGGATGTGGCGCTTGCGGTGCCAGCCACGGGTTTTGGCGGATTCCAGCCCCGTGAAATCAATCCACGGGATGAAGCGGTCCCACAACTCGCCCCAGGCCCGGTCGCAGTCGGCAGGGTCGGCGGCCTGCTCCGGGTTTTCGTAGACCCAGTGCTGGAAGGCGTCCACCACCGCCATGTACGGCCAGAATAGCAACGTCTTTTCGAGATGCTTGGTGCGCGCCAGGGCGGCCTCGCCGGATGTGTAATAGCCACCATGGGACAGGGTCAGGTAGGGTGCGCCCAGGAACTCCATCGCCATCGAGGCGACCTCGTTGAATTCCATCGGCGGAAAGCGCTGGTGGTAGTAGGGCAGCGAAAAGCTCTCGAAGTTGTGAAATGCGTGCCCGCTTTCATGCAGCAGGGTGGTCACATCCCGGCTCTGCCCGACCGCGTTGCCGAACATGAAAGGCAGGCGGCTGGCGGGGTAAGCGGTGCAGAACGCGCCGGGTCCTTTGCCCGGCCGGTTGACGAAATCGATCTGCCCGGCGGCGCGCATGTGGTCAAAATAGCCCCCCAGAGCAGGGTCCACACGGTGGAAGACGGCGCTGCCCCGGTCGAGCAGCTCTTCTTCATTATTAAAAGGGGTCAGATGGTCCGTCGAGATCGGGTAGGTCTGCTGGTAAAGGTCCAGGTCCCAGGGCCGCAAGGAATCGACCCCCAAACCCCGGGTGTGGCGCTGGTAGACCCGGCCCGCGGCCGGCACGACGACTTTTTCGATCGCCGCGTGAAACCTTCGGCAGTCCTGCGGGCTGTAATCGAAACGGTGGCGCCGGCGCCAGGCGTAAGCCCGGTAGTCGCCCGGGAAACCGGCATTGGCGGCCTGCTGCTGGCGGTTGGCGAGCACCTCCACCCACAGCTCGTTGATCGCCACACGGTCCTGCTGCTCGCGTGCGTCCACCAGCGCCCAGATGGCGCGCCGGGTTTCGCGCCGCGACCCCTCGTACAGCGGCCCGACCCGGCTGGTGGTGAATTCTTCGCCCTCCCAGGTGATCGTCTGGGCAGCGGTGATCTTGTTGAAGGCGATGGCGTTGGCCTGCTCCTCGGTCTGGAGCGGCAGGTTCGCTTCCCGGAAGATAGCCGCATTCTGTCGCATTTTTCTGAGCGGCACTTCCATCCCGTCGACCTGCAGGCCGCTCTCCAGCAGCCGGTTGGTCAGGGCGTTGTTGGCCTTTTGCATCTCGGGGAACACTCCGGACAGGAAGTCCTTCAAAGCAGTCTCGGCCTGTTCGTCGGCCGTGTCCTGCACGCTGGCGACGCGCAGGCGGGCAGCGCGCTCGTGCAGGCGCTCGCGCAGCCGGCTCCAGTCCGCCAGCCAGGCCTCGACGGTGTCTGCGTTCAGCGGGCGTTCGTTCAATTCTGCGAAGAAGGGCTCGATTTCCGCCCAAGGCAGGTGCATGATCGTTTCGTGTGGGAGGATGCGCATGTCAGGCTCCTGGGAGAGCAATCGGGCTCCATTTTATCAGAATGGAAAAACCCGATCGCCCCTGGCTTTCTCCAAACCCCAAATCCTAAATGGAATAACGGACCCAGGCGAGAGGCCATACGCGCCATTCAAGCCCGTGATCTGGCCCTTATCACTTCACGACGAAGCGCAGCCCGGCCGGAATCCTGGTTATAATTTCCCAAACCGATTTCACACCTCATGGCCTCTCCAGACCCATCCATTGACCCCCAGGAGATCCAGTCCCGGGCAAACTTCGTTGACGATATCCACGGCAAGAGCGACCGGGCTGTGGCGATCGTCGGATCCGCGCTGCTCAGCACCCACCTCGATCAACTGCTGCGCAGCTTTTTTATCGACGATCCCGCCGAAGCCCAGGATTTGCTGGGGGAGGAGAGCCCCCTGGGGGGGTTTGGCGCACGCATCCGTCTGGCCTATGCCCTCGGCCTGATCAGCCGCGAAGAGCGCCAGGATTTGTGGTCCATCCACAAGATCGCCCATTTCTTCATCCGAGAAATGGAGGAGCTTTCCTTTCGCGACGACCCCCTGGGAGCCTGGTGCCTGGCACTCGACCTGCCCAACATGCTGATGGTGCCGGGAGAATCCCGCAAGCCCAGACGCATGTTTGTTTTTGCGGTGGCATTGCTGGCCCGCCAGCTGGCGCTGCGCACCGACCAGGCAGAGAAGGAGCGCCGTTCCCCGGCCAGCCCTTTCAAGATGGTGGAAGTGAAAAAATGAACTCCGAAAACGGTTACGGCACTCAAAAACGGACCTGCCCCAACAAAATCCCGACAATTCGATGAGCAGCGTCCTCCTCATTCTGGCAGCCATGGCGGCTTACGGGCTGCTGCACTCTTTCCTGGCGTCTCATTTTTTCAAGAATGCGGTGCGCCGCGCCCTGGGGGAGGGTTTTTTCGATCGCTACTACCGGCTGTTCTACAACCTTGTCGGCGTGGTCACCCTGCTGCCCGTGAT
>JBFKII010000367.1:0-3760 GCA_041632295.1 Anaerolineales bacterium | reverse complement strand
TAGGCCACCGTCTGTGCCAGGCCCTGCTCAAGTGGAACCTGCTGTTCCCACCCCAGCAAACGGCCGGCTTTATCGGCGTCCAGGTAGATCATGCGGGTCTCTCCAAGGATTGGGGGTCCATGCACAGGGTCGAGATCGTAGCCTGTGATGCGCTTCAGGTACCCGGCGAGTTGGTTGATGGTCGTCGGGGACCCGCTGGCCAGGTTGAAAATCCCGTTCTCGCCAGCCTCGACCGCCAGCAGGTTGGCCCGGGCGCAATCGCCCACGTACAGGAAATCGCGGCCCTGCTCGCCATCCCCGTTGATCACCACCGGCTGGCCCTGCAGCATCTGGCCGGTAAAAATGGCGATCACTCCGGCCTCGCCGTTGGGGTCCTGCCGGGGGCCAAAGACATTCGGGTAGCGCAGGACAGTGTAATCCAGGCCGTACAGCAGCTCGTACATGTGCAGGTAGTGCTCGACGGCATGTTTGCTGGCGCCGTACTGGCAGATCGGTTGGATCGGATGGTCTTCGTCGCACGGCAGGTATTCCGGTTCGCCGTACACCGCACCGCCGGTCGACGCATAGATCAGCCGCGCCACATTGTATTTTTTCGACAGCTCAATTACCCGCAATGAGCCCAGGATGTTGATTTCCGCATCCAGAATCGGCTCCTTCAGGGACCGCCGCACGTCCACCTGCCCGGCGTGGTGGCTGACGATTTGGGGTTTCTCCGCCCGGAAGACCTCCTCCAGATCGGGATTGCGAATGTCGATCTCATACAGCCTGGCGGCCGGGTTCAAATTGCCGCGCCGCCCGCTGGTCAGGTTGTCCACCACGGCCACCTGGTAGCCCCCGGCGATGTATTGGTCGACCACATGGGATCCGATGAATCCGCAGCCGCCGGTCACAAGCACGTCTTGGGGAGCCATCAATACGCGCCGCGCCCCTTGATGACCGCCGGAATGGTCTGCAACAGGATATAAAGGTCGGACCAGATGCTCCAGTTGCGAATGTAATACATATCCAGCTGCACCCGCTTTTCATACGAGACGTCGGAGCGGCCGCTGACCTGCCACAGTCCGGTGATGCCCGGGCGCACCGTCAGCAGGTTAATGCCCCACTTGCTGTACTCTTTCATCTCGGGGGGCGAAATCATGCGCGGCCCGACCAGCGACATCTCGCCGCGCAGCACATTGACCAGCTGCGGGAGCTCATCCAGGCTGTAGCGCCGCAATAACTTGCCCACCTTCGTCACCCGCGGATCCTCGACCAGCTTGTAATGCCTGGAAAGTTTCTGCACCAATGTGGGGTGCATTTCCAGGATCTGACCGCCGTTTTGAACCATGGTCCGAAATTTAAAGGCCTGAAACCGGGTCCCGTTGACACCCATCACCCAACGGCGGTGGATGATCGGACCCTCCGAGTCCAGGCGGATGGCGATGGCGATCAGCAGCAGCAGCGGGCTGAGAAGTACCAGCAGGAGCACGGTCAGCCCGATATCCAGCAGTGTCTTGAGCATGGCGTTGAGGCCGGTGATGCGCACTTTATTGACGTTCACCAGCGGGACATACGCCAACTCTTTGACCTCCAGGCCGGTAGTGATGATCTCGAACAGGCCGGAAGACAGGCGCAGGTTGATCTTTTCCCCCATTCCGTAGCGCTTGAACACTTCCAGCATTTTCTCGCGGTTCAGGGCGCTGGTCGCCAGCACAAGTTCGCCAACGTTGTACTGTTCCACAATCGAATCGATGCTGTCCAGGTCCCCCAACACGTGCAGGTTCTTGTAGACAGGTGTGCCTGGGAGATTGTCATCGTCGATATACCCCATAACGTGCAGACCGGAGCGCCGCCAACCGTAAAGCTGCTCCCCGAGCAAACGGCCCTCGTCATTCGCCCCGATGATCAAAGCCGGCGTCAAGAAAAATCCGCGCATGCGCAGGGCGTAAACCACCCGGCGCAGCAAGAAGCGGCCGAGCGCGACCACCAAAAATATCGAGCCCCAGGCGAGGACCAGCCAACCCCGGGCGAAAATAAATACCGGGTCCAGAAATCCGGCCACGATGACCAGCAGCATCCCGATGGTGTTCGCCCGGAACACCTTAGCGTATTCCTGGGTGCCTCCCAGAAGCCGGGACCGGGAATAGAGGCCCGAGAGCGAAAACAAAACGATCCAGATCGGGATCAAAGTCAGGGAGAGGCCCTGGTAATAGCTGAGCAATGGGACGATTTCCAGGTTAAAGATCGGCAGAAAAAGGTTAAAGCGGATGATGTAGGCCAGTCGAAAACCGAGGCCCACCATGATGAAATCCGTCACCAGCAGCAATGCGATATAGGCCCACCACTGCAGGGTTTTGTTTTCGAACAAGTTGGAGAAGACCCCGGCTTTCAGCTTCGGTGTGGTAGATATCCAGGATTCAATCGAATGGCTGGATGATTTCATAAAAAAGGCTCTCCAGGCGGGAAATGATGGATTCCCAATGATGGTTGATCAATACGTATTCGCGCCCGGCACGGGCGATTCTTTGCCGCAGGGCCCGGTCTTCCAATAATTTTATTACTGCGTCCGCGAAATCGCCGGGATTTCCAGCCAGCAGCAACTCGGTTTGGTCTTTGGCTGAAAGTGCAGCGGCTGCCTGGGGCGAGCACACCACCGGTACCCCACAGGCCATTGCCTCAAGGACCTTGTTTTGAATGCCTGCACCATACCGCATGGGCGCCACCGAAACCCCAGCCGAAGAGAGGACCGGGGCGATCGCCGGGACGGTCCCGAAAACCCGGATGCGGTCGTCGGACCCAAGCGCCTGGATCTTGCGAACCGGGTCCTTGCCGACAATCCAGAACTGGGCCTGCGGCCGGCTCCGCCAGACCCGCGGCAGAATTTCACGGGCAAAATAAATGGCGGCGGTGATATTGGCATGATAACTCATTTTTCCCGTGAAAACTATCGTATCCGGGTTGTATTTTCCATCACCCGGATGAAACTCCTCCGGGTCCACGCCGTTGGGGATCACGGTGATGTGCGCCGGATCCGGGGGACTGCCGCCATAGTCCAGATCGAGAAACGCCTGGCGGTCGGCCTGGGACGTGACCAGGACCTGGTCGAAGGTCCGCACCAGGCGCGCCTCGTGGCGGCGCGTGCGGGGAAGCTCCATCCATCCAGAAAGGCGCCCAAATGCGCTGGCGCTGATGCGGGCGGACTGTGCAAACAGGTGGCTGATGCTGTCCACGCTGTCCCAGATGATCGGAACCGGCCGGCCTGTAGAAGCGAACTGGCTGCGGATGGCCTCCCCGAACACCGCCCCCCGCAGGTGCTCGACATGGACCACATCGAATGATTCGCCGGTCCGGAATAGGGCCAGCAGGTCCGCCGACAGCCGGGGGGACCAGCTGTAGCGCGCCTGAAAGGGCACGCCGGAGAAACCGGCGGCAACCAGGTTTCGCAAGATCCGGCCCCGGGCCAGGCCCCGGGCGCAAACCCGCACGCCCCAACCAGCCAGGGCATCCAGGCTTTCACGTTCCTCGGGCGTTTCCCACAGGGTCGCCAGGGTGAGGCGGTGCCCGCGGCGGGCGAGCTGGCGGATGAAATTGCGCGGCCGGGTGCGGATCCGGGTGGGCACATACGGGCAGACAAAAAGGATATTCACTATTGGAGGCATCAGGCCGCGAGGCGGAGGCGCCGCCCCGCCAGCCGCCCGGCCGCCTGAAGCAGCCGGTAAAGAACCGGCCCGGCGAAAATGAGCAGCAGCGCATCGACCGGCAGCCGGTAGCGAACCAATGC
>JBFKII010000366.1:0-3786 GCA_041632295.1 Anaerolineales bacterium | reverse complement strand
TCGCAGCTCAACTTCACGCTGGTCGCGCGGCCCCATGGCATTGCCGCCCGGAAGGATCACCTGCCCGCCCACCGTGGGCACCGGGCGCAGCGGGTTGTACAGGTACGCGTCCGGTGGCTCCTCCCCCGGCGGCTCGGTGGAGAGCGTGCCGTCACCGTTGAGGGTGTTCGCCTCGCCGCCGCTGTGCAGATAGAAAGGGCGGTACTGCGTATCGGGCAGCGGCCAATCGGCCTCGGGTCGCCATTCGTCAATGCCCATCACGAAGATCAACACCGGCGGCTCCTCGTCGATGCCGTTTTCGGCCCCTTTCAGCCAGCGGTCGAACCAGCGCAGATGGATGCCTGGCAGTTCGATGGCAGCCGCGCTGCCGCCGGGGCCGAATTCGCGTTCCGGGAAACTGCCGCTGAAGTTCCCGTGGGTCCAGGGACCGATGATCAGCCGCTGGTTCCGGCGGGCTTCTTCCGTCCCGCCGCGATCCCGCATTCCGATGTAATTCTGGCAGGTGCTCCACAAAAAGATGTCATACCAGCCGCTGACGTTCAGCGCGGGCACCCCGATCCGTTCGTATCCCGCCCGTGGCGAGGCGGGCAGCCAGAAGTCACCAGCCGTGGGATGTGCCAGCCAGTCCAGATAGAATCCTGCGTACTCCCGGATCAGGGGGTGGGTGGCGAGGGGAATCTCGTTCAGCGCCCCACCCGCGTCCAGCGGGGTCTCGCTGTTCGGCACCCGCAGGCCGCGCGCCCTTCGACGCTCGATCTCCGCCGGAACAATGGAGCCGACCAACCACATCAAATCATGGAGCACCTTGGCTCCCCCCTGGTACGAGCAACCTTCGTGCGCGTCCGAGAACGTGATCGATGGCGCCATCGCCCGCAGGGCCGGGGGCTGTTCGCGTGCGGGAAGCCATTGGGTGGCGCCCAAATAGGAACCGCCGAAAGTGCCCAGCACCCCGTTCGACCAGGGCTGCGCGGCGGCCCAGGCAAAGGCATCCAGGCCGTCCGCGGTTTCCTGGCTGTGCGGGTTGAAGGCGCCCTGGGAGGCGAAGCGTCCGCGCACATCCTGAGCGACGACCGTGTAGCCGGCCTGCACCGCACGCAAAATGTCGAAGATATCGGCGTCGCCTGCCAGCCTATTTTTGTTGTACGGCGTGCGGACGACCAGCACGGGCGTGCGCCCGGCGCCCTCCAGCCGGTAGATGTCTGTGGCAAGCTTTACCCCGTCTCGCATGGGGACCATGGTGTCTTTATCGATCAGGATAGTTGCCATGCATTGCCCGTTTTATTCGATTTCATGTGTGCGGTTAATTCCTGACACGGGGTAAGTCCTCCCTGTAAGGAATCAATCCCACGATCGGATGCGGGACATAGGGTTCTTCCAGATAGGCGATCTCCTCTGGGGACAACCGGACGGAGACCGACTCCGCCGCACTTTCAAGGTGAGCGATTTTTGTCGCCCCAATGATGGGCGCGACGACGGGGTGTTTGTGAAGGAGCCAGGCCAGGGAGATGTGGGCGCGTGGAGCACCGTGTTTTTCGGCCACTTCCGCCACGCGCTCCACCACCAATTTATCGGCCCCGGCGGTGGCGTCATATTTTTGCCTGGCGATCGGGTCGGTTTCCAGTCGCGTGGTGTTCTCCGCCCAGGGGCGCGCCAACCGTCCCGACGCCAGCGGGCTGTAGGGGGTGACGGCGATTTTTTCTTCCAGGCAAAGCGGCATCATTTCGCGTTCTTCTTCACGGTAGAGCAGGTTGTAGTGGTTTTGCATGGAAACGAAGCGCGTCCAGCCGTGCTTTTCCGCCACATGCAGCGCTTTTTGAAACTGGAAAGCGTACATGGCCGAAGCGCCGATATATCTGGCTTTCCCTGCTCTGACCACGTCATCCAGCGCCGCCATGGTCTCTTCGATCGGGGTGTGGTAGTCCCAGCGGTGGATGATGTAGAGGTCGATGTAATCGGTGCCGAGACGCTCGAGGCTGGCATCTATCTGGCTCATGATGTGTTTGCGCGAAAGGCCGCCGCCGTTCGGGCCTTTCCGCATGCTTGAAAAGACTTTGGTGGCGATCACGACCTCATCGCGGCTGGCGAAGTCGCTCAGCGCCCGCCCGAGAATTTTTTCGCTGTTGCCGTAGGCATAGATATTGGCGGTATCGAAGAAATTAACCCCTAAATCGAGTGCCCTTTGGATGATCGTGCGGCTGCCTTCTTCGTCGAGAGCCCATTTGTTATGGACCCAGCCCTCGGCCGTGCCGAAGCTCATGCAGCCCAGGCAGATCGGGGAAACGTCCAGGCCGGTATTCCCAAGTTTTACGTAATCCAATTCAACGCTCCTTTATTCTGACGCGATTTCAGCCGTATATTGCGCATCGCTGACATGTTCCAGCCATTCGACCGGTGAGCCATCGAGAAATTTATGGACGGCGATATGGCTCATGGCGGTGGTTGGCGTTGCGTCGTGCCAGTGCTTCTCCCCAGGTGCAAACTGGACCACATCCCCGGGTTGGACTTCCACAACCGGACCGCCCCAGTGCTGCACCCGCCCGCAGCCGGACGTCACGATCAGGGTCTGCCCCAGCGGATGTGTGTGCCAGGCCGTGCGGGCGCCGGGTTCAAAGGTGACGCTGGCGCCCCCGGTGCGGGCGGGTCCCGAGGGGCTGAATAAGGGATCCACCCGTACCGTGCCCGTAAACCATTCGGCCGGGCCCCTGCCGGAGGGTTGTGTGCCGTTTCGTGTAATTTCCATTTTCAATATCCTTACACATCCAGTTTTCTTTCACCCAGCCATTTCACCATTTCAGGGTCCCGGTGGTCAAAGAAGCTGCTTGTTTGTGTGTCCAAGGTCGTAATCGCCGCCATATCGTCCGCACTCAATTCAAAATCAAGCACATCGATATTTTCCATCATCCTGTCTTTTCGGCTTGTTTTTGCCAGCGCGATCACCCCTCTTTGGACAACCCAGCGGAGAATGACCTGGGCTACGCTTTTGTCGTATTTCGCGGCGATAGACGAAAGCAATGCATTCTGGAAAATATTTTTCTTTCCCTCTGCGAACGGAGCCCAGGCCTCAACCCGGACGCCGTACTCCTCCAAAAAAGCCTGCGTCTTGATGCGTTGGTGGAAGGGATTGACTTCAATCTGGTTGACCGCCGGCGTAATTTCGTTGTGTATCATCAGGTCCATGATCCGGTCGGACTGGAAGTTAGAAACCCCGATCGCTCGGATTTTGCCCTGCTGGTGCATCGCTTCCATCGCCCGCCACTCGCCATACACATCGCCAAACGGTTGGTGAATCAGGTACAGGTCGATGTAATCGAGCTGGAGCCGCTTCAAAGAGCGTTCAAATGCGCGCAATGTGCCCTCGTAGCCCTGGCTCTGGATCCAGAGTTTGGTGGTGATAAACAGTTTTTCTCTGGCCACACCGCTCTGCCTGATACCACGTCCAACCGCCTCTTCGTTCATGTAAGACGCGGCTGTGTCGATATGGGTGTATCCGGTTTGAATGGCGTCGACCACGCAACGTTCACATTCGGCCAGATCGGTGATCTGAAAAACGCCAAAACCAAGAATGGGGACGTCAACGTCGTTGTTCAATTTTACGGTTTGCATCATTTCACCTATGTTTCATGAAATCCTTCAGATCGAATGTGTGAGCGGCGCCCTGGCCTTTTCAGGCGGAAGTGCCCGGTTGATCAGGCTGATAACGACCAGGATGAGCACGACAAAGATACAAAAAACCAGGTACATTCCTTTTGCACCAATGTTTTCAATCAGCACTCCTCCGGTGAAACC
>JBFKII010000365.1:0-3806 GCA_041632295.1 Anaerolineales bacterium | reverse complement strand
GCCGTAGCGGCTGGCCAGCCGGGGAAAATCGTGGTTGCCGAGCACGTAGTTGGACCATGCGAAATCCGGCAGGGCGGCCTCCATTTCGGCCACCGATTTTCGGAATTCGTCCGCCCGCCAGGGCAGGTACATCAACCGGAAGTTGAACGGCAGGTGCAGCTCGTCTCCGCGCTCGCCATAATAGCGCACCCAGCGGTCGAGCGGCCCCCAGAGCTCCCCGATCGCCACCCGGTCGTCATATTCATCCAGAACACCCCGGATCTCGCGTAGCATGGGGTGGACTTCGTCCTGGTCTAGGTTGTATACCGAGAGCAGCCGGCGAAACAGGTCGTTTTCCGACAGGTTGTCCGGCGCATCCGGGTTGGAAGGGTTGTCCCGCAGCTGCTCGTCCTTGATGATCAGGCCGATCACATCCATGCGGAAACCGTCCACCCCGTGGTTCAGCCAGAAGCGCAGGGTATCCAGCATCGCAGATTTCACCTCGGGGTTGCGCCAGTTCAACTCGGGCTGCTCTGGAACAAACTGGTGCATGTAATACTGCCGGGTGGCGTTATCAAACGTCCAGGCGGGGCCGCCGAAAAAGCTGCCCCAGTTGTTGGGCGGCGAGCCGTCCGGCTTCGGATCGCGCCAGATATACCAATCCCTTTTGGGATTGTCCCGGCTGCTGCGGGATTCGAGGAACCAGGGATGCTGGTCGGAGCTGTGGTTGGGGACCCAGTCGATGATGACCTTCAACCCGTGCTGGTGGGCCTGGTCCAGCAACCGGTCGAACGTGTCCAGGTCACCGAAAAGCGGGTCCACGTCGCAGTAGTCGGCTACGTCGTAACCGAAATCTTTCATCGGGGAAGGGTAAAACGGGCTGATCCAGAGCGCATCCACCCCCAATGTCCCGGATAAGTATTCCAATTTTTCCAGGATCCCGCCAAGGTCGCCGACCCCGTTGCCGTTGGTGTCCATAAAACTGCGCGGGTAGATCTGGTAGATGACACCCTTCTGCCACCATTTTCCATTCATTTCACTACCTTCCTTTTTCCAGGTCCTTTATTGGGGTTGATTCTAAACCAATCCCCGGTTGAACAACGCCCGATCCGGGGCGGGCTATCGATCGGCGGCAAACCTGAAATTTCGATCGGGGACCACACCGGCCTTCGGCCAGTTTCGGCCCCGATTTCCCATGCTACAATCTTCGCATGCCGGCGCTCGAATTATGCCTGTTGGGGCCGTTTGAAGCCTCGCTGGACGGTCGTTCATTCACCGATTTCCGGACCAAAAAGGTCCAGGCTTTGTTGGTTTACCTGTCTGTCGAGCGGGATCGCAGCCACGGGAGGGAAAGCCTGATGGACCTGCTCTGGCCCGGCATGCCCCTGGACTCCGCCCAGGTCAACCTGCGCCAGACGATCTACCGGCTGCGCCAGGCGTTGCCGGAGGTCGAAAGCCGGGAGGATGGCCGGCATGTGCCACTGCTCCTGGCAGACCGCCAGTCCGTTCAACTCAACCCAGAGGCAGACGTGCTAACCGACGTCGCGCTTTTCTTGGAGACCATCGAGCAGGATCCGGAAGGGGCGCTTTCCCATTACCGCTCGGATTTCCTCTCTGATTTTTTCCTGGTTGACAGCAGCACTTTCGAGAACTGGGCGCAGACCTTGCGCCAGCAGTACCGCGGGATGGCCCTGGCAGCGCTGTCCCAATTGGCCCAGAAGCGGCTCCAGGATGGGGAGTTCCGCCGAGCCCAGATCTTTGCATGGCGACAAATCGAGATCGACCCACTTGAGGAAAGCGCCTACCGCCAGTTGATGGCCGCGCTGGCGGGAAGCGGGCAACGGAGCAGCGCGCTGCAGCAGTACCAGATCCTTGCACGCCGCTTGAAAGAGAAACTCGGTATCGAACCCGCCGGAGAGACTCGCAGGCTGTACGAGGAGATTCAGGCCGACGAGCAGCACCGCGGCCTCCAGGCCGCCGCGATCCAGGCTCGGGGCAAGAGCCACATGCCGGTGTTTCTCTTGACCGATATCGAAGGCTCAACCGAATTGTGGGACACTTACCGCCAGTCTATGCTCGCGGCCCTGATGCAGCACAACGCTATTCTGGAAGAGCAGATCGAAAAGCATGGCGGTCGAATCCTCGAAATGCGCGGCGACGGAGTCAAGGCGGTTTTTGAAGCAGGACGGCCGCTCGAAAGCGTGATCGCTATTCAGAAAACTTTCGCCCAGGTCAATTGGGGCGAGATCGGCAGCCTGCGAACCCGGATCGGTTTGCACGGCGTGCCCAGCGTGCACAAAGATTTCGACTATTTCCAAGATGATGACCGTTATTTCGGACCGGTGCTGAACCACACGGCGCGCATCATGAGTGCCGGGTGGGGCGGCCAGATCCTGGTCTCCGAGCAGGTTCACAATGCATTCCCCCTACCCGCCGGCGCCTCTTGGGTGGACTACGGTGTCCACGAACTGCGCAGCCTGGAGCAGCCGGTGCACATTTTCGGACTGACGCACCCCGATCTCCCGGACCAGGCCTTCCCCCCGCTGCAGACGATGACCCACCAAAAAAAGGCAGCTCCTCAGGATGGCCGGGAGACACCCCAAAACCTGCCCATCCAGGCCACGCGGTTCGTGGGCAGATTGAACGAGCTGGCCGAGCTCGAACGGCTGCTGTCCGACCCGGCGCTGCACCACCTGACCATCGTAGGCCCGGGAGGGATTGGAAAAACTCGCCTGGCGCTGGCATTGGGTCACCGGGCCCTGGAATCACAGGGCGAATACGGGGCCGGACCTTTCCCTGATGGGGTCTTCTTTATCGCCCTGGCCTCGCTCAACCAGATCGACCAGGTCATCCCCGAGATCTCCCGGGCGCTCAACGTCCCGGCAGAATCCAGCCCGACCTCCGAAAACTGGCAGCGGGATGCCCATTCCGCCAGCCGGCCCCTGGATCTCCTGATCAGCCACCTGAAATCGCGGCGGATGCTGATCATCCTGGACAACTTCGAACACCTGGTGGAAGGGGCCGGGATCATCTCCGAACTGCATGAGAAAGTCCCGGGCCTGAAAACCCTGGCGACCTCCCGAGAGCAGCTGCAGATCCGGCAAGAGCAGGTCTTTCCGATCTCCGGGCTGGCATTCCCGGATTGGGAGACCCCCGAAAATTTGATGACCTACACCGCGATCGAGCTGTTCCTGCAAAGCGCCCGGCGGGTACGGCCCGGATTCGAGCTCGAGCCTGAGGATGGGGTCTACCTGGCGCGCATCAGCCGTCTGGTTGAAGGCATGCCCCTGGGCCTGGAGATCGCCGCCTCCTGGGTGGATACCCTTTCGGTGCAGGAGATCGCAGAAGAGATCCGAAATAGCCTCGATTTTCTGGAGGCGGATTTCCGCGACTTGCCGGACCGCCACCGCAGCATGCGGGCCATCTTCGATTCCACCTGGAGCCGGCTCGTCGACCAAGAAAAAACGGCTTTCGCCCGATTGTCCATTTTTCGCGCACCCTTCAACCGGGCAGCGGCGGAGGAAATCGGCCGGGTACAATTGCGCACGCTGGCGTCCCTGGTCAGCAAGTCCTTGCTGCAGCTTGAGGGGGAAAGCGGCTGCTACCAGATCCACGAAGTGCTGCGGCAGTATGGGGCTGAGCAGCTGGCCAGCAACCCGGAAGAAGCCCAAGGGGCCCGCCGCCGGCACAGCGCGTATTTCTGCCGGGAGATCGAAAACCACCTCCAGGTATTTATGTCCGGAAAAACTCAGATCGGCATCACGCTGATTGAAAATGATTTTTCAAATATCCGTGCGGCCTGGGACTGGGCGGTCCGGGCCGGGGAG
>JBFKII010000364.1:0-3829 GCA_041632295.1 Anaerolineales bacterium | reverse complement strand
GCTGGTCCTGTTCGGGGGGGGTGTCCCGGGGAAGGGCATCGGCCTCCCTTTCGGCGGACGCCATCGCTTCGGGATGGCGCCCCAGGAGATGGAGCGCCCAGGAGAGCAGGGCGGTGCTGGTATCGTGCCCGGCGATCAGCATGGTGAGCAGCTGGTCGCGGATCAGGCCGTCGTCCATGTCCGGGGCGGCGATCAGGTTGGAGAGCAGGTCGCCCCCGCTGGGGCCGCTGCTGCGCCGGTCGTCGATCAGCTCGTAGAGATAGCTGTCCAGCTCGGCCAGCGGGCGTTTATAGCCGGGGCGAGGGATTTCGGGCCACAGGATCCAGGCCCCGGGGGAGATGTAATCGATCGAGCGGAGCACCGGATCCCAAATGCGGTCGAGGTCCCGGCTGGCGTCCACGCCGAAGAGGGTGCCGATCAGGATCAGCAGGGCGATCTTGCGCATTTCGACCAGCATGTCGAGTGGGGCGCCGTCCTTCCAGCTTTCGGTGACCTGGTCCGTGAAGCGCCACATGGCGCCGATATGCGCATAGACATTCCCCCGCTGGAGGCTCGGGTCCATCAGGGCGCGCAGCCGGTCGTGGCTTTCACCGTCCTCGACCAGCACCCCATGCCGCAGCAGCCGGGTGACCGGGTCGCGTTCGCTGCGCCAGAGGAAATCCGCCCGTTGGTCCACCAGGACGCGGCGGTTGTGAGCGTGGCCGCTGAGCACGACCGGCCGGAATCCGGGCAGCGTGATCTGGAAGATGCGGCCCAGGTGGCGGCGCATGGCGGATAAGCCCGCCAGGACGGAGCGCTCACGCAGCATGGCCCGCAGTACGTCCAGGCCGCTGCTGCCGGAGAGCGTGGGAGGGGGGGTGGTCATCTGCCTGGGAAATTTTACCCCGCCATCGCCAGGCGCCCTTCGCGAACCGGCCGGTCCTGGGCCTGCTGCTCCCCGGCGATCAGGTTCTCAGCGATCTTGGCGGAGGACAGCACGCCCGGCAGCCCGGCGCCAGGGTGGGTGCCTGCCCCGACGAAATACAGGTTTTCAAAATCCTCGGAGCGGTTGTGCGGGCGGAACCAGGCGGACTGGGTCAGCACCGGTTCGACGGAAAAAGCCGAGCCCATGTGGGTGTTCAGCGTGTGCCGGAAGTGGCGCGGGTCGATATGGTGCTCAGCGACGATATTGGCCTGCAGGTCGGGCAGGTAGTTGTCCTCCAGGAACTGCATGATGGTGTCCCGGTAGGGGCGGGCGGCGGAGCGCCAGTCGATATCCGCGCCCAGGTGGGGGACCGGGGAAAGCACGTAGAACGATTCGTGCCCTTCGGGCGCGATCGAGGGGTCGGTCAGGGTGGGCATGTGCAGGTAGAGCGAGAAATCCTGCGAGAGCACCTTGTTGTGGAAAATATCCCGCAGCAGGCCCTTGTAGCGCTCGCCCAGGATGATGTTGTGGTGCGCAAGCTGGGTGCCGGTGTAGCGCCGTTTGGTGCCGAAGTAGATCACGAAGAGCGACATGCTGTACTTGGTCAGTTTCTTGTAGCGCAGGTCGGAGTTGCGCAGACCGCGGGCGTGGGAGGGGATCATGTTGAGATAGGTCCAGGCCACGTCAGCGTTTGAGACCACGTGGTCGGCCTTGTGCACCGTGCCGTCCTGCATGCGGATGCCGGTGGCCCGCCGCCCATCGACCAGGATCTCGGAGACCTCGGCGTTGTAGTGGAACTTTCCACCCAGCTCCTCGATCAGGCGCACCATGGCATTGACCAGCGCACCGGTCCCGCCCATGGCGTAATGGATGCCCCATTCGCGCTCCAGGTAGTGGATCATGGCGTAGATCGACGAGGAGTCGAACGGGTTGCCGCCGATCAGCAGCGGGTGGAAGGAGAAGCAGCGCCGCAAGAACTCATCCTGGATAAATTGGGAAGTGTAGCGGTAAACGGACTTGTGGGACTGCAGCCGGATCAGATCTGGGGCGACCCGCAGCATATCCGCCACGCTCAGAAACGGCTTATCGGCCAGCTCGACAAAACCCTTGTTGAAAATCGCCTTCGTGCTTTCCATAAAGCGCCGGTAGCCCTCGACGTCGCCCGGGTTCCAGCGGCGGATCTGATCGTGGATAAACTCGGGGTCGCCGTTGTAATCGAAAGCCCGGCCTTCATGGTTGAAGATGCGGTAAAAGGGGTCGAGGGACTTGAAGGTGACGTAGTCGGCGCGATTGCGGCCGGCCAGTTCGAAGATCTCATCAAACATGAAGGGCGCAGTGATAACGGTCGGGCCGCCGTCGAACTTGAATCCTCCCAGCTCGTAAACGTAGGCGCGCCCGCCGGGCTTGTCGCGTTTTTCGAATATTTCGACCTGCTGGCCGCGCGCGGCCAGTCGAGCTGCGGCTCCCAGGCCGCCGAACCCGCTGCCGATAATGATGCTTTTTTCTGCCATAATTTTTCCTTTATTCCACGCTGTCATGCGAAGAGGCGTGTATCCATTTTGCCGCTGCGTCATACAGGGGGTCAAATCCGGTTGATTCCCAGCCAGATGCCGGGCAGCCGAAGCAGTTTTTGCGTGCCTTTCAGGTAGGCCCGGCGGTTGAACACGTCGTAATCGTTGGCCTCGACGTCCTCCAGGATGGCCTGGTACAGCCCGGCTGCGGCGGCGATGGCGAAGCGCCCGCTCTTTTCGAGCATTGCGATCCCGGGCTGGGCCTGGCGATACAGGCTGCGGGCGCGCCGGATCTGGAAGCGCATGAATGCTCGCCAGCGGCGGCTCACCCGGCCGGCGGCGATGTCCGCTTCGCTCAACCCGTACAGGGCCAGCTCGTCCTGCGGCAGGTAGAGCCGGCCGTTGCGCCAGTCCTCGCCCACATCGCGCAGGATGTTGGTCAGCTGCAGGGCGACTCCCAGCTTGATGGCGTAGGGGATGGCAGCTTGAGATTTGAAACCGATGATGTGCATTACCATCAGGCCGACGGTGGAGGCTACCCCGTAGCAATAGTGGGCCAGCTCATCGAAATTCTGGTAACGCGCTTTCTCCAGGTCCTGCGAGACCCCCTCAAGCAGCTGCTCGGCGTAGTGGCGCGGGATTTGGAAGCTGGAGCGCGTGTCCGCCCAGGCCAGGGGGATGGACGAGTCCGCCGGGGGGTGGTCTGCCAGGCTTTGCTTGCGCCAGCGGGCCAGCTTTTCGCGCCGGCCGGAGGTGCGCTCGTCGACCAGATCGTCGCTGATGCGGCAGAAGGCGTAGAGCGCCCGGGCGGCCTGGCGCTGAGGCTGGGGCAGCAGCCCGGAGGTCAGGTAAAAGGTACGGCTGTGCTCGCGGGTGATGGAAGCAGCCCGGTGGTAGGCATCGTCCAGCAGCATCTGGTCCACCGAGACGGCGGGGAAGATGTTGCCGGAGATCGCTTCGTTGGCCTTGTTGAGCAGCTTTTCTTCCCAGGAAAAGGTGAAAGTCGTCATTGTGCGCTCCGGGTGGCCAGGGCGCGGCGGGCGGTGACCAAACCGGCGAGTGCCAGCACGACGATCGCCGCTGCGGCGGCCGTTAGGGCCGGGCCCTGCTCGAAAAAGATGCGGGTGTTGAACCACCAGATCGGGAACTGCAGCAAGTCGGCGGGGCTGAAAACTTCCTGCGTGCCGGTGTCGAGTACGTATTTGCCCGGCTGCCGGTCTTCGTTCCAGACCACGAGGGCGTAGCGCCCGTCTTCGGGCAGTTCGAGTTCGATCATCTGACGTCCCCAGTAGCGGGTCTGGGTGAAGGGCTCATAGAAATCCGGGCTGCGGGTGCTCTCCACAATGACGCCGTTCAGGGATTCCAGGCCAGCGGCCTGGGCCCATCCCGGCAGGGTGTCGGGCACCCCCGCCAG
>JBFKII010000363.1:0-3846 GCA_041632295.1 Anaerolineales bacterium | reverse complement strand
TCTTTGATCCGAACCTTCTTCTTGATTTCATTTTTGGAAGGGTTGCTGGCATTTGCCGCCCTATACCGGATACCCTCGGAAAGCGAGAGCGCCTTGCTTTTCGGGTTTTCACCGGCGCGCCTGGCCTTAGGGGGCCTGGTGTTCGGCCTTGCGCTGGCAGTGGGCGGGGTGGCGTACGGGGCGTTCCGCGCACCGGGCTTTGCGGAAAAGCTGGCCGGCGGCCTGGATTTTTATTTCGTGTATGGCGACCGGCTCCTGGTGGCCCTCTTTGCGCTCAGCGCCGCAACACTGGGTTGTGGCATCCTGCTGGCGCTTCCCGACACTTCGCTCGCCAGACATATCGGCTCCCTTGCCGCTGTGGTGGAGCGAGCCCGCTATGTTTTGCTCTGGGGTGGGATTTTGTCCCTGCAAGGTCTGGCCGCGCTGGCCTGGAGCTACCGGGAAACCATTGGAGCGGCGGGATTTTGGCGGCTGCGGGCCCTGGGGAAACCAATGCTGGCATTGACCGTGCTGGCGGCATCCGTTTTGCATTGGTCCGTGCTTTTTTTCCGGCTGCAGATCTGGACCCAGCTGCCAGGATGGTATTGGAACCTGCGACTCAACGAAACTGCCGGCCCGCTGTGGCTCTTCCCGATACTGCTTGGACTGGTCGCAGTTGCAGCCTGGGCCCTGGAAAGATTCAAAATTCCGTCCTGGCTGGCGATTTCCGCCCTTGGGATCCTGGGGATCGGGATCCAGGTGGGGTTTGGCGTGATGGAGGGCGGCGGGTATGAAGCATTGCGGCTCAAGTATGTCGAATCAGAACACCGGGTGTATGCCGGACATGCAGCAGACCGCCCTTCGCTGGGAGATGTGATCGGCGATTACGAAGCGCGCTACGGCAACCTGCGCTACGTCGAAACCAAGCCCCCTGGTGTGATCGCATGGTATGTCGTCTTTCAGCGGATCTCCGCCGTCTTCTGGCCGGAGGATACCTTCGATGGGCGTTTTGAACGCCTGACGGCCCTCATCTCCTTCGTTTTTCCGGTGATCGCCTACCTGGTCCTGCCCCCGCTCGCCCGGCTCGCCCGCCAATTGAAAAAAAGGGGGCTGGGGCTGCCGGCTGCCCTGATCTTCATCTGCCTGCCCAACGTGGTTTTGATACCGCTCTTCCTCGACCAGGTGCTATACCCTTTTCTCTTCGTTAGCACCGCCCTTCTGGTCGTTTTGGCTTTCACGAGCGGAAACTGGCTTTGGGGGCTGGCGGGCGGGCTGGCACTGTATGCGGCGTTGTTTTTCTCTTTTTCGCTGCTGCCGATGGGTCTCCTGACCTTGGCTTATGCGGGATTGAAAATTTTATTTTCGCGGAAACCTACCGGCATCACTCGTATTTTGAAGCAGGTTGGTTGGATCGCCGGCGGTTTTGCCCTGAGCCACATCTTTTTCTTAATCGCCCTGGGCTACGATATGCCCGCGCGCCTCAGCCGTGCCCTGTCCCTGCACCAGGTCCATCGTGGTTACGGGGAAGCGGGCCAGTTTTGGCTCAGCTTGCTGGTTGCCAACCTGGATTTTGCCGTGTGGGTTGGATTTCCGGTCGCCATCCTGGCGCTGGCCGCTGTGCTGCGATCGGCGGGGCGTGCCATGCGCAAAACCTCCACGGAATTCGACCTGTTTGCGCTGGCAGTCGGAGCGACCTACTTGGGACTGGTGTTCGGGGGGGAAACCCGCAGCGAGGTCGGAAGATTGTGGCTGTTCATCACCCCGATGCTGGCGATTCTGAGCGCCCAAGAGGCCCGGCGGCTCTTTCACAAGCCGGCCTTCGGGGTGGGTGCGCTGGCCGCGCTTCAGCTGGTCACTACTTTTTTGACTTTTCGCTACCAGGATTTTTTCGCCTGATTTCCCACAAAAGTTCGTCCTGATACCGGTCCGCCAGCAAAGCGGGTGTGCCGCCGGTATGCCAGAAGAGTACGTTTTCGTCTGCCTTGAAGAAGCGGTTCCGGATCAGGTCGATCAGGCCGGCCGCCGCCCGCCCGGTGTAGACCGGATCCAGCAGCAGGCCCTCGTGGAGGGCAAACAGCCGTATCGCTTCCCGCTCCCGTTCCCCCAGCACCCCATACCCACCCCCCAGGTAGCCATCCTCGACCCGGATCTGCGAGACCCCTACGCTCCGTTCTGCGCTCCCCAGCTTCTCCATCGTGGCGTTTGCCAGACCCGCGATTCTGGCACGCAAAATTTCCCCTTCGTCTTCGATGCTGATCCCCAGGATTTTTCCCGGGAACCGGGCGCACAGCGCGCCCGCTACCAACCCGGCCTGGGTGCCGCCGGAGGAGGATGCCAGCACGATCCAGTCGGGTGAAATTCCCTGGTCCAACAGCTCTTGGAGGGCATAGGCATAGGCGGCCGCGCCGGCCGGATTGGACCCGCCATAGGGGATCAGGTAAGGGGATTCCCCCTTCTGAAGGGCCTGCTGATAGGTCTGCTCCATGGCGGCGCTGCGTCCGGCCCGGGAAGCGAACGTCATCTCAGCCCCAAACATATGGTCCAGCAGAAAGTTGCCGCTGGGCCGATCCGAGGGGTCGCCGCTCAGGACTAGGTGGCAGCGGAGGCCGAGGCGAGCTGCGGCGGCGGCGGTCTGTCGGCAGTGATTGGACTGCAGCGCTCCGCCGGTGATCAGCATGCCGGCTCCGGCCGCCCGGGCTTCTGCGATCAGGAATTCAAGCTTTCGGGTTTTGTTGCCGCCAAAAGCCAGACCGGTCTGGTCGTCTCGCTTGACCCACAGGTTAGGGCCTTCCAGTAGCGCGGACAAGCGTGGCAGGCTTTCCACCGGGGTGGGCAGGTGCGCCAGCGGTATGCGTGGCAGGCTGCCGTTCATGCTTCCTCTTCTCCTAGCGTTTTCAAGCGAGCCAGCCGAACGGGCTCGTTTTCCGCCAGCCATGGGTCCTGGGAAAGCAGTTCAAATGCCGCCTGGAAATGCGGGCGCGCTTCGTCCTGCTGGCCGCGCGCCCGGAGTATCTCACCCAGCTCCTCGTGGGTGTAACCAGCCGGCTTGCCGGCGGCCTGGGCTTCCGCCAGCAGGGCCCGCTGAATCTCAAGCGCTTCCCGGAGGCGGCCCAGGGAGCGGTAACAGCGCGCCACGCACCAGCGGGCAATGCGAACGTTTTCGGGATTCCCCTGCTCGATCTGGAAAGCAAGCGCCCTTTCGAATAAATCCAGTGCTTTTTCATAATCCTGAATTTCGTGGAAAGACCAGCCGGTGTTGTTGTACAGCGATCCCAGCCAGCCGCGGGCGCGGTCCTGCCGGCTGGCTTCGGCAAATCGGATCGCTTTCATATTCCAGGACAAGCCCTCTTTTCCCGGCTTGACGATCGCTACCATGTGGGCGGCATCGACAGCATAGAAATCTGCTCCGATTTCCAGGCTGCGCTTCCAGGCCTCCAGAAACAGGGGCAGCGCTTTTTCCGGCTGCCCAGCGCTGTTGTAGGTGCGGCCGCGCTCGAGCAGATAACGGATATGCGCAATCGGGGTTTCCTCGAGACGGCTTGATTCCAACTCGTCCAGAAGCGCGTGCGCTTCCTTGAACCGGCGCTGCAGGCTGAGGGTGCGTGCGAGCTGGGTCCGCAGTTGCGGATAATATTCCGGATCTTCGTGATCGGCCGCGCCTGGCAGGAAGCTTCGAAATTTCTGCTCCGTCCCGGCCGGATCGCCGTAATCCCATAGGGACTCAAAATCGAAAGGTTCGATGGCGCTCCTCCTTTTTCTCACGACCCTGGGGACGCCCGGCCCCGCATAAATTCAAGCACTCGCGGCATGACCTGTGCGTATATTTTGAACCAAAAGGGGCGCAAAACAAAATCCCAGGCCCCGGTA
>JBFKII010000362.1:0-3850 GCA_041632295.1 Anaerolineales bacterium | reverse complement strand
AGGCGCTTGGCAAGGCCGATCTGGCTGCCCCAAATGCATTCGCCGTTGCGGTTGCCGATATTGCGGCTGATAGCCAGGGCCTGCTCAAAATAAGGGAGCGATTCATCGATCTGCCCGAGTATCAGCCTGACTTCGCCGATGTTCCCCAACCAGGTGGCCTTTTTGCGAACATCCCGGACCTGTCGCGCAATCTTCAGCGCCTGCTCCAGGTTTTCAAGGGCCCTGTCCAGCTTCCAGGTCAGCTTGTAAATGACCCCCAGGTTTCCCAGGGCGATCGACTCCCGCCGCGGGTCTCCGACCTGGCGGCAGATCTCGAGCACATCGAGGTAGTATTTTGCCGCACGTGGGTGGTCGCCGAGCGAGGCATAAACATTCGCCAGGTTGGCGGATGATTTGAGCACCTCGATTTTGAGGTCCAGCACCTCCCCGATCTCGATGGCGCGTTCGAAAAACGGGATCGCATTGGAAAAGTCGCCTTTGTAGACCAGCGCCAGCCCGATATCCCCCAGCACCTCGACCCGCTGGACCGGGTGTTCTCGGGCGTCAAAACCGGAAACGGCCAGTTCGTATTTTTCAAGGGCGGCGTCGTACTGCCCCTGGTGCACGTGGATCTGCCCAACCTGCTGCTCTCCGAGAGAGACGAGCAAAGGATCCCCAGCCTTCCGCCCCCATTCGATCGCCGTGCGTGCATGGGCCAGGGCCTGGCCGTAATCACCGGTCAACCGCTCGAAAAGCGACATGCGCAGGGCCAGCCGGGCCTGTTGGTCCGGGCTGCCGCCGGAACCGATCAGCTCTCGTGCGCGCTCCAAAGCCGCTGCCTGGTTTTCCCTTTCCCCAATCAGCTCATAGATCGCTTCGGTCTGCATCAAAAAAGCAAAGCGCGAACCGTCATCCGACGAAAGCGATAGGGCGCGCACAAGGAAATCGAGGGCTTCCTGGTTGGCGAAACGGGCCTGGGATTGATCCGCGGCCTTGCCGAGGTAAACCAGCTCCCGCTCAGGGAGCTCTGCCTGGCGGTAGTGGTAAACGAGAAGCGGGTAGAAGTCGGCTAATCCTTCCAGGTCGTAGTGGGCCTCGTACCAGCCGCCCACGTCGGCGTGCAGCTCCCGCCGCTGCGCAAACAGCAGGGTGTTGTATGCCACGTCCCGCGTGATGGCATGATTGAACTGGAATGACCGCCCGCCTTCCAGGCGTTCGATAAACCCCTGACCGGCAAGGGTGCGGATCCCTTTTTCCAGGCGCTTTCCAGACAGCAGGCTGCGACCGGCCATAATCGAGGAGATAGCGTCGGTCATAAATGTCTGGCCGATGACGGCGGCGACTTTTAAGATCGTCTGCGGGCCGGGCTGCAGGCGGTCGATCCGGTCCAGCACCAGGCCCTGGATCGTATCCGGCACCGCCTCCTTCCCCTCGGCAAAACGCGGCGACAGCTCCCAGCCGAGGCGGTCCCCGCGGACGATCAGCCCCCGCTGCTGCAGGGTGAAAAGCAGCTCCCGGGCATACAGCGGATTCCCTTCAGCGCGCTGAATCACCTGGCTTACAATTTGCCCATCGATTTCGGCAGGGTTGGCCTGCAATTCCCATGCCACCAGCTGCCCGATCTCCCCATCTTCCAGCCGGTCCAGGCGGAGGAATACCATCCCACCCAGTTGCTGCAGTTCCCTGAAAAATTCTTCAGCGCCCGCTCGCTTCGCCAGCGGCCTGGTGATCCACAGAATGCAAATATTTTTCCCTTTCGCCTTCAGCAACTCGGCCGCGCGCAGGCTCATTTCCCTGGAAAGCCGGTCCATCCAGTGAACGTCTTCGAAGACCAGCAGGATCGGCTGGTTTTCCGCCCGAGAGAACACCAAAGAAGGCACCAGCCGGACCAGGTTTTCGTGGCGCAAGGCCGGGCTGAGTTGCGCGCTGACTTCGTTTTCCGGGAAACCCAGGTTCAAGATGTCATTGAGCAGGGGAAAGCGGTCTGCCTGTTCGGGGACGAGTTGCAGGGCCCTGGAAAGAACGATATCGAGGCGATCGTTTTGCCCTTGCTCGGAAAGGCCAAAAAACTGACGTAGGATTTCGCGCCAGGCCAGGTAGGGCGTGCTCTGCTCGATGCTGCTGCCCGCCCCCAACAGCACCTCAAAACCCTCCTCCACCGCCCTTTCGATGATGTTGGCAGCCAGGGTGGACTTCCCTATCCCCGCTTCCCCATCCAGCAATAGCAGTTCGACATGCCCACGCAAGCTGTTTTCCAGGGCCCCAACCAGGCGTTTCCATTCTCTCCTCCTGGCCACCATTTTTTGGCCAGCCGGCGAGGGGTCTTTTCGGACATCCTCACCCGCAGCCAGCCGGTATACGGCGCCGAGCGGCCCTTTCGGTTTGCTGAAATATGCCCCCTCTTCAGCTACCTCAAAGTGCCAGCGTGTGCGCACCGAGGCATAAACCGCCGAGTCGCAATAGATCTCTCCGGGTGGTGCAACGCCCATCAACGCGGCGGCCAGGTTGACCTTTTCCCCCAGAATACCGTATGTCCGGCGGGAGGTACCGCCGTATGCACCGGCGTACATCTGGCCCTGGGCGATGCCGATCTGCACTGCGCCGATAAAATCCAATGCCTCCGGCTGCTCTCGCAGAACCAAGGCACAGGTAACCGCACGTGAGGAGTCATCCGCATGGGTGACAGGCGCGCCGAAGGCAATGTAATAATACGCACCTTTATCCCCGATGGTCAACTGCAAGAAAACACCCTCGAATTGGCGGACCTGTGACTGCACCCAGCGGATATACCGATCCAGCTTTTCGGGAGCGCCTGGATCCCGATCGTAATCCAGGCCTCCGAAGCGGACGAAAACGGCCGTCACCGGCCGAAGCTCGGCCAGGTAATGTCCCAGGCCGCGGCGTAAGCGGTCGGCAACCTGCGGCAAGACCCAGTTGGCGAGGGCATCTTCCGTCAAACGATCCGATGCCAACGAAGGCCAGCCCTCAACGGTTTCCTCCCTTCGCAGCGCGGCGATCACGCCAGCCTTGGGACCAGAGCCCGCCTGGCGCCATTCTGAAATCTCGACAGCGTCTGCGAGGTTTCGAACCCCGGCCTCGGTGATCAGGACTTCCCCATTTCCGGATTGGCGTTCGGTCTGCCCCATCTGAAGCAGAGTGGCCCCTGAAAGGACGTCGAGACGGCCGAATTGCGGATCCCCGATCACAAATCTCCGGACCGGACCGACCGCGATGGCCACCTTGATAGACAGGGAAACCTTCAACTCTCCGGGCGCCTGCACCTCCGCAAACTGCGCCATCCCCGCTTGCATCTCCAGGGCGGCTGCCACCCCCCGGCAGCCTCCATCCCCGTCAAACCAGCAGGTCAAGGCGTCCCCGCTGAAGCTGATCACGGTGCCGCGATAGCGGTGGACGGACTCAACCAGGCCATCGAAAACGCGGTTCAGCACCGCCAGCACTTCTTCCGCACCCCGCTGGCGGCCCAGGTTATCGACGAACAGCCGGGTCATGCGAGTGAACCCGGAGATGTCGGCAAACAGCGCCGAACCCTGTGTGTGTTCAGGAAGCGTGATCTCACCCGCCATTTCAAGGCGGCGGTCGATCGGGATGTATGCGAGGAAAGCCTCCATCAGGGTCGGGTACTACGCGGCGTTCAAGAGGCGCTGTGCGGCACGGTTGTGCTTTTCGACCAGGAGCGGCAGGTCCACGGTTTCTAAGCGGCCTTCCCGCACCACGAAATTTCCCCCGACGACCGTGTAATCGACCCCGACCGGGGCGCAAAATACGGCCGCAGCCAATGGATCATGCAGCGCACCGGCGTAATCCAGGCGGTCCAGCCGGATGGCGACAAAATCGGCGCATTTGCCGGGCT
>JBFKII010000361.1:0-3869 GCA_041632295.1 Anaerolineales bacterium | reverse complement strand
GTAGGGGGATTTGACATAGGGGCCCTCGGGATGGTCTGCAATGGCGACCCCCCACTTGATCTCCCGGCCGCCGAAGGTCATTTCCTCCCCCATGATCTCGCCTTTGTAGTACAGGTAAAACTTCCCCCGGAAATGCATCAGGCAGGGATCGTGCACTTTGTGGCTGTCGAAATCACCCTTGGCGATCACCTTGAAACGGTCATCCGCTTTCCCCAGCCAGCGGCCGTTGTCGGCGGGGTGCAGAATCGACGCTGGAAGTTTCCGCCAGGGACCGTGCGGGGAATCGGAGACCGCCATGGCGATCGTATTCTTGACCCGGACCACATAAGGCGCCTTGACCGCCTGGTACACCAGGTAGTACCTGCCGGCATGGGCGAAGATTTCGGGGGTGAACACCGATCGGTCGTCGAATGCGCCCTCCGGCCCCCGGCCGACCGCCAGTCCACGTTCCGTCCAATCAAACCCATCCTCGGATGTGGCGTACCAGACCTCAGACAGATCCCAGGGGAACACCTTAAGGGAAGGGTCGCCGCTGCCGAAGCCGTGAGTCTCACCGACCGTGCGCGTGTACCAGACGAAAAAGCGGTCCTCGATTTTGAGCACGGCGCTGGGGTCGCGGCGAATGACCCCGACTTCGTATCTGAAATCTCCGCCCAGGTCTGAAATGTTGAACTCGCAGAACCATTCGGGCCCTCTGGTGTAATTCAGCGCCCTTCTGGACGCCGCGCTGAAAGGATTTTCGGCCTTCATTTAATCCGGTCCTCCGAATTCAGCCAGCGCCTGCCAGTCGAAAGCCACCCCGTGCCCCGGGGTTTCCGGTGCCTTCATCATCCCATGATCAAGGACCGGGGGTTGCAGCATGAAACGTTCCAGCCCAAAGCCATGGACTTCCAGGAAGGACGCGTTGGGGATGGCCGCCAGCAGGTGGAGATGTAGCTCGTGCACCCCGTGGGAAGTGACGGGCAGGTTGTGGGCATAGGCGAGTCTGGCGACCCGCATCCAGTTGGTGATACCGCCGACCTTGGAAACGTCCGGCTCGGGGAAGGCGATCTGGCCGTGCTGGATCAGCTGTTGGAATTCGTACGGCGTGTACACGTTTTCACCGCTGGCGAGCGGAACGCCGCCTTCCCGGGCGATGCGGGCGTGCCCGGAGATGTCATCGGGGACGATCGGCTCTTCCAGCCAGTAGACGTCGTAGGGGCGGAACTTGCGGGCCGCGCGGATAGCGGTGGAGACGTCCCAGCGCATGTTGGCGTCCACCATCAGGGGGGTGTCGTCCCCTACCAGCGCCCGGACGGCTTTGATCCGCGCAACGTCCTCCTGCAGGCGCGGCCGCCCGACTTTCATTTTGATGGCCGTGAAACCCTGGTCCAGGCGCTGCTGCGTATGGGCGAGCAGCCCGTCGAGGTCGAGATGCAGGTCGATCCCCCCGGCATAGGGCCGAACCTGGCCCGAAAACCCGCCCAGCAGCCGCCAGAGCGGGGTGGCCAGCCGCCTGCCGGCCAGGTCCCACAGGGCGATGTCTGCGGCGGAAATGGCGAACGAAGCCAGCCCGCCCCGCCCGATATAGTGGAGCTGCCACCACATCTTCTCCCACAACGCTTCGATTCGGCCCGGGTCGGCCTGCAGCAGGATCGGCCGGATCACTTCCTCCAGGAGGGAGCGGATCGCCGCACCCCCCTGGCCTATGGTGTATGTGTAGCCCAGGCCCCGGGTTCCATCCTGGGTCTCGAGCAGGACCATGACGACTTCGAAGTGGGTCATTTCCCCGTGGACTGCGTCGGTCATAGGGGAAGGGAGGGGAATTCGATAGAGCCTGGTTTCCAGGTTGCTGATTTTCACGTCTTTTCTCCCGGCCTGCCGATCAAACAGCTTCATTATAGAACAGAATTGTCAATTGTCAATTACAGATTGTTGACAATTCATGGGATTTCCCTTAAGATGGGTCCAAAGGGTCCTTGCGAAGCCAGCACGGGGCGGCCTTTCCGGAGATAGGGAAGGCAAGCTGCGCGGCGAAAGACAACCGAAAACGCATATGGAAATTTACCGCACTATTACGGAACAGGTAGCCGCCCACCTGCGGCAGGACATCCTCTCTGGCAGGCTCAAAGCCGGCCAGCCGCTGCGCGAGCAGGCCTTATCGGAGCGTTTTGGCGTTAGCCGCGGCCCGATCCGCGAGGTGTTCGCCATGCTGGCCGACCAGGGCTTGCTGGTCAAAGAGCCCAATAAAGGGGTGCAGGTCGCTTCCCGGCCAATGGCCGACGTCCGGCCCCTGGTCGTGGACCTGAGGAAAAGGATCGAGACCTACGTGCTGGACCAGGTCTTTGACCGCATCACCCCCCGGGATCTGCAATCCCTCGATAGCGTTCTCCAGGACATGGAGTCCGCCTGCCGCCGGGAGGACCCGGACGCGCTGATGGAGCAGGATATCCGCTTCCATCAGACGCTGGTCGGGATGCACCCCAGCCCGGATTTGCTCCGCATCTGGGAGCCGATCATGACCCGTATGCTTCTGGAGTACACGCGGCACGGGGATTTGATGGAAAGCTACCTGGAGCATAAGCGCATCGCCGATGCCATCCGGGAGGGGAACCAGGAAGCGGCCCTGGAAGCCCTGGCCGCCAACATTCTTTAGAAGGGGACAGGTTGAAGAGATGAAAGCAGCGTATTACGAAGGAGCCCGGCGGATCACCATCGCTGAGACCGCGCCTGCGCCGCCGCAGGCCGGGGAGGTCCAGCTGCGGGTTTCGCACTGCGGGATCTGCGGCACGGATTTGCATATTTTTCACGGCGTGATGGACCGGCGCGTGGCCAGACCCCAGATCATGGGGCACGAAATGTCCGGCTTCGTCCACGCTGTCGGGCCGGGGGTGCAGGGTTTTGAAGCCGGCGAAAAAGTGACCGTCATGCCCCTCGACCCCTGTGGGGCGTGCCCGGCCTGCCGGGCGGGCCACAGCCACATCTGCCACAACCTCAAGTTTTTAGGCATCGATACACCTGGCGCTTTTCAGACCTACTGGACGGTCCCCGCCCACACGCTTTTCCGCCTGCCGCCCTCGCTGCCCATGACGCTCGGAGCGATGATCGAGCCGCTGGCGGTGGCCTGCCACGACGTCCGCCTTGCCGAGGTTCGGCCCGGGGATCAGGTCGTGGTCCTCGGAGGCGGCCCGATCGGGATGCTGGTCGCGCTGGTGGCTGCCCAGGCCGGGGCCCGCGTGCTGGTCTCGGAGATCAACCCGTTCCGGCTCCGACTTGCCAAGGACCTCGGGCTGGAGGCGGTCAACCCCCAGGAGCGCGATCTGTCCGAGTGCGTCATGGAGCGGACCGGAGGGGCGGGCGCAGACATCGTTTTCGAGGTCAGTGGGTCACCGGCAGGCGCAGCGGCGATGACCGGCCTGCTCCGGACGCGCGGCCTGGCCGTGGTCGTGGCGATCTTTGGCCAGGCTCCACCGGTCGACCTTTTCCGGATTTTTTGGCGGGAACTGCGGGTGATCGGGGTCCGTGTCTACGAAGCCGAGGACTTCGGGAAAGCGATCGAACTGACCGCGGCAGGTTCGTTGCCGCTGAACAGGCTGATCACCAGCGTCCGTCCCCTGGATGGGCTGAAACAGGGCTTTAAGGACATGGAAAGCGGCGGCGATGTGATGAAAATCCTGCTGGAGGTGGATGGTGACCTTTCCTGATCTCTTTTCGCTGGCGGGCAAGACAGCGCTCGTGACCGGCTGCAAGCGGGGCATCGGGCTGGCCATGGCGCAGGCCCTGGCCGAGGCCGGTGCGGACATCATCGGGGTGAGCGCCACCCTTGAGTCGGAAGGCAGCCGGGTTGAGGCGGCGGTCCGGGCTGCCGGGCGCCAGTTCCATCCCTACCG
>JBFKII010000360.1:0-3884 GCA_041632295.1 Anaerolineales bacterium | reverse complement strand
GGTGGCGCGGCCGCGCTACGGGTGTTGGCGGGGCTGGTGGGGAAAAGCCTGCTGGGGACGGAACCGGACAGGGGCCGGTACAATGTCCATGGACTGCTGCGCCAGTATGCCTAAGAGCGCCTGAAAGCAGCAGGCAAGCTCGAAGGTGCCCGGGAGGCCCTTGCCGGATATTTTCTCGGCAGGATGCCGGCCTGGGAAGCCGACATCAAGGGCGGGCCGCGCCAGCTGGACGCCCTGCGGGAGATGGAGGCCGACTTTGACAACATTCGGGCAGCCTGGGTCTGGGCCGTGGAAAATGGGCAGTTTGAGCGCATCGACCGATCTCTGGAAGCGTTGACCTGGTTTTGTAAAATTAATGGACGCGGGTTGAATGGAGTCCAGCTCTTTGTGCTTGCCGAAAATCGCCTCGATCCCTCGGAAGACCGCTACCGCAATCCGGCCTGGCGCCGCATTGCAGCCCGGCAGCTCCTGCTGGATGAATGGTTTACGTCCCGCAGTAATATCGAAATGAAGCGGGAAAGCGAGAGGCTATACCAGGCGGCTTTAGCCCAAGAAGATAATCCTCTCGAAATGGCTATTATCCTGTCCATTTATGCTACTTATTTACCGAGGAAGATCCCTGCATGGGGGGAGGATAGTTGGCGCTTTTTGGAAAAAGCCTGGGGTCTTTTCCGCCAGGCCGGGGATCAATACTGGGAAAATTATATGATCGGCGGAATCAGTTTTATGTATTTGAACAAGGAAGGTCACTCAAAACGGGCAGAATTGCTGCACATCCAGCTCGACGTAGCCCGGAAAAACCACGACCGTTTAACGGCTGCCGACGCACAGGGGGCCCTGGGGTTTATCGCCGAAATGCGAGGAGACTATGAAAACGCTGAAGCCGCGTACCGCCAGGTGCTGCCAGTATTCCAGGAATTTGGCGACGGCCACCATACACTCGAATACCATTTCCGCCTGGCTGAGATCGCAATCATCAAAGGGGATTTCCAGGAAGCGCGCAGCTGGGCCGAGCGAGGAATGGAACTGATAAGTCGGGTGCCGAATGTAGTTGTGAAAAGCACCCATTTTTTATTTATTTTTGCTATGGGCATGGTCCTGAACGCGGAGGAACGATATCAGGAGGCCTTGGCCTTATTCGATGAATTCGGTCATGATGGCTGGCCTCAGGTCATTCGCGTGATGGCTTACACGCAATGTGGATTGGGTAATTTTTCTGCAGCCAGGTCTATGCTGGGCAAGGAAAACATTTACTTTTTCGCTTATAAAGAGGCGGGATTTCAGGCATTCATTCTTCCAGTATTTGCGCTGATTTCCGCCAGTGAAGATGACCTGGAGCTGGCCGCCGAACTGCTTTCCCTCTCCTTCCACCACCCGGCCGCGGCCACCGGCTGGCTGGAGAAGTTCCCGCTGATCGTCCGGCTGCGGGAGCGGCTCGAAAAAGAGCTCGAGCCGCAGGCCCTGGCAAAGGCCTGGGAACGCGGGAAAACATTGGACCTGGGTGAGACCATCGAAGAGCTGCTCGAAGACGAGGGTGCGGGCGGGTAGAGACGCAACATGTTGCGTCTCTACCTGCCCGGTACAACTGTCCCCCCGAGGACCGGACAACTGCCCCTAGCCATCCCAAGCTTCGTTCGATAAGCTGAAATATATCGATTTCAGTGGGGGCTGGCTTGACGCGCACATGGCCGCCGCCAGAGGCGGCCGGGGGAGCAGCCTGATGGAAACACAAACCCAATCCAATTTCGAGACCCGTAAACAGCGATTGGTCATCGTTCTGGTGGTCCTGGGGATCGGGATCAGCTATCTGCTCTCTTTCGACGAGGGCGGTATCCCTTTCACACCCCTGGAAGCCCTGCTCGGGGTCGCGATGGGCGGCCTGTATCTCGCCCTGGCCCTCTTTGAGGAGCGCATCACGGCCAGCGGCCGGGTCCCATCCTGGCCGGCAGTCTTTTTTGGGCTGGAGATTGCCCTGATCTTCGGTATCGGCTGGGTGGCCGGGCCGGGAGCCCTGCTCGTCGCCCTGCCGCTGATCAGCATCGCGGTGGAGAACCTGCCTGCGCGGCAGCGCTGGCCCGTGTACGCCGGGGTCGTGCTGGCGCTCGTCCTGCCGATCGGCCTCAAGTATTCCACCTGGACCGTCGCCCTGGTCAACCTGCTGGCGGACAGCGCGGCGGTCGCCTTTGTCGTGCTGTTCACACAGATCATGTTGAACGAGCGCGATTCGCGCCGCGAAGCAGAGCGCCTGAACAGGGAATTGCTTCTCGCCAACGAAAAAATCGCCGCCTACACTGCCAAAGAGCTGTCACTGGCCTGGCGCATCCAGAAAAGCCTGATGCCCGAAAACCTGCCGGCCATCCCGAACTGGGATATTTCCGCCACCCTGGTCCCGGCTCGCGAGACCTCCGGAGACTTCTACGATGTGATCCCCCTGCCGAACGGAAGCTACGGCATCCTGGTGGCCGACGTGACAGATAAAGGACTCGGCGCGGCGCTGTTTATGGCCCTCAGCCGGACAATTCTGCGCACCTACGCCCTGCGGCACCTGGACGATCCGGCCCGGGTGATCTTGGAATCCAACGCCCGCCTGCTCCTGGACGCCCAGGGCGGCATGTATGTCACTACGTTTTACGGCGTGCTGCAGCCGCTGACGGGCACCCTGAAATACTGCAACGCCGGCCACGACCCGCCGATCCGTTTGGGCCCGGGCAACGCCGGCACTCCGGACCTGCTCGTGCGCACCGGGGTCCCGCTCGGGGTTTTTGAGGAAAGCGAGTGGCAGGGAGCGGAGATGCACCTCGATAAACAGGATGTGCTGGTGCTGTATTCGGACGGGGTGACGGACGCTGAAAACCCACAGGGCGAATCTTATGGTTTCGAACGCCTGGTCTCCTCCACACGCAGGCACAGCAGCATGGGCGCGCGGGCTATGCGCGAAGCGATGATGGGGGCGCTGGAGGAGTTCATGGGCGCCGGCCCGCGCTTTGACGACATCACCCTGATGACCCTGGTCGGCCACCCGGGCGATGGTTTGGTAGGCCGATCCGGATTACAGCGCAAGAGCGGGTAGACAGAGGCCGGAATTTTGGGCTATTGCTCCCAATCCCCGCGGTCAATTTCCTCGAGAATCATCGCCGCCAGGTCGGTCCGTCCGGCCAGCACTGCGGTCACGGCGTTGTCCAGCATAGAGTTGGCGTACGGGCTGCCCTCAACTGCCGCCCGCCATTCGAAAATCCGGAGCGGGATGGCCAGGTCCTCGGGCGTAAACGGAAAGCCGCCGCCATCCAGCCTGATGATTTCACGCTGGATCATCTCCAGGTAAGCATATCCGTATTCCACGGTCGGTTCGATGTTGGTGCCTTCGCCGTAGTCGTTCCAGGTAACGATCTGGATTACGTCCGGGTCGCTTTCCAGCGCCCTGGCCAGGGTGAAGGCCAGGGTTTCCCCCTGGTTTGCATCCAGGAACCCGTAGCTGGGCCCTACCCCGGCCTCCGCATAGATGTCGTGGAAACCGGGAAAGGCGGCAGCCACGGTGAAATCCCATCCGGACGCGCCGGCGTAGAATGCGTCCAGGTAGCGCTCGACAACTGCTATCGGCAAGTTACCGCCACCGGACAGGTGCATCGGCGGCCAGGGAAACGAAGATTCGGCCGCGGAAACCAGGCGCCCGTCCTGGGTGACCAACAAGGGCTGCACCTTCAAGCCGGAAAACAGGGTGCTCCAATCCTGATTTGAACTGAAGAACGGCGGGTTGCCGAACACGAACAGGACCGGGCGGCCGGCAGCCTTGAGATAAGCGTCTTCCAGGAACCAGTGTTCCTGCAGGTACTGCATGACCTCCCCGCCGTGGGTGCGCGCATCCCGGACATTGGGATGGCCGTTTT
>JBFKII010000359.1:0-3909 GCA_041632295.1 Anaerolineales bacterium | reverse complement strand
AGTGTGCGGAGAAGACCGCGCACGTCGCGCTGCATCGGCTCCACCAGGCCCGGTGGCGGATCGACAGCGACCGACCAGAGTGCGGTTTCGAGTTCATCAAACGGATGCGAACCGGGCACCATCTCGGCGACGAACCATTTTTCAGATCCGGGGACCGCACCGGATCGCAGCGCCGGGATCAGCCCGGCTTTAACCGCACTGGATTTTCCCGAGCCCGAAGGACCCACCAGGGCCAGGAAGCGCCCCTTGCCGGGGGTCTCGAAGTCGCGCGAGGATGCGCCGGACGGTGACAGGCGTGCTACCAGCTGATCAACCAGCACGTCCCGGCCGAAAAAGTCATCGGCGTCGCCCTCCTGGAAAGCCGCCAGACCTTTGTACGGGTTGTAAAGCGGAGCCTGCGAGGCACGGGGGACGGCCTCAATTACAGCCCGTCCCGAAACCGCGGCCCGGAACGCATCGGCCAGATCCATCACACGCTCGAAACGGTCGGCCGGCCGCTTGGCGCTGGCTTTTTGCAGGATCCGATCGATCTCCGGGTTCAGGCCGGGCAGGCTTTCGGAAACCAGCGGGAATCGTTCGTTGAGGTGCTTGTAAATCAGGCTGGCGACCGCGGCTTCGCCAAACGGTTTCTCCCCGGTCAGGGTTTCGAAAAGCACCGCCGCCAGGCTATACTGATCGCTTTGCGGACCCACCTGCTCGTCGAGGATTTGTTCGGGGGAGATATAGTCGGGGGTCCCCAGCACCGCCCCTGCGGCCGTAAGGGCCCGTTCGCCGTCCAGCCCCTTGGCGATGCCGAAATCCGAAATATAGGCGTTTCCGGCCTCATCGAGCAGGATGTTGGCCGGCTTGATGTCCCGGTGTACGATACCCGACTGGTGTGCCGCCTGGAGCGCCGCACTGACCTGGTCGAGCATCCGGGCGGCGGGTTCGAGTTGCCAGGGGCCGTTCTCCAAAATGGAAAGCAGGCTGCCGCCTTTCAGATAGCGCATGACCAGGAAAGCGCCTTCCGGATCGCGCCAGTAATCGTACAGGGGCACAACAAACGGGTGCTCCAGGCTGGCGATGGTCTGCGCTTCGTCTTCAAAGCGGCGGATAAACTCCGGGTTGTCCGCGTATTTCCGGCGGATCACCTTGACCGCCACCTCGCGGTGGACCGCCGGCTGCACCGCCCGGTAGATGGTGCCGTAGGCGCCCTGGCCGATCTCTTCCTTTAACTCGTACCCGCGGATGCCCTGCGCCTGGGGGAGATCGAATCGCAGTTCGCCGGCCACGATCCGATCGTGGATTTCGGTGGTCCGCCGGGCGGGCTGCATCCCCAGCTCTTCGGCCAGCAGCCGGCGGCAAGATTCGTAAACCGCCAGGGCTTCCTCCCTCCGCCCGGAAAGCGCCAGCACTTCCATCAACTGGCGGTAACTGCTCTCGCGCAGGTTGTCGATCTCCAGCTGGCGTTCGGCCAGCGCCCGGGCACGGGGGAAATCTTTGCCGCGGCTGGCGACCGCCGTCAGGACCTCCAGGGCGTCCAGCATCTTGCGGCGATAAGACTCCCGGGTCACCTGGGCCCACTCTTCGAACTCGACGCTGTCTTCCAGATAAAAGTCGGACAAGAAATCCCCCTGGTACATGCCGGTGGCCTGCTCCAGATCGTCCCCGCACTGCCGGCAGCTGAGCAGTTCGATGTGGTCGTGCTCCTGGACACCATCGAGCAGCGCGTCGAAGCGGGAGATGTCTGTCACCACTTCTGCGTCCGGGTTCAGCTGGATGGTCTGGCGATTCGCCAGGAGGAACGGCACCGCCACCTCCCCGGCGCCCGACCCCAGCTCGGGGATGGCTGCCCGCAAATAGTAAATCACCTGGCGCAGGTTGTGGCGCGCGGAGCGCTCGGGCATCCCCGGCCAGAGCAGCCCGGTCAACCGCTCCCGACGGTGCGACTCGGCTTCGACGGCCAGATAGACCAACAGCGCCTGGACCTTGCTGGTCCGAAAATCGGTGAGGGCTTCCTCGTCCAGGCTCGCCCGGATCCGTCCCAACAGTTTGAGGCTCAACTTGCGCATCGATTTCTCCCGAAAAACAAGATTTTTGTGCCAGCGACACTGCAAGAGGCCATGGATGGCAGAGGTTTGCGGTGCTGCTGACGGTAAAACGCCAACACCCAAAGCTATCTTAGCACAGGCGGACCGGCCAGCGGCGATTGTTGACGGTACGCGGGAAATTGTTGACGGTTTGATGATGACTCAAGCCCACCGGTAGGCGCGCTGCTGACGGGCCGCTGCCGGCCGTTTTCGATACTGGTTCCATCACGCCCGGGACGACCCACCCCATGTTCCGGGCGAAGGAGATGGAACTGTGAAAACCCTCTTTTCGCTCAGCAGCCTGGCTTTTGTCCTGATAGGAAGCATCCTGGCCCCCGCATTCGATACCTTGGTCCAATCCTTCCAACTGCACAGCCACCCGGAAAATGGTGGCTGCGCAGCTGCACAGCGCCGTTTGCTGGAGGAGCAGATCCTGGACTCGACGGTCCGCTTCGGGATCGAATCATGGGTCTACCGGCCGGCGGACGAAGGCTATGACATCGATTACTCCTCCGGGCATGGGACGGTTTTTGAAGGCCGCTACCTGGTCACGCACAACCACTTCGGAATTCCGCTCTCTTTTGAGCCTGGCGGGGATGAGGGAAGCTACGAGATCATCAGCCTGTACGACCACAACGGCCGGCCCGTGTTCAAGGGGTCGCTTTCAGAATTCGAGCTGGTACGGGAAGCGGGCGAAGCGCTCGTGTTCGCACACCCGGACGAGGGGTTTTTCGAAGCACTGGGTTTCCATTCTGCACAGTTCGCAGCCTGGGATACGGTCCGGCTGGTCAAAGGGACGGAAGTGGCCCAGATCGATTGGGACGGCGACACGACCCGGGTGGACTGGGTCCGGGTGAAGGATGTGGTCCTCGATAACGGTACCCCTCGCCTGGTCCTCGACGACGGCGTGCTGGTGGGTGCTTCCGGCGGCGGGATCTTCTGGCAGGGCGTCCACGTGGCCAACAATTGGCTGTTCCAGGCCAAGGTCGGCGAGAGCGGCGGGACCTACGACGAAGTCACGACGGCGGCGCTGAACCTGCCGGACGCCCTTGAGGCGGAATGACAACGGACCCCTGACCGGGTAGGGCTGCGACAGCGGGGCGGGCCGGTTTGGCCCGCCTTCGCGCGGCCCGCCAGCGGCAGGAGCGCAGTATGTGGAAGGGAAAAGGCTGCGTATACCGGAGACCGGCGAAATTATCGGAATTCGGAGCACGTTTCGACGGTTATCCGCAAAAAATCTTTCTGGCAGGTTTCGGTCGATCAACGTAGAATAGCCCTGCGCCGATTTCCAACCCTGGCGCTCAACAGTATTTCAACTTTCCCCGCCGGGAAAAAATGCCCCCTGAAATCGTGGACCCGACCCATGCCATCTGAAAACAGCCCCCGATTGACTCCGCCGCTGCTGCTCTGCACGTGGCTGCTTGTTGCGGCCGCCTGGTTGACATCCTGCGGCCCGCTGCCCCCCGAAGCAAGGACCAGGCCTCCCAGGCAGGTTTCCGCCGATGAGCTGGAGATCGCGCACACGATGGCTTCGCTCTCCCGGATGGCCTATTTGATTGGCCGGGATGAAGCCGCCCTGGCCAGCGAACTGAGTGAAAAAGGGTTCGGGCCGCCGGTTTTTTTCAGCCACGAGACAACCGGCACGGCTGCGTATATCGCCCGCAGCCCGAACACCGTCGTGGTTGTTTTTCGAGGGACTGCCGGGCTTCGGGACGCGTTTTTCGTCGACCTCAATTTTTCTAAGGTCCCGGGGATCGAAGGGGAAGTCCATCGAGGGTTCCAGGAGGCGTTCGAAGCGTTGCGAGATGGGATCCACGCACAGCTCACCAGCGAACTGGCT